>PAKC01000061.1 GCA_002706205.1 Halobacteriovoraceae bacterium
ATTGATGTTATGCCTTTTCGAGTGACGAGGAATGCGGATTGGGAGCATGATGATGAAGATACGGAGGATTTACTTGAGTTGGTGGAAGAATCAATAAATTATAGACGTTTACAAGAGCCTATTCGATTAGAGTGTCTTAAGGAACATTTAAATGAGCAGATGTTAAATTACCTTATGGATGAGTTAGACCTTAAGGAAGAAGATATTTATTACTATAAAAAAAATATGGATTATTTATCATTAGACTCATTATGTGAATTGGACTTTCCTCATTTGAAATATTCAGAGTGGAGGCCAGTGACTAAACCAGACTTTATGTATGGAAGTTTTTTCGAAAAAATAAAAGAAAAAGATATTTTAGTCCATCATCCCTATGAAAATTTTAAATCTTCTGTGGAGAAGTTTATTGCGGATGCAAGTACAGACCCTAAAGTTTTATCAATTAAAATGACATTATATCGAACAGAGGAAAAATCTCCTTTTATTGCGGCTTTAATTAATGCGGCAGAAAATGGAATCCAAGTTGTTTGTCTTATTGAGCTGAAAGCAAGATTTGATGAAAAAAGAAATATTTATTGGGCAAAAAAAATGGAAGAAGCCGGCGTTCATGTCGTTTATGGTGTTATGGGATTAAAGACTCATTCAAAAATCGCTATGGTAATACGGCAGGAACAAAATGAAGGTTTAAAAAGATATGTTCATATTGGAACAGGTAATTATAACTCGAAAACGGCAAAGCTCTACACCGACTTAGGCTTGTTTACGACTAATTCGCAAATTACGCAAGAAATTAGTCATGTCTTTAATTACTTAACGGGCACTTGTTTAAAAATGAATTATGAACATTTATTGGTGTCTCCAGTTAATGCCAAGTCAAGTTTTTTGGCCATGATTCAAGAACAAATTAAATTGGTTAAAAATGGGAAGAAAGCATCAATTGTGGCCAAAATGAACAGCTTGGAAGATGCAGTGATTACTGAAGCTTTGTATGAAGCTTCTCAAGCTGGAGTTGAAATCGTATTAATCGTAAGAGGTTTTTGCGGATTAAGACCTGGTGTGAAAAATTTAAGTGAGAATATCAAAGTAATATCAGTGATTGGAAGATTTTTAGAGCATTCACGAATTTATTTTTTCTCAGAGGGTGCCCAAAAACCTTGGGAAGGGAAGTTTTATATAGGTTCAGCAGACTGGATGCATCGAAATATGCATGCAAGAGTTGAGGTTTTAACACCTATTTATGCTCAAGAAATAAAAAATGAAATAGCTGATTTCTTAGAAATAATCATCGCGGATGAAGCAAAGGCGTGGGACTTAAAATCAGATGGAACTTATGTTCAACGTAATAAAAAAATTGAGAGTGATACTCATAAAGTTATGATGAAAAAAACAATTGACCGTGACTCTGAAAACTTGAGCTAAAGATAAAGATAACGAGGGGAGCTCGGTAGCATATCAATAAGCAATCCTTCTTTAAGACCTACCTGGGGGAGCATAAGTTCGTGTATATCAAAGAGTATCATAAGCTCCTCAATTAAGCTCATAGCGGGAGCAATGACATCAGCTCGATCTTTTCTCATTGAAAGAAGTTTTATTCTTTGATCAATGCTAAACTTAGAGACTTCGTTGTAAATGGCACTGAGTTCAGTTTGTTTAATCTTTAAGTGACTTCTTTGAAAAAAAGTATTCCTAAGCTTTCCCATTCGACGGAGATTTCCACCTGTTCCGACGCATAAGTCAAACTTTGCAGGAATATTCAGCTTCTTTAAATCATTTTTAATTTGTTGAGAAAGTTGTTGGGAGACATGTTTGTATTCTTTTAGTGAGTTTAGCTGAATTAAGCGTACAGTGCCACACTTAAAGCTTTTACTGTAGATAACTTGTCCCTCTTTTGTAATCGTAATTTCGGTAGAACCGCCACCAATATCAATGAGTAAAGATTGGCCTTGATTAAGGTTAAGTAGAGCATTGATCCCTTGATAAATAAGCTTAGCCTCTTTAATCCCATCAATAAGTTCAAGTTCAAGATTATATTTTTTCTTAATCAGCTGAATTAATTCTTTTCGATTTGTAGCATTTCGAAGAGCACTAGTCGCGACCGCTCTTATCTTAGAAATTTGAAACTCTTCTATAATTTCATAAAGATGCTTAAATGCATCTTCAGTTAAGTCGATTTTTTTTGATGATATTTTTCCTGAATCAAAAACATCTTCGCCTAGCCTAAGAGCAAAGCGGTAGTTCTCAATAACTTCTAGATCAGATGCTTCATCAAAAATGGCCCTAGCCGCTCGCATAGCATTTGAACCTAAATCAATCGCGAGTAAATGTTTTTCATCATTAAGCAAAGAACATTCCTTTTTTAGAAATATATACATAATAATGCTAGTTTTAACATCATTTGTAAAAAGAGACTTTAACAGACCTACCAAATTGATGATAGAGAAAACTCAAACTGAGTAACGAAGCATCATAAGTGTATGATTACGCAATGGCCTAGAGGCGCTAGTTGGCAGTTCTTTTTTTATAATTGATTTCAATCTGTGAATAAGTTTAATTATTCAGACATCTACAAATATTGAATGGTTAAAGAATTATTGCTTCTGTCTGTGAGTTTGAGTTTTCTCTTCTATCCCCACCGTAGTAGGGCGGTTAAAAAGAGACTTTAAGAAGATAAAATTGTTGAAATTTCTGGAACTAATTCTTGAATAGGTTTTTGTGAACGAATCTTTTCAAACTGAGGAATAAGTTGCTTGAATTGTTCGAGATTTTTTTTATCTTGAGGAGATGTAAGACTTCGTTTTAAGTAAGAAACAATCTGCTGTTCGTAAGCTTCAAAGTGATAGTCTTTTTCTTTATCGGGGATCGTTTTAAAGTATTGAAGAATTCTTACCAATGCAAGTTTTTTTAGTTGTGTGGGTAAAATATCAATATGAAGCCATGGTGGATGATCAATCCAAATATGAAAAGGTAAGTTGCCCAAGTTTGGCTTTGTTCTCATCCATTCATATAACTCAGGAAGATTAAAAATATTAATTGCCTGTATGGTGGTATGGACTTCACAATTTGTTTTGGGGTGGTGAAGAAAATAATGAATGTTTTTTTCGATGATTGCCCAAGTCGACTTGTGACGAATATAGCCATTAAGATCTCCAACAGCATCTAGACTAAAGTGTAAATTAATCTTTTTAAAGTTCTTCCATAGCTTAAAAAGCTTTCCGTTATAAACTGTACAGTTTGTGTGATAAGTTAATTCAATTTTATGAGCATGACCACTTTCTACAAGGTATTCAACCAGTTTAAAATGAGTTTGGTTTAAAAAAGGTTCACCTCCTGTGGTAAGAACATGTTTTAAATGTGCTGATAAAAGTTTTGTAAGTGACTCTAAGTTAGGAAGATCCTTCCAGTTATGAAAAGCATCTTGAGTAAAGGTATCATAATAATCAAGTTTTAGTTTTTTCCAATCATTTTTAATTGAGTATGATGCATAAGGAGAACACATAAGGCATTTTAAATTACATTTGTTAGAGAGGCTAAAGTCTAAAGATTGGACTTTAGGAGTTATAGTTCCATCAGATCGAGTTTTTTTAAGGGAGTCTAAAAAAATAGTATCGTCAAGATAGATGTCTAGGTAAGATTGTCTTACCGAATGTCCGCCAGCATCTTCAATTTCATAACATTTTTGACAAGTCTTCGGCCTTAGAGCCTTGAGCATTTTAGCTCGAATATCTTTAAAAAAGTTAAGATTAAAGTACTCATTGAGATTGGATAAATCTTTAAGTAGAATATTATTTCCATCATCTGTTTTTACAAAACCAGTCGTGTCAGTGTTGCAGCATATGCGAAGACTCGTATCTAAATGAGCACTGAGGTGGAGCCAGGGCAGGGGACACAAAGTTTTAACGTTTACATCAGTCATGGTTGTGCTATTATAAGTTATAGAAAAAGCGTTAACAAGTGCTCGGCGTTAGAGAAGGAAAAACGCATGGATTCAGTTCTTTCTAAAGAGCAATTTAAAGTTATAAATAAACTCAGTAAAAGCAAAACCTTTTGCACTAAAGCGTGGGGAGGACTTTCCATTAGTCCTTCTGGGGCGATGACTCCTTGTTGCCTCTTTGAAAGACCTATCTGTGATCAAAACAACAAGGCCTATCGAGTTTGGGAAAGTGATATTCAAGAAGTTTATAATTCTGAGTTTATGCAGGATGTAAGAAAAAAAATGCTTAAAGGAGAAGATGTTCCTGCCTGTAGACAATGTTATCAAGCGGAATCATATGGCGAACAATCTTTGAGAACCACAAGTAATAAAGAGCAATATGAGTTTGCTAATCACTATAAACTAGATCAACCTATTTTGCCTGTAAGTCTTGACCTCAAAATGAATAATAAGTGTAATCTTCGCTGTCGAATGTGTCAGCCTAGAGACTCTCATTTAATTGAAAAAGAATTTTCAGAAATTATTGAAGAAAATACTGACTTTGGCTTTTTTTCTAATACAGCTTTAATTGATCCTGATGTGAAAATTCCTTTGGTTGAGATACCTCAATGGAGTCATGAGCAAAAGTTTAAAGAAAGCTTTATAAAAATGCTACCAAGCTTAAAGAAGATTTCTGTGGTGGGGGGCGAGCCTTTAATTCTAGAGGACTTTTACACACTACTTGAATGGTGTATTGATGAGGGAAAGTCTCATGAAATTTATCTTTGTCTTACAACAAATTTAATGAGTGTTCCGCTTGAAAAAATAAAAAGACTTTTTCCTCATTTTAGTCATTCTTTAATAAATATAAGCTTAGATGCAACAGGAAAAGAATTAGAATATATACGTTATCCTTCTCGTTTTGAGAGAATTGTTAATAATTATAAAAAACTATATCAGAGTGAATCATTAAAAAATATTGATTATATTTTTACACCGACAGTTCAGGTTTATAATATTTTATACTTAGCAGATATATATAAGTTTATAGACGAATTGCTTGAACAGGATTATTTCTTTCCTTATAAGCCTTTGCACTTAACTTTCTTAGAGTTTCCTGAACATCTCAATATTCGATGCTTACCAACGAGTATAAGAGAAAAAGCAATTGAAAAACTTAAAAAAGCTATGTCTGAAACTAAGTTTCTCAAAGAAAATGACTTCTATTTGGAGCAACACGATCAGCTTTTAAGAATTCTAGAGTGTGAACATTTTGAAAATCAAAAAGAAATCTTTGCTCAATTTCTTTATTATACAGAGGTGCTGGACTCAAAGCGAGGACAAAGAATGCAGGATTATTTGGATGAACTTTATGAGAGCATAGCACTGTTGGATATTTCTGCTAAAGCACCTGAAGAACTTTATACTAAAATTAGAGAAAAGGGATGGAGACTTGCAAAGCTAGGGTTTTATGAAAAAGCAATTGCTCATTTTGAAAAGTCTCTAACGATGAGTCCTGATAAGTATCTTGACTACCGGGAGATGGCCTGGATGAAGATGGAATTAAAGGACTTTGATGCTGCCTATAATTTGTATAAAAAAGGCTTGAAGCTTAATGCTAAGGACCCTTATCTCAAAAAAGGCCTTAGGCTAGTCAATGCAATTAGACGCTCAAAAAAATCTTCTTTATTTAGGTTTTTTTATGAGTCAAAAGAGAAGTTTTCTCATTGGTTCAAAACGTAGTTTATTTTTCTAAAAACATTTTAAATTCTGGATAAGCATCTGAGAGAGTTATTTTCTTTTTATGATCAAACTGAGTTTGAAACTTAAGAAATTGATAAAAAAGATCTTTTTGAAAATGGTTTTCAGAGTTCATGAATTCAATGATATGGGATATATTATCCGTGAGATATTTATAATAACTTGGTATTTTGTTTTCATACCTTTCTTTTATATTTTTTAATCTTTGGGAAGCTAAAAATTTAACTTTAGGAGGAAGAATTTTTGTTTGATAATACTGAGGGACATGTAAATTGATAAGGTTAGGAACAGGGACTAAAAAATTGAATTGTTCTAAATATTCATAAATTTCATTTAACCTTAAAACATTAAGGGCCTGGACTGTGACGCTTAACATACATTCTTCAATTTTGTATTTTTGATGATTTTTTTCAATAAATTTTAAGTTTTGATCAATCTTATCCCATTGAGAAAAATGGCGGATATAATTGTTCAGCTCTCCAATCGCGTCAATACTGGCCAAAATTTTAACCCCTTTAAAATGCTTCCATAAATTTAGTATCTTTTGGGGTAAAATTGTTAGATTTGTATTATAAGTGATTGTGATATTAGCAGCATTTTTGGAAGCAATACAAGTTTCTAAAATAGCGCTCATTTGAGGTGCTAATAAGGGTTCACCCCCTGCAAAATGAATATGGGTAAGATTTTTAGCTTTTTGTTTAAAGTCTTCAATAAGCTTGGGAGAATTAATCCAGTCGTACTTATTATAGGAATCCATTGTTTCTGAGGAGAATTGCTCATCTTTGGGCTTGAGCTGATTCCATTCTTTAATCCAAAGCTTTGTCGAGCGAGGATTACACATACGGCATTGGAGATTACAAAGATTACCAAGTCGATAATCAAGTGAGGTCACGGGAGTTTTTATATGGCCATCAGGAGCAGTGCTCTCAATAAAATTTTGATTCTGGTTTTCAAAACTGCGAATCTCTACTTGGCGTCTGCTTGTTCCGCCCAACTCTTCTGTAAGACGGCATCTTTCACAAAGACTAGGCCATTGGCCATTAAGCATTTTCAGACGTAACTCTTTCATAAAATTAGAATTCATAACGTCAGAGCTTGTATGGCCTTCTTGGATATACATTTTTTCGTTTTGGTTATTTCTGATGAAATTATCAAACTCTTCACTACTACAACAAACTTGGTAAGAGCCATCTTGATTGATAAAACTATGGGTCCATGCGAGCGGACAATAAGTTCTTTTTTGCATGTCGTCGTTTTTTTTGAACATGCTTAAGTATACGGTAGTTTTATTAAAAACAGAACCTACTATCCTTTAATTTCTTTTTATTTTTATGTGTAAAGAAAAATATGCTAGGCTAACTTGATGGAAAAGAAAAATCATTCTAACTCGAAAACCTATTTTTGTGCCTTGCCTTGGAAACATAGCTTTGTAAATAATGGAGGAGAGTATCAAATTTGCTGTTCTGGTGAAGAATTCAATAATTATATTACAAATGAGAGTGGGAAAATTATCACGATTTCAGATAATAAAAGCCTTAGTGAGGTTTTGAATTCTACCTTTATGAAGAATTTTCGTTTAAAAATGTTAGAGGGGAAAAAACCACAGGAATGTTATCGTTGTTTAAAAACAGAAGAGTTGGGAGGAGTTTCTAGAAGAGAAATCGAAAATAGTAATTATTCTGAGCAAGAAATAAATGAACTTATGGAGCAAACTGGGCATGATGGTGAAATCATCACTTCTGTCGACTCTGCTGACTACCGACTAGGAAATACTTGTAACCTTCAGTGCCGTATGTGCAATCCCCGTGCTTCTTCCAAATGGATCCAACAATACCAAGAGCTACCTAGTTCTGTACAAGATCCAGACTTTAGTGATTTATCATTATATATGAACTTAAATTGGAATCAGTCAGAAATACTTTTGAAGGAGTTTAGACAAAAGGCCAAAGATCTTAAGAGACTCCACTTCGGAGGAGGTGAGCCTTTATTGTCTCAAAAAATGCTTGAAATACTTGATTATTGTATTAAACATAATTATGCAAAAAACATAACCCTTTCTTATAATACAAACTTAACTAAACTTCCTAAGAAAGTCTTAGAAGCTTGGAAAGAGTTTCAGGGAGTAAAAATTTTGGCCAGCATTGATGCTGTCGGCGAGCTTAATGATTATATCAGGTATCCTTCAGTTTGGTCAGATGTGCATCAAAATTTACGTTTTTTAGATGATAACTTTAATCAATATAATTTAAAAGAGATTTTAGTTTCCACTACTGTTCAAATGAATAATATATTTCACTTAGAGAGTATATATTCTTATCTTAAACAGTTTAAAAATATAGTCCCCTTACCCAATTTAATTCTTTTATTTTTTCCACCATATTTGAGCTTGAAGGCCTTACCTCGCAGTTTAAGACTATTAGGGCTAATGAGGATTAAAACAATTATTAAAGACTATGAGGCACAAATTGAACCTCATTATACTTACCTTTTAGAGGGATTAAAACAAGTCGAAAAATACCTGGAGGAGAAAGTTTCAGCTGAAAATATTCGCTTAACTGAAGAGTTTGTTGTTTTTTCTTTGGCCTTTGATAAAGGAAAAAAAATAGATTGTTTAAGATTTAATCCTGAATTTAAAAGTATATTTGCTAAGAGTCCACAAGGAGAGTAGGAATCGTTTGGTGTTTAATTTTATATAAGAAGGGAAGTTGAGTCCATTTTCGACATCAGTAAAAAAAACTTTTTTGTTTTGGTGAGAAATCATTTGAATAATAGTTTCGAGCATAAAAGTTTGAGGAGAAGTGAATTTGAGTGAAACTTCTTCTAGTGCTTTCGTTTGAAAAATATTAATGGAATCAGCTTTGTTTTCAGGGATCGGAGTCTTAGTTATAATTGAAGTAAGCGTGTTAATCAGAGAGTTATAAAAACAACCAAGGTTTCTTCTTTGCGGTGTTCTAGTGCTAATGATCAATGTATAGGAAAGATACTCACGAGATAAAATCATATTTTTTATTTCTTCAATATTATCTTCCCACCCCTCATTAATAAAAACAATATAGGGAAAACCATTTTTTTGAGCATAGTCCAAAGTTAATAGAAATGAATTTTTACGGGATTTGTTTTTAGAGTCAATTCTACAATAAGGAGTCTTTAAAGATTTTTCCTCTAGGGAAAGAACTTGAGATGAGCGATCAGTACTCGCCTCATTTATAATTAAGCATAAACTTTCATGCGTTAAAAGATCTTTTTTAAGATGAAAAAACAAAGGCTGAATTCTGTCCTGTTGATTATGGATGGGCAGTGAGTATAAAATTTTCATGTGTTTAAATAAAGTTCTTGAAGTTCAGGGTATGTTTTACAAAAATTTTGATTTCTTATTTGATCAAGCTTTTTCGTTACTTGACGGAAAGTAGAAAGTTTTTTTGAAAGATCGGCTGAATTCATAAAATGTATTTGGTTACTTAATTCAGTTTTAAACTTTTCCCAGTTTTGTCCAGGATAATTATCATCAACACTTCTCATATAGGCTTTTAATTTAATCGTTCTTTCTTTCTTTAAACGAGAAGGAAGTACTTGAGTCCTGTAATGAGGAGGGTCGAGTAATGTGTTAAAATTAAATCCTTCGGGGTCTATAAGTTTATGCTTTAATAATGTTGTATGAATCTCGGGAATTCGGTGAATATTAAATATATTGATCGTGCAGTTGACTTGAAAGTTAAAGTGAGGAAATTCATCTCTGACTTGTTTAAAGTTATGCAAAAATTTTTCCCAGTCTAGACCTGCTCGAAAATATTCTCCTCGAGTTTCAATATCATCTAAGCTTACATTAAGATCAACGGATTTAAAGTGACGCCATATTTGTAAAAGATCATATTTTTTAAATTTGAGAACGCTTAAGTTTGTATTGTATTGGAGATTGATGTCAGTTTTTTTGAGAGTGATTAATTTTTCTAAACAATGGTAGTGTTCATCCATTAAAAGTGGTTCTCCTCCTGCAAAATAAGCTGTCTCGATATAAGGAAGCATTTGTTCGAGTTCATTCCATAATGTTGGAGAATCTTTGGCGGTGTTCATAAGTTTAGGAGTGTTTGACTTCTCATCCCAAAGTTTTTGGAAGTCTTCATACCATTTTGTACTTAAGGCCGGAGAGCAGCCTCTACATTTAAAGTTGCAAATATTGCTAAAACGTATATCTAAGTAGCGCATCTTTAAGTCTTTCACATGCCCATCGATTTGTGTCTGTGACAAAATGGGGTAGTGATGTGCAAAGTCGCGGTTTAAGCGCTTTCTCATACTTTCAATCCCACTCTTTTCAATTTCATAACATTTATGACATCCATGAACTGGACGGTCCATGACTTTAAGTCGCCTCATTGTTTTAAAACGTTTATTATTCCATATTTCTTTGAGTGAGTGGCTTTTAAGATTTCCATATGAGTCTTCATATGAGCTAACACAACATGGGATAACATTAGAGTCGGGGAGGGCATGAATATGTAACCAAGGAACAATACAAAAATATTGACTGCTTTTAATGTCTTCGGGGCCTTGAATTTTATTTTTTTTCCGAAAGGCCTGATCAAAAAATTTCTTTTTAGGTCTTTTAAAAATAGTGAAAAACAAAACTTCTCCTTATACTGTCACTCTTATTAGAGTGAAAAGCATAAAAGAAGTCAATTTTAACGCACTATGCATCAGTTATTGATGTAAGCAATTTTCCTGTTATGGCCACAACACTGGGTTTTGGGGTTTTGCCTGTTGGCCAATTACTGGTGGGATAATTTTTATCTTGGCTCAGCTCACCAGGGTGTTGAACTGAAAGAAAAAGAGTTTGATAATTTTTATCAAAGCAAAGTCCAGTTAGTTCTGCGTCATTAGGTGCTGAAGCAACTTGAATTGGCTTTCCTGCACTTTGGCCAGAGGCCATAATCACAAAAAGACCATTATTACCAAATTTTTTATAAGGGGCTTTGTTCATGGCAGAACCACTAATATCTGTTGTGATCCAAAGATTACCCGCTTTATCAAAGGCTAAATTATCAGGGCAAGAAAAACCTGTTAGTTCGCCACCAAAAATATATGTCTCACTTTGAAAATATTCACTGGTATAATCCTTATTTCTTTCCGAAATTTTTAAAATACTTCCATGGAAGTCATTTCTTTTTTTATTGTTTGTTAAGGCAACAAAAATGTCACCTGTATGAGGATGAATCTCAATATCCTCTGGACGGTTGAGGGCAGTTGCACCTAAAATTTTTGCAGCCTTTCTTGGGTAAGTTAAAACATCAATTTGAGTTTTAAAATACTTCTTTAATTCAGGTGAGCGCTCTAGATCTAGTGGAATCCATTGCCCTTTTTTAATATTGGCAACATAAAGAATTCCTGAGTCTAAGTTTTGGTCACTATGGGAGACAAATTTATATAAATGTTCATCGTTTTTGTCATCTCCAGTGTAAACGACAGTTTTTTTCTTTTTGGACTGGACACAAGTTGCACTTTCATGAGCGAACCTTCCCATTGAGGTATGCTTTTTAGCTTTTGCTGTTTTGGGATCAATTTCAACAACCCAACCATAGTGTTCTGGTAGGTTCTTGGGATAAAATTTTTCCCAATTTAAATAAGAGCGTTTTGTGTTTATTTTATTTGTAGCAAGATCACGTTCTCCATAAAAAGTATCATAATTCTCTTCACAGGTTAGAAATGTATTCCATGGTGTCTTTCCTCCTGCACAGTTGGCCAATGTCCCTTCAACAATTTTACTGCCTTTGATACTTTTATTATTAGCAAAAGGAATCTTAGTTGTTCCTCTTACCCCTTTATTATATGAAGAGTTAGCGACGAGATTCCATTTATTGTTTTCTTTTTTTAAGTGGATAAGTGAGCCTCCGACAAGCTGCTTTTCAATATCAACGTTTTTCTTCGTTCTTTCTGGCGAGGAGACAAAGATAGGATTTACGTATTCATGGTTAACCCACATGATAAGCTCTTTTTCGTTGAGATAATCAATATTGATATAATCATTATTAAAACCAAAAACTTCTTTATGATTAATTTTATCTCCCCAACTTATGAGAGGGTAATAGCTAAGACCATTGGCCAGGACAAGCTCATCCATCTTAGAAGGAAATTTTTTATCTTGAGTTATAGCAGTTGAACATGATTGGAGTAAGGAGAGTTGAGTTAAAGTCAGTGAACCATAGCCTAAAAATTTGAGAAAATCCCGTCTTGATTGATCATTTTGCATGAGTAAAATCCTTAAGAAATATGAATTAAGTTTAAATTAGCACAAATGCTATTTTTTTTAAATAGATCGATGAAAGTTTAACTCAATACTGACAGTATTGAGCACAGAAAATGATTTATCTTGTGGCCCGAACGATGTTTGATGGACTTGATTCCAGTCCATTAATATCAATCGTTTTTATGGCCATTTCGTATTCACCACTACCTTCTAAGTCATTGATTTCATAGTGTTGAGTTTCGAAAGTAAAGTTACTGGGTATAAGAATTTCTTTCCAAAGGTCCTCTTTATGTAATTGGCCACCAACTTTTCGCCACATAATTTTGTATGACTCAAGCTCATATTCAAAAAGCTTGGAAGAGTCTTCTCGTGTTGTTGGAGGTTCCCAACTCAGTTTAAAACCTTCGGTATTATTTGAGTCAGAAGAAGATGAAGGATTATCTGTGGGGGTGTTGGGTGAATTAGGAGAAGAGACCCAACCGTCATTTGAGCTTTCTCCACTGGAGCCACCGCCACCTTTACATGAGGAAAGTAATATAAAACATGTGATTACGCTGATAAGTTTTTTCATAGGTTTGTTTTCGGTGCTTTGTTTAAAAACCTTAGTTTTTTTTACAAAAGAGTTAATTTTTTTTTAAAAATTAGCCGATAAATGTAGTAACTTTGAAACGACATGAGAGGGAATTATGCGATATTTTTTGATAATGATGTTTGGGTTATATATCCCACAAGTTTATAGTTTTTCAACTAACACAGCTTTTAAAAAATTATGTGATTATTCTACTTTAACCTCAACTCAAAAAGAAGATGTCATTAAAGATCTTTATGGGTTGTTACCCTATCGTATAAAAGCAGAACTTAGTAGGAGTATTAGTAATTATGCTGTTCACTTGCGTGGGCATAAGGATGCTATTGAACAATGCCAAAAAAATAAGGAAATTAACCAATATAAAATAAACTGTGAAGATTTTATCAAAAGACGAGCAAGAAATTATTATACTATGCATGATGTTCTTCCGTCGATTCAACTAATCAAAGGGAATATTTTTCATGTTTTACGGGAGTATAGGCAAGAATACAAAGCATTTGAAAAAACAATGTGTGGAGATAAAAAAATTAATGTCACTCAAATTATGAATGATATTGATCCTTCAGAAGAGATCCTTAAAAGTATTGATGAAAATAGGCTGGCTAAAGCTCAGGTTTTGGTCGAGGACTATGCTGCGAGGCTTGGAGTTGAAATTCAAGCACAAAGATTGCCAGTAGTTCATTTAAATAATAGTGAGATTCTTGCTCAAAGTATCGAAGCTGGGCCTATCTCTCTGTTAGGTTGCGTGAAGGCCGGGTATATGAATTTGCAACGTTCAATTGAAGATTTATCTAAAGGGGTTTTTACTATTATAAAGGGTTTTAGGCCCAATCCCCCTAAGATGGCCGAAAAAGAGTAGAAAAAACTCAAACTAAGCAATGAGTCTCTATAAGACTCATAAAAAGCGATTCTAGCGATTCTGTCGAGGCGCTCGTGGGCAGATATTTTTTTTAATAAAGATCAATAAAGTCATCAGTTAAAATATCTTCAGTGCCATTTGTGGCGTAGAAAAAATTATGCTGACTTCCTGGCATAAACAAAGCAGAAGGATCAATCGCTAAATCATAAGCTGTAGCATAACTTGCTTGAACCATGTCTGTCGTAACTGATGGACTGGCCGATCCGGCAATAACATAATTTGTAAGTTCTCCGTTATTTCCATCTGCAAAAAGACTTGTATTGATAAAATAATTTGCAGGTGCAAGAGTGCTCGTTAATTGAGCTAAGTCGACAAGATTGCTTCGAATGCTTTTGTTAGGAGACTCTAAGTAGCTAGCAATAAAACCAGCGCTATTGGCAGAAGAGCTAAGCTCAGACATATAATCAAACCTTACTAGGTTTGAGCGAATAGATGATTTAGAGCTGGTTGTTCCTCCGTTAAAATCTCCTACAAAACCTCCAAGAAGAGAACTAGGTTGAGGACTAGTGAGTTTATGGAGATTCACTACGTTATTATGGAGCTCGATCTCAGTCATGGAGCCCCCTAGGACACTTCCCACTAAGCCACCAGCAGTGATACTTGATGCTGTATTTGACATGACTTCTCCCAAGAAGTGAGAGTGAGTGATCTTTGCTTTGCTATCGTAAAGAGTCGCTCCAATAAGCCCCCCAATCATATTGGCCATGTTATCATTGATGATTGAGCCTTGAGAGATCTTGGCGTGAACATCACCATTTTCTATGCCCCCTACGAGTCCACCAATTTTATCTTGGGTAGATGTAATATGAATAGATAAATTCTCTATTTCTAGTGGAGCATATTCAGTTCCTAATTTTCCTGGCCCATCACCAAAACCAAGCATTCTAACAACTCCGATTGTTGAGTTATCTGGAAACTCTGAAGTATCAATAGAAATATCTTTGAGCCTAAAGGAATTAGAGATAAGTGAACCTGTAAACTTCTTTTGATCTGTAAGAGCCCCCTTTCCTCCTAGAGGAATAAACTCACTTGGTAAACTTAAAAAACTAATATCATTCGCTAAAGCATAAGACTTTGTTAAAAGATAAGGATTATCAGCAATTTGATTCCAATCATCTTTAGTTGCCAAATAAATGGGGTCAACTCGATTTCCGGCCATGAAGTCTTGAGTTTCATCTATACCATCTTGATCAAGATCCAGGGTATAAGGGATTTTAGCGAGATTGTAAAAGTTCATGTAAAAGCTTAAATGCGTTTTATTTGAGCCATTCCAAATACCATCCCAAGGGCCACTACCTAAAGAGGAATGAGCAGTAATAGTGAGAACAGAGTCATCAGGATAAAATCTTTGATAGTGAGTCCCATTGATCGTATTAACGTTAAGATAAATGGTGGGAGATAAACTTGTATCATCAACACTAGAAAAGTTGTTATCGTCAATAGTATCCACATAAATTGAATTATTGGCCACAATATCGCTTAAATTGGCTGCGGTTGCGTTAAAGTTTTTTCCGACGACTTTGGCGCAATAATCTTTGGTGGCATCTCCATTACAGTCATCAACTTCATCTAAAAAAATATAACCATCAATTTTAGTGTGTTTAAGAATAACTCCATCTTCTAAAAAACCAACCGCTCCTCCAACAATATATTCTCCAGTTCCATTTCTTCTGGATTGAATTAATGAGTGAACGTAATTCTCTTCAATGCGAGAGGCTTGATTGAGGTTTTTAGCATGCCCAACAATTCCTCCAAGGTGTGCAGTTCCCTCAACAAAGGCATTAATAATATTTCGTTTGATATAAGAGCCAGCAGAGGTTCCTATTAAACCTCCTTTAAAACCATTAGAGCTCAATAAATTGGCTTCTTGAATTTGAGCATAGATAAGATTGTGACTATAATTTGCTATATTGGCAGCATTGGTTATATTTTCAAATCCAACGAGGCCACCATGATCATATCCATTACTATGAATAAGTGTTTCAATTTTATTATTTTTTAAGAGTGCGGAGCAGGTCGATGTCGCTGAAAGCTCAACTGAGCCGACAGCACCACCAATTTGGTGGGAGCTTGTTGAACCTGACTCCGCAGAAATATTTGATTTAATATAAGACTCTGTAAGAAGACTTACTTCATTGTCGACGCTGATATTAATTTTGCCAATAGCACCACCGTAGTTTGTATAACCATCAGAGTTTATGACAAGATTTGCTTCAATAATTGATTCAGTGACTATATCTGATTGAGATAAACCAATAAGTCCTCCTACATTTTTAGGGGCCTTTATAGTCGCTGTACTAGCGATATAGTCATTTTTTAAATAATTGACCTTATAAGAGCTTCCAACTAATCCTCCTGTTGAACTATTGATGGAACTGGTATGAGTTTCAATCTGGGCGTTGTTCACTTGGTTCAAAATAAAATCAATTTGAGATGAACTTGAGAGGTTTTCGACTTCACCGACGAGCCCCCCAATAGAGTTTGTATTTGCACCTAAAGAAGAGACTTGGGCATTGGAAGAGTTATTTTGAATTAATATCTTTTCGATACCTGAGCTTAAGTAAATTTTTCCTATTAATGCGCCAATACTACCTAAGTCTGTCTCTATCTGAGATGAGTCTGTAATTTGAATATTTGATACCTCTACCATGTTTGAGCCAGCGGAGTTTATATTGCCAACGAGTAAGCCACTTGGAAAGTTGCCAGTGGTTGTGATTATAAAATTACTTATCGTAAGATTTTTAATTTTAGCTCCATCAGAGAGCATGGAAAAAAGGCCTCCGGCTTGTGTGAGAGTACCTGTATAGTGATAATTCATAAGTTTAAATGAGTTTCCTTCTAATTGCCCATTAAATACTGTTGAAATATTATTATCTGCGTCTGAGTTAAAGTCGATGTCTTGCCCAAGAGTATAATTTGCGCTTGCTAAGCTTTGGATGAGACCAAATTGTGTTTCATTGCATAAAATATAAGGTCGAGCAGCTCCATCGAGTCCAATGCCATTCATTTGTCCAAGCGTATTAAATGAAAGATAGTTCGTATCTTCGCACAAGTTATTTTGGATAAAAACTTTTGTAAAGTTTTGTGAGCTTTGAACGAAGCTTGTTTGTGTAGTTATAGCCCCATTTGAAGTTAGTTGAGAGGATTGTTCGCCTAAGCCTTTTGGATAATGATAATAAGTTTTGTCACCAGAACAATCAGGCGTTGAATAAGTTTCGACTCCCATTGGGATCCCGTCAAAGGCAGGTACAATGATCGAATTGGCAGCTAGAGTATTATGATTAATATTGTCTAGAACCACACATTTTGATTGAAACGGATTTGATTTTACTGCGTCTAGTTTGTCCGTATTGGCCAGAGCAATATCGTAAAGGACGACTTTGAATGACTTTGCAGAGCCAATAGAGTTTTCACAAGTTTCATCTTCTGAAAAACTATTAGGATTGAGTTTATCAAGTAGACTACAAGAAACAACTTGAAGGGGCTTGGGTTTTAATGGACTTCCTGAAGAAAACTTTTCAGGTGTAAATAAATCATTTGTGCAGCCTTGATCACTCAAGGTGAGTTGAACTGTAACTTCTGCTCCTGTTAATTTTTGAGGTTGACTCATAAAACACTTAAGATTTCCATCCATGGCCGAAGTGCCTTCCCATCCCATTGCTCCAAACTCCCATTCGCCGTTGGCCAGTTCTAAGTCTAGTTCCGCTGAGAAAACTCTTTTGATCATCCCTATTTGAGTTTGCGGGTTATGAGCAATAATATAAAGTCCACCAGGAAAGAGATCTGATTGTGAAATAGCTCCCAAAGAAATTTTCGTTTTTGTGATTTCTTGTTGTGGGGAACAAGAATAGAAACAACAAATAACTAATAACAATAAAAGACTTTTCATCACTCACTCTCTTCTTTAAATTCGTTTAGCTAGATACAGTATATTTCATCCCTTTTTTTTATCTATTTTCAGGTAGATAGCGAGGTCGATTCTGGTTGTTTTCACTTAAAATGCAAAAAATTTGTGGCAAAAAAAAAGACTTTAATCTTTGTTGACTAGAGAATCAGTCATAGAGGCTTTATTCATAAAGTCCAGAATGAGTTTGGTCGACAAGTGAATATGGAAGAAAAGAAAAATGCAATTTTAATTATGTCAGATACTCAAAGATTAGAGGAATGCTCTGCCGGACTAAAAGAGCTTAAATACAATGTTATCACTGCTCAAAAAACCAGTGAGGCGAAGCTCAAGCTAGAAAATCAAGACTTTCATCTTGCGGTTATTGATATGAGTGTAAAAAACTTTCATGTTGAAGCTTTTGTAGAGAGTATTCGTCGAAAGGAAGAAGCAAAAAATATTCGCAATCATATGCCTATTTTAATCTGTCATAATTTAGCAGCAGAATTTGTTGAAAAGTTCTCTATGATTGATAATGTTAATTATTTAGAGTTTCCCTTTGATCGCTTAGTTTTTAAAAAAAAGCTAATTTCAATAACCTCTCATTCAGATGTTATTTTAAAAAATACCAGAAATATTGCTCCGGGTGAGTATCTCATTACTGAAGGAGGGACTTCTCATGAGCTTTATTGGATTCTTTCAGGTAAATTATTAATCACAAAGCTTAATTCGCAAGAACAGAACGTGATTTTAGGAGAAATTTATCCGGGAGAACTCGTAGGAGAGATGAGTTTCTTGGATAATCTTCCTAGATCTGCTAGTGTAAAAGCGCTGGAGCATTGTGAGGTTTTAGTTATTCCTCATAAAAAGTTTATTGATGTGTTAGATAAGCAGCCCAGGTGGTTTCGATCATTGATGCAAACAATGTCGCACCGATTAAGACTTGCAGATAAAAAAATAGCTCAAAAATATGTGAACTCGGATAAAGATGAAAAGCCGAGTGTTTAGGGAGAAAAAATGGGATTAAGTACAATCATTATAGTTTTTATACTTGGTAGTTTTTGTCTGGGCGGAATGTATTTTCTGGTGGCCTTTCAACAAGTGAAAACCATGGTGAGGTATTATCGAGACTGTTTTTTTCAAGTCGATGTTCAGTTTAAAAAGCGCAATGAAATTCTTGTTAGTTTATTAGAAAGAACTTTTGAGCATGAGGCTGAACTTAAAAAAAGCATTTTAAATACGATCAAACAAATATCAAAGGTCGAAAAAAAACTTTTAAAGAGGCCTGAAAAAATGGCTTTAAATTATAAATTAAATAGTTTAGAGAAGGATTTGGAGTTAAAGTTAAAAACTTTATATAAAGAATTAGATACGAATGAGGATATCCAGACCAAAAGAGCACTAAAAAGTTTAAAGAAATTTCAACATAAGCTTATTGGGGCACAAAATAATTTTAATGAAGCAGTAAGTTATTACAATAAGCATGTAGGGCGCTTTCCAAGTAATATTATTGCTAAGCTTTTTTACGCCAGCAATGTTGCAAAGCTTAGAACTCATTAATAACTTCTAAGAGTTTAAATAAAGCAGCTGTGGCAAATCTCTCTTTAAGTACCGTACGTTTACCCCTAAAATAAAGAAGTTCAGAGTCACTTCGGTTTTTTGTGGCAAATCCAATTCCGACAGTACCGACAGGTTTGGTATCAGTTGCTCCCCCTGGACCAGCGATTCCTGTTGTGGTGACAACGATATCTACTCCTAGTTCTTGTTTAGCTCCTATGGCCATTTCAAGTGCTGTTTCTTTAGAGACAGCTCCATAAGTTTCAAGGGTTTTAGGACTAACGTTTAAAGTATTTATTTTAACTTCATTTGAGTAGCTAATAATACTTCCCCAGAACACACTGGAGGAGCCACTAATATCTGTAATTTTGCTGGCCAAAAGTCCTCCAGTACAACTTTCAGCAAAACCAATCTTTAAGTTTTTTTTCTTTGCTTGATTAATAATAACTTCTGCAACTGTTTCTGGACCGATATGCCATATATAATCTTTAAGTGGTGAGTTAAGCATAAGGGCATGGATAGCTTTTTGTTTTGTTTGTAATTTATGATGATCAATTCCATCAATCTTAACGGCAATATCGACACCTAATAGGTGAGGTAATGAGCTAACCTCTCCGTATTTTTCAAGTTCTTCCCAAAGCTTAGGACAGACATCATTAAAAATTTGTGATTCATNGAGTTTCCAGGTCTTGTAAATCAAATGTCGCATAGATTTTTTTTCTGATATTTTTTCTAGACGTGGAAAAACTTCTTCTAATAGCATGGACTCAAACTCACTAGGAACACCAGGTAGACAAAAAATTTTTTTTTCATCTTTTTGTGCAAAGATTCCTGGAGCATTTCCTTGAGGGTTATATAAGGCGGTAAACTCTTGAGGGAGATTGTGATAATCACTTTTTTCTTTATCATAAGTTCTGTTTGCTCTTTGGTAATGACTTTTGACTAAATCATAAGCCTCTTGGTGAAAAGTCATTTTAAGGCCAAAGAATTTTGCCAACATTTTTTTGGTTAAATCATCTTTTGTTGGTCCTAAACCACCAGTAATAATAACGATCTCTGAATTGGCCAGATGAGCAGAAAGAGCTGTTTGGAATTCACTTTCATTGTCCTGAATAAGCTGGGAAGTTCTTAGCTCAAAGCCGCGTTGAAATAATTCGCTGGCCAAAAAATGAGTGTTAAGGTCTTGAATCTTTCCGTTAAGTAATTCATTTCCAATAATAATTAAACTAAAGCGCATGTTATATACCTCAAAAAGAGTAATTTTTTATCTTTTTGAGATTATTTTATAGGCAAGAGAGAAGAATTGCTATACTAAGTCTTTATGTCGCGTCAATTACAGATAAAATTAAACTTTGATCAAGATATTAAGGCGTATTTGAGCTCTAAATACCCAAAAATTAAAGATTTTAGAATCCTTTCTCAGAGCTTGGATGCTCGAGGAGCACCAAGAGGAAAAAAACCGCAATACCATTATGTTTTAGAGGTGATTGAGAGTGGTGAAGAGTTTGAATCAAGAAATGAAACATATAAAGATCTTGGGCAATATTTTGACCAAAGACCTCTGATCATTGGAGCAGGGCCTGCTGGTTTGTTTGCAGCTTTGCGCTTTGCTGAGTATGGAATAAAAACAACTATTATTGAGCGAGGAGATGAAGCCACAAAAAGAATGCTGCATATTTCTAAGTATTGGAAAAAAGGGATTCTTAATACCGAAAGTAATGTTTGTTATGGAGAAGGTGGAGCGGGTCTTTTTTCAGATGGAAAGCTTATTACCAGAGTTAAGTCTCCATATATAAAATATGTTATGCAAAAATTTGTGGAATTTGGTGCGCCTCAAGAAGTTGAGTATCTTTCCAATCCTCATTTAGGTTCTAATAAAATAAGAAAAATTATTACTAAAATTTCAGATTATTTACGTCATTGTGGGCATGAAATTATTTATAATGAAGGTGTCTCTTCCTTGCTTTATGATAAGCATAAGGTTGTGGGTGTAAAATTAGCAGGGGGAAGAGAGCTCTTATCTAAAAGAGTTATTCTTGCTACCGGTCATTCGGCCAGTGATATTTATCATCATTTAGCAAATCATCAAGTTTCTATGCAGGCCAAAGATTTTGCTGTCGGTGTTCGAATTGAGCATCCAAGGGTTGTTATTGATGAACTTCAGCACGGTCAATTTTATACGAGTGAAATTTTAGGTGCCGCTCGCTATAGACTTTCTTATCATAATGAAGAATCGGCTAAAGGGACCTATAGTTTTTGTATGTGCCCTGGAGGCTATGTACTTTCTAGTGGGACTGAGGCGAATGGAATTGTTGTTAATGGAATGAGTAATTATGCCAGAAACTCTCGTTGGTCTAATTCGGCTTTAGTTGTGACGGTTCATAAAGATAAAGACTTTGATAAGAATAATGTTCTTGCTGGTATGGACTTTCAACACGAAATTGAGCAAAAAGCTTATGAAGCTTCGAAGGCTCAAGCTGATGGAAAACAATTACCGGCCATGACAGTTAAAGAGTTTTTGTCTCATCAACTCAATGATCAACCTTTGGCCAAAACCTCATCTCCAAGTGGAGTTTTTAAAACTAATATTCGTCAACTTTTTCCTGAATTTGTGAATCAGCATCTTGAAATGGGCTTAAAAGAATTTAATAAAAAACTGAAAGGTTTTGCTTTTGACGATGCATTGTTAATTGCTCCAGAAACAAGAACATCATCACCTGTGACTATTTTGCGAGATAGAAAAACACTAGAGTCAACTTCACATTCGGGTCTTTATCCTTGTGGGGAAGGGGCCGGTTATGCTGGAGGAATTACCTCAGCTGCAGTTGATGGCATTAAAATTGTAGAGGCCATTATTCAATCTAGACTAAGATAATGTTTAATATACACATGAAAAATAATTAAAAAGTGGCTGTGGTTTTTTGAGGGTAAGTTTTCTATCTTCTTATTTCTGTCTTTATGCTTAAAATGTTTGCTTATCCTATCAATGGAGCTGTGGGCATGTAGCTTACTTTTAGCTGCATAGCATTCAAATTATTTTTCTTATTCCTTATATACCCTTGGTCATTTCATAGCATTGTGTGCGATAATCTCCTAGAATTTTTTACGGAGAACAGATGAAACTCAAGAACATTGCAATCGTGGCCCATGTTGACCACGGAAAAACAACATTAGTAGATGAATTATTAAAACAATCGGGACTTTTTGCTGAGCATGAAACAGTGGCCGAAAGGGTTATGGATTCAGGTGAATTAGAAAAAGAACGAGGAATTACAATTACCGCTAAAAACTGCGCTTTTCAATGGGGAGATTATAAAATAAATCTTTTAGATACTCCTGGCCACGCCGACTTTGGTGGAGAAGTAGAAAGATCTTTAATGATGGTTGATGGAATTGTTCTTCTAGTTGACGCTGCTGAAGGTCCTCTTCCTCAGACGCGATTTGTGCTGCAAAAAGCAATTGAGCAAGGGATAAAGATCGGAGTTATGATTAACAAAATTGATCGCCCGGATCAAAGATATGAAGAAGTTCAAGGTGAAATAGAAGATCTTTTATTAGAGTTAGTCGACTTAGCTGGAGTAGAGGAATTTGATCTCGATATTCCTTTCTTTTTTGGTTCTGGAAGAGATGGATACGCCTCGGATGATCCTGAAGCACGGGAAGGGGATTTAAAGCCTTTATTAAATTTCTTTATTGGGGATTATTTTCCAGAGGCTTTATTAGATAAAGCAGGAAATTTACAACTTCTAGTTTCCAATCTTGATTATAGTAAATATTTGGGAACTTTAATGATTGGAAGAATTACATCTGGAACGATGCTGGCCAATAAGCCTTATAATTGGATTAATAAAACGGGAAAACCTAAACAAGTTAAAATAGGAAAAATTCAAATTTTTGAAGGCTTAGGTTTTGCAGAGGTTGACTCTGCAGAAGCTGGTGAAATTGTGATTTTAAGTGGTGTTGAAGATGCGATGATTGGAGATACAATTACTTCGTTAGAAAATCCTCAAGCCCTTCCTCGTATTGAAGTTGACCCACCCACAGTTAGTGTGCAAGTCTCGGTTTCAACTTCACCTTTATCAGGTCAAGAGGGAGAATATTTAACTTCAAGAAAGTTAGAAGAATTTTTACAAGAAGCCATTAGAAAAAATGTTTCTCTTCAGTATGAGTCGACTGATGATCCTAAGGTTTTTATTTTAAAGGCCAGAGGTGAATTACAAGTTGCGATTGTCTTTGAGGAGATACGTCGTGCTGGATATGAGCTAATGATTGCAAGACCACAAGTTCTTTTAAAAGAAGTTGATGGAGTCAAGCAAGAGCCTTACGAAAAAGTTGTCTTTGATGTTCCTACGGAATCAACTGGTGCTGTTACTGAAGCGATGGGAACCCGCAAAGGGATAATGGAAGCGATGACTCCTGTTGGGGAAACGAGAACTCGAATTGAGTTTAAAGTTCCTTCTCGAGGTCTCATTGGTTATCGTTCTAAGTTTTTAACGGACACTAAAGGGGAAGGACTTATGAGTTCTTACTTTTTAGGTTATGGAGAGTATGTCGGAAAAATGCTGGCAAGACAAAATGGGGCCCTTATTTCAGATAGGGCCGGAAAAACGACTCCTTATGCTTTATATAATGTGCTTTCATCGGGACAACAATTTATCAAACCTGGAGAAAAGGTTTATGAAGGGATGGTGGTTGGAGAGCATACTAGACCAAATGATCTCAACTTGAATGTGGTTAGAGAAAAACATCTGACTTCTGTTCGAACTGCTGGTAAAGATGAAAATATTATTCTTCCACCCATCCCTGCCCGAACATTAGAGTGGGCGTTGGACTGGATTGATGACGATGAATGGGTGGAGGTGACACCTGAAAATATTCGCGTAAGAAAGAAAGTTCTTAAATCTAATGAGCGGTCAGTTAAAAGATAATACGAAAAAAATAAATAAGGTGTTTCATTGTTTGTGAGACACCTTTTTATTTTAGTCATTATTTTCTAAACAATAATGACTATTTTTGAAGTCCTCGCGTGAACAAATGAAGCTTTGAAGAAGTTTAAGTTTTTGTTGTAAGGATTTATTTTTCTGCTCAAAATGAGAAATCATCTTTTGTTGTTCTTTGATTGCTTCCACTAAAAAAGGAGTTAGTTTACTATAGTCTAATCCTATTGCATAAGAACTATCTTTTTCAAAACTTACAACTTCAGGAATAAGTTCGCCAACCTCCTCAGCAATAAAGCCGATAGCATGATGCCCCCCGTATTCTTGCTTATAATCAAAAGAGTAAGCCTGTAAGCTTAAGACAGTTTTAAGCGGATTTTTTAAAAACTGTAGGTTCTTTTTCCAGCGAATTGAGCTTGCCGTTCCGTAGTCAACACCTGGACCATTGGCATAAAAATCAAATTGATCTCCATAGGCTTCAGTGCCTATAGTCTTTCCCATTAAACGTGCCCCTGTTCCTAGTTTCGAGTAAGCAGTTAAGCCCAGACCAGAGTTTCCTGCATGAGCATAAATTGCAGCCTGATTTGTTCCAGGAGTAGGATATGCATAAGCTGTTACAGCACCAGTTGAAGGATTACTTAGGTTTGTAAAGTTTGCAATACGGTATGGACTGGTTGCTCTAATAGTGATTCCAACATCTTTTCCATAGATATTAGCCATATCAATTTTTTTGTTTACTTTGATATTATGTGTATGGAGGCTGGCTGGAGAGTAGTCAGAATTACGCAATATAATAGGCTGAGAGTTGTTTTCAGCAAAAAGAATGTTATCCGTAAGAATAAGACTATTTGTTTTTGTTCTTCCATTGACCTCTAAAGCTTCAATTGGATCAGATTCTCCAATACCGACATTGCCATTATTGTAAAATATCTTAGTAGGGTCAGTATTGTTACGTGACCAAAGAGAAGTTTCTCCTGCCGAAAAAGAGTGACAAGTATCTATATTTTTATTTCCCACACCAGCTTGTGTATTTATATTTAATCTTAGCTTTTTAGTGATAAATCTAGTCGATGTCGCTTTAGCTCCGCGGTCAAATTCGATTAAAAAGTTGGTGGTTCCATTTTGAGCATTGTCATTGACAGTTACTTCATCTAAAGCGTCGCTTAGACTCATACTTTTAATTCTAAGATTAGTACTTCCGTATTGTTTATCTATTTCAAAAACAGCAACACCATCTTCATTTTGAATATGAGTTATACCTGTTGTGTTAGATGCATCTAGACCATCAAAGCTTTGCTTACATGCAGCAGGCTTAGAGAGCAGGCCTCTGATTTCACTGAGTAAGGAGACAATTTCTAAGTTTTTTTCAGATGTTTTGACTTGCTTATTGGTGTGAACGCTCATCTTACTCAGACCTAGGGCAATACCAATAAGTATTGTGCTGGCCAGAATTATTTCAATTAGAGATAATCCCTCTTCATTCTTATGCATAAAAAATCCTTTAATTTATTCCAGATGTCATTATAAGTGCTTAAAAATACAATGTCTATATATACTCAAGTTGTCGTTGAGAACTCCGATACGTCTATTACGAGGAGAGTTATATGAACAAATTCTTATTAGCTTGTCTTTTTTTATGTGTGAGTTATACGGGTCTAACTAAGGAAGTTGATTTACAACAATTTAATCAACAGCTACATAAAAATATGCAGCAAGTTATTGAAGATAATCCTCAAATGTATGAAACTCGCAAGCCTGGTAGAGCACCAGCATCGGTCACTCCAGTTATCCCTGAATCGCCGACAGAGCAATTAGATGAGGTTGAGGAGCAAGCTGATACCCATACTAACTGGTAATTTCGTTAAACCGAGTTGCACTTTGCCTATAATTGATAGTCATTTTTTCATATTTTCTGCTTAATTCTTGCACCGCATTTATCTTTGTGCTTATATGGCCAAATTATTTGTATTTTAAATGATAGGGTTATTATGTTTAAGCTTTTGTTATTAATGAGTGCAGTCATTTCTTTAAATCTTTATGCTCAAAGTCCTTGTTCAATACGATTCACCGAAAATAAAAGGGCAATTAAATTAGGCTTAGCGACGAGTGCAGAGTTGATCATTAAGCGACTAGAACAAAAAGGCTATAAGTATACACCTAAACAGCAAGCAACACAGTTTATAATTACGCGCGCCGATGCTTTATGCATTGGGGCGATGACTGAGGATGGTAAGCTTTGTCAGCAAACAAGTGTTGAGTTAAATATTCTAGATACTCATAGTAAAGCTTTGATTGAACTGGGAAATACTAATAGAAGTTTTTGGCAGAGGCTGGTAAGTCAGTATTCTAATCCTAGGATTGATTTAGAAAATATTTTAGATCAGATTCCTGCTTGCCAATAAAAATAGCTAAAACCAACCTTTAATTTAGTAGGTCAATTAAATAAAAATGGCCTTGTTTGAACAAGGCCATTGATTTCTTTTTTATTTATTTTTATTCACTTTTAAGCATTTTTCCAATTGAGCCAGCTAGGTCTAAAGGTATGGGAAAAATGACAGATGATTTTCCACTACCTGAAGAAACTTCTCTCATGGTTTCAAGGTATCTTAAAGTAATAGCATCTTTTTCTGCTCCTAAAACGTGAGCTGCATCAGCAAGCTTTTTTGCCGCTTGAAATTCCCCGTCAGCAGAAATAATTTTTGCTCTTTTTTCTCTTTCGGCTTCAGCTTGTTTGGCCATGGCCCTTTGCATATTTTCAGGCAGATCAATCGCCTTTAATTCAACGTTTGTCACCTTGACTCCCCATGGCTCAGTAAGTTCGTCTAAGATCACTTGAAGCTTTCCATTAATATCCTCTCGTTGAGCAAGCACTTCATCTAGTTCATATTGTCCAATAACAGATCTTAAAGTTGTCTGAGCAATTTGTGAGGTTGCATGATAAAAATTTTCAACTCTAATTACTGATTTTTGGGGATTATTAACTCGAAAATAAACGACCCCATTGACCTTTAAGGTAACATTATCTTTAGTGATAATATCTTGAGAGGGAATGTCCATAGTGACAACTCTTAAATCAACCTTAACCATTTTTTCGATTAAAGGTATGAGAATAATAAGCCCTGGACCTCGAACACCTGCATAAGAACCAAGTCTAAAAACGACACCTCTTTCATATTCATTAAGAATTTTTACTGAACTGATAAGTAGCAGTAAAAGGATGACCACTAATGGTAAAAAACCAAACATAATTTTCTCCTCGGTTTATTTTTTTGTAATTGTTAAAGTTAATTTATCTTCGTCAGCTTTAAGAATTTTAACTTCGTCACCAACTTCAAGTTTTTGAGTTGATTGGGCTTTCCATATTTCACCTTCAACTTTGACTTGGTAATAAATATGATCAGTATCAGAGTTAAGAATATGAGCAATAACTCCAACCTCTCCTTGAGGAGAGTAGTAGTTTTTTCTTTTGATATAAGTTTTAATAAAATAAGCTCCCACAAAACCTACATATATTGTTATGGCCGCAACCACAGAGATAATCACTGACTTTTCAAGCGCGATAAAACTATTATCAGTTCTAAAAAGAAACAGGGAACCAAAGATTAAGGAGATAATTCCAGCAATGGTAAGGACACCAAAGCTTGTGATATAGGCTTCTAAAACAAAGAGTAAAAAAGAAAGAGCAATCAATCCCATCGCTCCAATGTTTAAAGGTAAAACTTGAAAACCAATTCCGGCCATAAAAAGAAAAACAATTCCTATCGCCCCAGCGATAATTCCACCGGGAGCTTGAAGCTCAAAATAAATAAGAGCAGCACCAATAATAAATAAAACATACGCCGTGGTAGGGTTGGCAAAGATATTTAAAATCAGCTGACCAGCATCCATCTCAATGGTTTTTGTAGGAGTATTTGGAGCAAGCTTTATTTGGTAGTCTTTTCCTTTAATAGAAAGTTGGTATCCATTGATAAACTCATAGAGTTCTTGTTGAGAGTTGACAATTTTATCAATAACTTTTTGTTTTTGAGCTAAGCGGGCATCTAAACTTTTTGCTTCTGAAATCATTTTTTCAAAAGCGTCAGGATTTCTTCCTCTGGCCTTTGATAATGATCTCACTAGGGCCACCAGATCATTAACGGCTTTTGAGCGGGCANCNTTNTGTTCAATATCTTTNCCCATTGNAANTNGCGTTGCTNCTCCAATANTTGTTCCCTCGCTCATTGTAAGAATATGAGCTGCACTTGCTATGATGGCACCTGCACTCGTCGCACTGGCCCCTTCTGGAGTAATCCAGACCCCAACAGGATAATTAAGGCTACCAATTAAGGTTAAGATATCTTTGGTGGTAGAAACTAAACCTCCTGGGGTATCTAATTTGATAATGGCGAGATCGCCTTTATCATATGAAAGTTTCTCAAAATTTGATTTCAGATAGTTAAAAGTAGCTGGATTAATACTCGCATTAATTTCAAGGACTGAGACGTTTTTTACCTCATAAGTCTCTTGAGCAGAACTTGTTAAAAACGGAATAAGACAAAGTGCAAAAAAAATAATACTTTTCATATAACAAAAATAGATTAAAAATTGCCACTTCGTAAAATAAAAAGAGGATAAATCTGTGAATAGTTCTACAATTGTTGTATTGGCCCATATTATTAACCCTCAAAGTGATAAAAAATGTGATTTTATAAAAAATGGAGCACTGCTGCTTAAAAAAAATCGCACTAAAAAAAATTATTTTATTCAAGAAATTGGCCCTCAAAAGAAAGTTTTGGCGAAAGTCATAGATGAGTGTCAGGTTATTGATTATTCCGATCATGTTATCATTCCAAGTTTTTTTGATATGCATTTTCATTGGGTACAAGATGATGTCAGACAAATGCCTAAGGCCGATTTATTACATTGGTTAGAAAATTATACATTTCCGGCAGAAACAAAATTTGCAAATAAAGCCTATACCAAAAAAAAGGCGAAAGTTTTTTTTAAAAGATTGGTTCAAACTGGAACATTAGGAGGAGCGTGTTATTCTTCGATTCATCCTCATGCTACTGAGGAAGCTTTTGAACACGCAGTCGGAGACTTTGTGATTGGAAATGTTTTAATGACAATGAATTCTCCTAAGTCTTTAACTCAAACGAAAAAAGAAGCGCTTGACTCGGTTAAGTTTTTGGCCAAAAAATATAAGCAAAATTATGCATTAACTCCACGTTTTGCTATTGCTACTGATCCTCAAACAATGCTGGCTACAGGGGCCATTGCAAAAAAAAATAAGAGTTTTATTCAAAGTCATTTATCAGAAACTCAAGGAGAGATTTCATTTGTCACCAATTTATATAAAGAATTGGAGGGATTTGAAAAAATAAAATCATATACTGAAATTTATAAAAAAGTAGGACTATTAACTCCAAAAACAATCATGGGCCATGGAATTCACTTATCAGTGGAAGAGCTACAGTTGTTAAAGGGAACTCAAACGGCCATAGCCCATTGTCCAACTTCAAACGCACCCATCAGACAAAAAGGTTTAGGCTCTGGTTTATTTAATTTTAAAAAAATTGAAAGATATGGTCTTCGTTGGGCCCTAGGGTCTGATATTGGAGGAGGACCTTTTCTTTCTATGTTTGATGTGATGCGCTCATTTGTAGAACAGAATAAAAAAGCAGGAGTGAGTGGGGCCAATTATAAAAAAGCACTATATCGTGCAACATTGGCCGGAGCAGAGATTTTACAAAAAGATAAAAAACTAGGAAATTTAAATCCTTTAAAAGAAGCAAATTTTTTGGTGTTACCAAAAATAAACTCTCAATTGAAAATGAATCCAGAAAGTATTTTAGAGTTTTATGTTAAAAAAGGACAAAAAAACCGAGCCAAATTTGATGATTTGGTAGAAAAAGTCTTTTATCAAGGAAAATTGATTTATAACAAACGAGCTTAAACCGCCCGACTAAATTGATGATAGAGAAAACTCAAACTTAGTAACGAACCTCTAGGCTGCTTTTAAGCAGCTTTTTAACTATTTGACGCGAAGCGCTTTGGAAAGTTGTTTATTATCGTTAAGATTATTTACAAAGAAATTTTATCAAGGATCTTAGATGAAAACTTTTCTCCTATCCACGGCTTTACTAACCTCTGTATGTTTTAATATTTATTTATTAAATACTGAAGTCGTTGTTAAAGATGACTTAGACTCTGATATCATTGAGCCTCTTGATGATCATATTTCTGTTGCTCAATCAGCACTTAAAAAAACAAAAAAGCCAGTCAGAAATAATTCCAAGAAGTTAAAGGAGATAGAGAAATCTTTTTTTCCAAACAAGGATTCAAATGAAGCTGAGGTTTCAAATAAAACCGAATCAAACTTTTCTGAAAAAGATTATGAAAATTCCCAGCAAGCTTGGAAAGACACAGTCACAGAGTATTTAGAATATGAGTTAAGAGTTCCATTTACTAGCATTCAAACTTATTTTGATATCCAAAAGCAAAGAGAACAAGAAATATCGGAATATATGGCGCCTAAATTACAAAACACAGATGAAACATATTTATTTACCATGGAAGATAATATTGAAATGGCCAAAATAAATTCAAAATATTTAAAAAGGCTACAAGAGACTTTAGGTGAAAAAGCTTATCGAGAATTTATCAACTTTAGACAAAAGTATAATAAAAAAATGATTGAGTCTGGTGAAGGTCATTTTTATATTGATTTTTAATCATGAAACGGTGGTCTTTTTCTTTTATTCTTTGTTTCTTTTTAAGTTTAAATCTCTATGCTCAAATTGTTGTCGTCCCGGAAGATGATGATGTCATGGTTAAGATCAATTCAACTCAACAACAGCATCTATATCCTTTTGGAGTAAATATTTTAGTTTGGAATATCTATAAGGGAAGCCAAGATTATTGGGAGCAAGAATTTTTTAATTTGGCCCAAAATAAAGCGTTATTATTGTTACAAGAAGGTTATCTTACTAATGATATGCTTGCTACTTTTGCTGCATTTTCTGATTATTCTTTTTTATTTGCTACTACATGGATTAATCAAAGAACGAATCAGCCTTTGAGAACTGGTGTGGTTACAGCTTCAACAACACAAGCCGATAGTTTATTGTGGCAAAGAAGCCATTATCGCGAACCTATTTTAAATACGCCTAAGATGACATTATTTACTCGTTATAAAATTGCTGGTCGTAAAGAAAAACTACTTGTAGGCAATATTCACGGTATTAATTTTGTACGAACCTTTAAGCTTAAACATATGCTTAAAGCTGCTAAAAAAATCATTGAAAAGCATCGAGGACCTGTTTTATTTGCAGGTGACTTTAATACTTGGAGTCGAGCTAAAATGAGAGCAATGAATAAAATTTTTAAAAGTTTAAAGATGCAAGCTGCTAGCTTCTCCCATGACGAAAGAAAGAGTTTTAGAGGCAATATTTTAGACCATGTTTGGTTGAGAGATATTGAAGTTTTAGATGCTGTTGCTCCCAAGGCTAAAAGTTCGGATCATGCTCCTATGGTTTTAAGTTTAAACTTATTATAAATTATGTACTTTTAATTTTTCAACACTAGCTCTATAGGACAATGATCACTCCCCATCACCTCTGTAAGGTGAGAGCAGCTCTTTAATTGAGACTCCATCTGTTGATTGACCATAAAATAATCAATACGCCAGCCAATATTTCTTTGTCGACAATTACTTCTATAAGTCCACCAGGAGTATATATCAGGAGTGTTTGGCTTAAAGAGCCTAAGACAGTCTATCATACCCGCTTCAAGATATTTATCTATCCATTCTCTTTCATGAGGAAGAAAACCAGTTGTTTTTTTATTAGACTTGGGATTTGCAAGGTCAATTTCTTTATGAGCTGTATTGAAGTCACCTGTTAAAATAATATTTTTCTTTTTTTTGCGATAATGATGAAAGAGTTCTAAGACTTCTTGATAATAGTCTAGCTTATAAGGAACTCTGGCATGATCTCGTTGGCCATTAGGAAAATATCCATTAAAAAGAACAAAGTCTTGATATTCTAAGATCAGACTCCTTCCTTCGTTATCAAAGCGCTCTATTCCAAGTCCGTAGTGAACTTTTAATGGTTTTTCTTTGGTAAAGATAGCAACTCCTGAATAACCTTTTTTTTGAGCAGGGCAGATATATTTATGGTATTTTTCTAATTCCATAACCTCTGGAGGGAATTGTTCTTCTAATGCTTTGATTTCTTGTAAGCAAAGAATATCTGGAGAATAATTTTCTATCCATTCTAAAAAACCTTTGTTCACACAAGCTCTAATTCCATTGACGTTCCACGACACAAGTCTTTTCAATTTTTTCCTCTCATTTTTTTTTATCATCTTTTTTGGCAGTATAGTTGTATAGTTTTTTTTAAGAATGTTAAAGACATTCCGAGAAAAATCGTTATTATAGTTTACACCCAATATTGAAGTAGGAGATGTCATGCGTTGTTTTAAAAACATTGCTCAGTTAATTCGCACTAAAAGGCTAGAACACCCAAAAGCTTATTCTCAATCAGAATTGTCCAATTTATTAGGATATAAAAATGGTCAGTTTATTAGTAATGTTGAGCGTGCATTGTGTAATATTCCTTTAAAAATGCTGGTAAAAGTTTCAGATGTTTTAGATATTGATCCACAGGATTTAAAAACAGCGATTCTAAAAGATCACGAAGAAACTTTGAATAATCATTTAAAAATAAATCAATCAGCACAAGTAAAAGAATTGCATTCAAATTCGAAGGCCACAGAGTCTGTTTCTCAAAGCTCGAGTGTAGCTTATAATGACCAGAATGGCTTTAAGATGTCGTCGAATTCTTAATTAAGATCTAATTAAAATTTAATATTTAATAAAGGGCGAGGTTAAGCTAGCCCTTTATATTTATTATAGTCTTCAATTGTTCCTTCAGATTCTTCGGTATCCTTTGACCAATCAGTTGCTTTTTGGCCAGGTAAGAGATGAGGGTCAGGAAATTCACCCACAAAAGAAACTTCATCTCCTTTCGCTTCAAGTTTGTGCTCTCTAGAATATTGTCTATCTTCAGGGTAACCATCTATTTTATTGGCCAAGACATCTTTTTGCCAATCTTTCAGCCCTTCTTCAAAAGAGCGTAGACTTTTTAATGTATGTTGATAGTTATTTTGGGCCTTCGTAATTTGTTTTTGTTTTCCTCTACCAAAGAGATCAAAAAACTTTCTTCTGGCCACTAGGTATTGCTCAAGGAGATTATCGTATTTTTGCAATATTCTACTTGGGGTTAAAGCTTTAGGCCTTCTATTTTTATTTCCTGAAGATCGACGCTTATTATTATTGTTATTATTGCGACGAAATTTTTTATGAGGTCCATTTCTTTTTTGAGAATTTGAGTTTTTTTTATTTGAATGATTTTTTTTCGTTGTATCATTCATGACACTGGGCTCCTTAAATATGTTTCAAACAAGTTTAGATAATAAGCCGGTTTATATTTCTTGTCTATGCAGAATCTGTCCATTTACTGATGGTTAGAAATTTCATATAATTGCGTATTGTTTACTAAATTTTTAAGGAGATTTCTATGGCCAACAAAAGAGTTAAGGTTGCAGTGACTGGACCTGCAGGACAAATTGGATATGCGATATTATTTAGAATTGCTTCAGGGCAGATGTTTGGGCCAGATACAGAAGTAGAATTACAATTACTTGAACTTCCTCAAGCTTTAGGTGCTTTAGAAGGTGTCAAGATGGAGTTGGATGATTGTGCATTTCCACTTTTAAAGAATATTGTTTGTACAGATAAGATGGAAGTTGCTTTTAAAGATGCTAACTGGATTTTGGCCATTGGGGCCGTACCGAGAAAAGACGGTATGGAACGTTCTGACCTTTTAAAAGTGAATGGGGGGATTTTTGGGCCTTTAGGTAAGGCCATGGCCGCTCATGGGGCAGATGATTGTAAGCTATTTGTTGTGGGGAATCCTTGTAATACTAATTGTCTGATTGCTATGGAATCATCGGGGTTACCTAAGGACAGGTTTTTTGCGATGACCACATTAGATGAGAATAGAGCAAAAACTCAGTTGGCACAAAAGGCAGGAGTTGATGTGACTGCGGTAACAAATATGACAATTTGGGGAAATCATTCAGCAACTCAATATCCAGATTTTTATAATGCTAAAATTGACGGTAAATCAGCTGCAGAGGCAATTTCAGATCAAAGCTGGCTAAAAAATGATTTTATTTCAGTTGTTCAAAAACGAGGAGCTGCGATTATTAAAGCGAGAGGAGCATCTTCAGCTGCTTCTGCTGCTAATGCTTGTGTTCAGGGAGTTTATCATTTAACTCATGATACACCGGCTGGTGAAACTTTTTCAATGTGTCTAGCTTCCAATGGTCAATATGGTGTAGATGAGGGATTGATTTTTTCTTTTCCTTGTCGAGTTGAAAATGGAAAACTTGTTGTTGTAGAGGGAATTGAGCATAACGAGTTTGGAACAGAAAAGTTTGAGGCAACTCTTGCAGAGTTAAAAACAGAAAGAGATACAGTTAAAAAACTAGGTCTGATATAAAACATAAGGGTGGCTCGATTAACCAAGCCATCCTTTAAATGGCTCATTAGAGATAATGTAGCTAAGGATAGTGAGTGCGTATGGGATTTGTTTCTCCAGAAGACAGAATCAAACTTTCGGGTTTTAATAATTTAACTAAAATCCTCTCTTTTAATTTATATGATTTTTGTATTACTTTTGATGATAAGCAAAAAGATGAATATATAAATTGGATTAACGAAAAATATAATTCTCAAAAGATTCTCGAAATTTCGAGAAAAATTTGTGAGATCATAGATTCTGATATTATTTCTGAGTCAAAAATGGATTATGACCCGGTGGGGGCGAGTACCATGACGTTGATGAGTGATGTTCAAGGAGGGAAGTGGGAGACAGTTTCTCAAGGGGGAGCTGCTGTGAAGTCACATCTTACAAAGTCTCATTTAACCAGCCATACTTATCCAGATGCTTCTGCTCCAAATGGGATTTGCACTTATAGAGTTGATTTTGATATTGCGACTTGTGGAGATATTATTCCGCTAAAAGCGATTAATTATCTTTTTGAATCATTTGAGTGTGATGTTGTGTATATTGATTATGTTGTCAGAGGTTACACAAGGCTCGAAAACGGTAAGAAAATTTATAATGATGAATATTTTAACTCAATTCAAGACTTTATTGATCCTAAAGTCTTGGAAATGTTTGAATATCATTCTGACTTAAACATGCCCAGAGATAATATCTGGCAAACAAAGCTCATGCTTAAGAAATTTGGTCCCAAGCGGTTTGTTTATAATTTAGATGATGTGAATCATCCTGATATCGATCAAAAAATGGCCGATTTGTACGATGAGATGCGTGAAGTTTATCATCTTTATTAGATTAATATTTCTAAAAAAAAAGTATTTCTAAGTATTTTCTAAAAAAAAAATAAATTCTTTGCTAGAATATGATCTCCAGGGAGGGGTGAATGGGAAAGGAAATTCACGGCGGAGTTTATTCAAAAGAAGATGTAGACAATTTTAGACAAAGATTAACTGAGGAAACTCAGTGTTTGGAAGAGTGGTTTCGCAATAAAAGTTTTATAAAAGGACTTAATAAAACAGGTGTTGAACTAGAGGCCTGGCTTGTTGATGAGAATATGCTACCAGATCCTTATTCAACTGAGTTTTTAGCAAACCTCAATCATCCTCAAGTTGTTCCAGAGATTGCAAAATTCAATTTTGAAATTAATAGTTCACCTTATGAACTAAAAAATCAAGTCTTTACGAATTTATCTCGAGAGTTGAAGACGATTTGGAAGACATGTAGTCATGTGGCCAATAAAGATAATAAAGTGGCCCTTCTCGTTGGAACTTTGCCTTCTTTACGACCACATATGTTATCCACTGAGTATCTTTCCCCTCAAAACCGTTATTCAATTATGAATGATCGTGTCATGCAAATGCGCGATAGGCGTCCTTTATATATCCGCCTTGAAGGTAAGGATGATTTGTATATGTATATGGATAGTGTGATTGCAGAATGTGCAGCTACAAGTTTACAAATACACTTAAGTGTAAATCAAGATAATGCAAAAAGATATTATAATGCTTCATTATTGGCCTCACCTTTTTTAATTGCTTTATCCGCAAATGCCCCTTATTTCTTTGGAAAAGAATTATGGGATGAGTCACGTATTGCTATTTTTGAGCAGGCGGTTGATTTGGATGCAAAATCTCCTAAAGGACATAATGTAAAAAGGGTGACCTTAGGTAATGGCTATGTGAAAAAGTCTCTTTTTGAATTATTTGATGAAAACTTAAATGACTATCCTATTCTTTTACCTGAAAAAATAAAGGGGGAAGTCCAGCAACTCAACCACCTTAATTTACATAATGGAACGATATGGCGTTGGACTCGTCCTATTGTGGGGCTGACAGAAGATGGAAGACCTCACCTTAGAATTGAACAAAGAACACCTAGCGCAGGGCCAACTGTTGAAGACTCTATTGCGAATACTGCTTTTTTTATTGGTCTGGTAGATTATTTTGCCCAGATGCAAACCTCTCCTGAAGACTGTATTAGCTTTGATGAAGCCATTCATAATTTTTATAAGGCTTCACGTCAAAGCTATTTTTGCCGAGTGAGGTGGATTGATGGTAAGCTACATGATATAAAAGATCTAATGCAATATGAAATCTATCCTTATGTAAAGCAAGCGTTATTGAAGCGAGGAATAGATAAAGCTGAAATAGATTATTATTTAGATGGAATTATTCTAGAGCGATTAAAGAAAGGGATTAACGGGGCCATCTGGCAAAAAGCTTTTATCCATATGCACGGTAAAAGGTTTCAAGAACTTATTGAAGCTTATATAAAAAATCAAAGCCGAGGTTTCCCTGTCCATAAGTGGGAGTTAAAGTGAAATTAAATATACTCAAAGAGTTTCCGGAAGATCTTTTACATATCGATGTTAAAGATATTCATGATGTATTGGAAGGGCCAACTCTTTTGCATTTAGAAGGTGAAAAAAGAGAGGCTCTTTTTCTTTCGACGTTATTGCATGCAAACGAGACAACTAGTTTTTTAATGTTACAACGTTTAATTAAACGTTATCAAGATAAGCAACTTCCAAGAGATCTTATTATTTTTATTGGTAATACTTTTGCTGCCGCAGAATCTATGCGTCACCTTCCAGGTCAAGCAGATTATAATAGAATTTGGGAGGCGGGAGATCGTGCCGAAAATCAATTGGCCTTAGATGTTATTGATTATGCTAAAAAATATAATGTTTCAGTGAGTATTGATATTCACAATAATACGGGAAAAAACCCACATTATGGCTGTATTAATATTTTAGAAGAGTCTTTTTTAAATCTTGCGAGTCACTTTGGAAGTCATACTGTTTATTTTACAGAGCCTCATAATGTTCAGTCCAATGCATTTGCGAAATTTTGTACGAGTATTACAATTGAGGCGGGACTGCCGGGAGAGGAAAAAGGCATAGAAGCAGCACTTGAGTTTGTAGATCATGTCTTTTCAATGGATAAGTTAACGGCAAACCCAAAAAGAAAACATCCTGAGGTTTTTCATACGATTGCTAGAATGAAAGTCTCTCCTAAGGCCAGAGTTGACTTTGATGATGATCCTGAAAGTGAAGCCGATCTTTCGTTAGTTGATGATATTGATAGTCGTAACTTTGAAGTCGTTTGTAAGGGTTCTCATTTAGGCTATATTAAAGATATTAAACTAATTAGGGTCGAAGATAATTTAGGACGAGATATCACTTCAGATTTTCTTCTCGTTGAAAATGGAGAGTTGATTACAAACCGAGTTTTTATTCCTTCAATGTTTACTAAAGATGTTTATGTGATGAAAGAAGATTGTCTTGGGTATGTCATGGAACTTATTATTCCAACTCAGAATTTATAGGCCATAAGAGACAGATTTCGAGGTGAAATTTTACGATCAAAAGTTTCAGTCACACTAACATGGGTTTGATTTTCTTTTAAATATAAAGCTCGATCTAAAATAAGATAAATTTCAATTAAACGACTAAAATGAGATCGGATTATACCCAACCGGATATAGAGTTTGGCCAAGTCTTTTTTAGTTTGAAAAAAGAAATTGAGCTTTTTGGAGTCGTGTTGTTTAAGTTGTAAAGAGTATTTTTTAGCATAATGAGCAAAGTCTTTTTGATAGTCGCTATTATGGGTATTTCCAATAGAGGTAAAACCGCTTTTAAAATGATCATAAAGATACATATGCAAAACATAACGATAAAGTTTAACCTTTTCTCTTTGTTCAAATGTAGCTTGAGATATATTTTTATAAGACTTTGCCGCCATGGTTAATTCATGGTTTGTGAGCATAAGTGGCTGGGATTTTGCTAAAGTTGAAAGATTAAAATCATTTGTTTTCATTTTATGAAAGCAACAGCCATAGTTGAGTAAGTAATTGGCCTCTGAGTTGAGATAAAAGTCGATGATATATTTTGAAAGGGCGCCACAAGCGTGGAGTCCAATAACAGTTGTTTCCTGATGACAGCTTATATTTTTGATATCTTGAAAATCAGCAGTCACAAAATTAATTCTTTTTAAAATCTCTGGGTGATATCTTTGTAACTTTTTTTTTCCAATATCTTGATAAGCTTTTTCTTTATCTAAGCAAGTACTTGTTTTGCTATTATTTTGTAATAAAAAACTGCTTAAATGACCTGCTCCACTTCCTATATCAATAAAGTTATCACAAGTAAGTTGAGTCAGCTGTGAGTTGATTAATTCTATTTCATGTCTTTTTTTAAGACTAATTTTTCTTGCAAAGTTTTGGGCCATCTTTTTAGTTTTTATAGCGGGCTTAGGAAGTTCAGTTAAGCCTTTTATTTTTTTTAATAAGTTTTGATAGTCCTCAGATAAGGACTTAGGAGTATTAAGTGTGTTTTCAAGTTGAATTAAGTCAGAAGATGAGAGGGCCAAAAGCTCTTGGGCCCAATTCGTATAAGGAGAAGGGGAGTTTGGATACTGCTCTAAAACTTCTTTTTCTAACAGAGAACGATGTTCAATAAGAATTTGTTTTATTTGGAGAAAGCGCTTTTCAAGATTCATGAGCGAAGTATATACTAGAGTTATGAAAATTGCTATTTGGGGAATGGGAGTTTCTGGCATTTCTGCTTTGAGGTATCTAGCGCAGAAGACCTCCCATGATATTTATGTGATTAATCAATCTTTACCTGAAACATGGGAATGTTTGGAGCAAGCGCTAAATTATGTTGATCGTAAGCACTGCCTTTCTCAAGCTGAAAGTTCTATTATTGCTCAAGATATTGATTTAATCGTTCTTTCTCCGGGAATTGATCCCAGAATTAAGGAGCTACAAGCCTTTACTCATGTTCCCAAGATTTGTGAAGTTGAATTAGCCTTAAGAGAAATAAACACCCCTCTGATTGCTGTAACGGGGACAAACGGTAAAACGACTACTGTAACTATGATTGCGAAAGCTCTAGAAATGAGTGGTAAAAAAGTTTATTTGGGTGGCAATATTGGAAAACCCTTATGTGATATTTTTTTTGAAAAACAGTTTTTTGACTATATTGTTTTAGAATTATCCAGTTTTCAATTGGAATTAATCGAGTCATTAAGTCCTGAAGTTGCTGTCATTTTAAATATTTCAGAAAGTCACATGGAGCGCTATATTCGGATTGAAGACTATATTAGCGCGAAACTTAGGATCGCAGATCATCTCAAAGAAGATCAGCTTTTGTTACTTGATCGCGATTATCCTCAGTTGACCTCTGTAAAAGGGGAGATCCAATTTATCACCAAGAATGAAGAGTACGACTTTTCAAAATCTTCATTGGTAGGAGAGCATTATAAATTAACAATTGATGTGTTAGAGAAAATCTTTATGCATTTAAAGATTCAGCACAGACAACAGTTGTTACAAAAACTAATTGAAACATTTTCTGGAGTTAAGTACCGGCTTGAGTTTATTAAGCAAATCGGAAAAACAAAATTTTATAACGATGGGAAAAGCACGAATACAGCTTCAACTCTTTCGGCCTTGGCAAGTTTCCCTCAGAAAAAGTTAGCTCTTATTATGGGAGGAAAGCTTCGAGATGAATCACAAGATTTATCGGGGTTGAAAAATTTTAAATTTGATCTTTATACTTTTGGAGAGGCTTCGTCTTTTATTAAACAAAATTTAGAATATGATTTTAAAGTCGTAAAATATGAAAATTTAGAGAGCTTGTTGAGTAAATTAGATTATTCGGCTTATGAGGTAGTGCTTTTTAGTCCTGCTTATCCTTCCTTTGATCAATATCGCAATTATATTGAACGAAGTCAGCATTTTGAGAATTTGGTTTCTTATCTTGTTTGACTATTATTAGTCGCTATTTCTCTGGCCTGTGCTGAGTTCACATTATCAACTGAAATTTTTGCAAGAAACATGGCGACAATAACTACAATGATAGATCCCACTTTAATACTCATTAAGTCCCCTTTCTTTATTGTCCAAGTATATTCTATTTAACAATAATTCTTATCGAACAACCTAATGAAAAGTTTAGCTTTTTTCTTTAGAAAACTTTTATTTCAAGGAGTTAAGGGCCTGTTTGGCCGCTAAAATATCGTTATGTGAAAGATAGGGGGCAAAGCCAAAGCGTAGTCTGGTGCCTCTAAAATCTGTCAAGATACCCTTATTAAGTAGTTGGAAATGGGTTTTTTGCGTTTTTTCAGTTGTGGCCAGATCAAGTGTTAAAAATTGGCCACATTGCTCTAGATTTTTTTCTATAAATTGATCTGCTAAGGGGTTGTTTTCTAGAAATGATTTTTGCAGTTTTTTTATGTAGTGATGAAAATCTTTGATTTTAATATTTTCTTGATGAAAATGCTTCCAAACACTGCGAAAGCGATAAAAAGCACTCATTTCTTGAGTACTTCCCCAAAAGCGCATTCCGTTATCATCATAGTTTGTTCTTGTTTGGGCCACAGTCTTTTCTAGTGTAGAGAAAGAAGCAAACCATCCTGTGATTTGTGGTCTTAGCTGACAATTTGAAGGGATCGTCATAAAGCACATACCTTCACCGGCCTGGGCATATTTGTAGCCTCCAGCTAAATAGTAGAGATCATTTTCATAGGGAGCAATATCTGTTTCAACAGCACAGAAGCCGTGATAGGCATCTAAAAGAAAACTGGCCTTTCCTTTAAGCTTTATAATTTTTTGTATAAGCTGGTGAGAAAGAATTTTTCCTGAATTATAAAAGACATGGCTTAGCAAAATAATATCGTAATTGTTTTGTGAAAGTTTTGTTTCAAGAGTATTTTCAAAAGAGTCATCTTCTGGGTCGAGATAATCAATTTGAAATTTTTTATCTTCTTCAAAGCGTTTTAACTGCCGGGCGACGGAATGAAATTCACAAGTGCTGGTGAGAATTTTAATTTCTTTTTGTTCAAAATAACTACTAATTACTTTTGTGATCAGCTCGTGAGTATTGGAAGCAAAAGAAATATCTTGGGGACGCGTAAAATGAATTTGGGAGGCGATGATCTTTTTGATTTCTGGGATTAAAGTTTCAAAAACATATTCCCATTTTTTATCACTTAAAAGAACAGCTTTTTCGTAGGACTCGAGGTGTCCTTTTTTAGCACTATCTGGCCAAAAATGATGACTATGTGCTGCGAGATGAATTTGATTTTTATGGGCCTTTAAAAAATCACTATAAAATTTTTGATACATTTAAACCTCATAGGAAAAGCCTAGCTCTTTTCTTACACTTGCCGGAAGCGAGGGAATATGTGACTTAGGCAGTAAAAAAGTGGCCAGGTTAAAAAGATCGATAAAGACACGATTATTATCAGTTGATTTTTTAAGGTATTCATGACCTGAAGATCCCCCAGTTCCAATTTTAGTTCCCAGCATTCTTTGGACCATAATGGCATGACGATAACGCCACGTTGTGAACATCTCATCAATATCAATTAAAAGGTCTAAGAGTTTATTAGGAATTTGTAAAATGGGTTCATCTCTAAAGAGACGAATAAAAATAGCAGCTAATTTAGCCTCCCTTGAGAAACGAGCTAGCCCACCTGCTTGCAATTTAGCATATTTTTGTGCATCAAAAAGATTGGCATAATTTGCTCGAGTTGCCTCTAAGTTTTTTAATTCAAATTCTTTTTCTTTGGCATTGAGAGTTTTGTTTTCTTGAATAATCGTTTGATCTTCGTCAAGAATCTGATTGATTTTTATTTGATATTCTTGCCAAAAGTCATAATCTTCTGTTTGTGCAAACGGCATACGCGCTAGCCATTTGTCTATGAGCTCCAATAATGTTGGCTCATTTTCTAAAGCTTGTAAGTGCTCTTTGTCATGAGCTTTAAGGCGTGAGTTAAAAAACTCTTTATCAACTCCAAGTCTAAATTTTTGTCTTAGTCCTAGTTTTAGTTCTATTGTACGAAACTGAATACTTTGAAAACCAGAAGCAGGGACCAAATAATCTCTAAAGTCCATAAAGTCGAGGGGAGTCATTGTTTCGATAACGGTGAGTTGATCATTTAAAATACGTTGTATCTCTACAATACGACTTAAGCGTTGATTAATTGTTCCTAAAGTATTTGGGAGGACACGTTCGTGATCAAAGATTTTATAAACGGAATTAAGTTCGTGAATAATTTGTTTAAACCACAGCTCGTAGGTTTGATGAATGATAATAAAAAGAGTTTCATCGTGGGCTTCTGTACCGTATTCTTGAGATTTAAGATGTTGCGAATTAAGAATTTTATCTAACTGTAGGTATTCGCTATAATAAACTGGTTCGTATTTCATATAAACTATCCTTAGACAACATGTGTTACAAATCTCATAAAGTTATCTCGTAACTTTTAATTTGTCGAATTTTTATGTATTATGCTGCAAGATTTAATCAGCTGGGAGTTATTTATGAGTTCAAAATTTACACTAGATCAAAAGCAGGTAGCGGAAAATATTAAAAGCTTACAAGACTTTATGCAAAAAGAAGGTGTAGAGGCTTTTTATATTTCTAGCTCCGATCCTTTTTTGAATGAATATGTCCCGATGGAAAATTGTCATCGCTTTTATCTCACTCAGTTTTCTGGGTCTGTTGCCGAAGTTTTATTTCCCCAAAAAGGAAAAGTGAAACTCTATGTTGATGGCCGTTACCATGAACAAGCTGATGTTGAATGTGATCACGATCTGGTTGATGTTGTAAAAGTTCCATCTGATAAGTCGAATATAGCTTGTTTAAAAGAAGATTTGGCGAGTTTGGCCCCTAAGAATATTGCGATTGAGGCGGATCGAACTTCTCTTGCTTTTTATGAGTATTTAAATGAGAACTTTGAGGTTAAGGCATACTTAAATCAAGAGTTAGAAGAAATTATTGATTTTAAAAAAATGCCTCCATTGGCAAAAATTAAGCATTTGGCCAGAAATCTTCGAGGAGCAGATACCAGTGAGAAACTCAAAAGGGTTATCAAAGATGAACAAGATGCTTATTATATTACTGCGATCGATAGTTTAGCTTGGCTGACAAATTGTCGGGGATATCATTTACCTAATTTAAGTTCATTCTTAGGACGAGGTTTTGCCACGTTTGATAAAGTTTATGTTTTTATCGATGAGTCAGTTGAAGTTGAGTGTTCTGATCCTTGTGTGGAGTTTATCAATATTAATTCTTCACATATTAAAGAAAAATTAAATGAGCTTAAACAAAAGTACAATCTCTCTAGAATCTTTATTGATAAGTCCATGCTCAATTCCCAAGATTATCTGATGTTAAAGTCAGTTTTTAGTGAAGATATTCTTGTTGAAAAAAAAGGAGGGCTGGTTGAATATCAAGCGATAAAAGACAGTACTGAAATAAAGGCGATCAAAGAGTCTTTTAAACGAGCTGATAAGGCCATTTTTAATACTCTGAGTTGGGTAAAGGATCAAATTTCTCAAGGTCATAAAGTTTCTGAATATGATGTATATGAGATGACATCTAAAATGTATCAGCAGCAAGGGGCATTAGAGCAGAGTTTTAATACCATTGCGGGAGCTGATGCTAATGGTTCTTTGATTCATTATAGTGATCCCAAGCCAGACTTGTATTTAAATGAACAAAGCATGGTCTTACTAGACTCTGGGGGATATTTTGAATCTGGGTTTGCTACGGATACGACGAGAACTTTTATGGCCGGACAAAGCGAAGGTTCAGCTAAGCAAAAAGAAATTTATACCTTAGTGCTTAAAGGAACTTTGGCCTTACAAAATGCAGTCTTTCGTCCAGAAACCAAAGGGAATGCTTTAGACGCAGTTTGTAGACAACCTCTCTTTCAAGCTGGTTATGATTTTGCTCATGGAACTGGGCATGGTGTGGGAATTCACGTTCATGAAGGAGGCACAGGAATAAGTCCTAGGACAAATTATCCTATTAGGGCCGGACATGTTATTTCAATTGAGCCTGGAATTTACTTACCTGGTTTTGGGGGAGTGAGAATTGAAAATATTGGTTTAGTGGTTGAACATCCAAAATATGCTGGCTTTTTAACTTTTGAACCTCTTGTTTATATTGGTTTTGATCCTCTTTTAATTGAGCAAAGTCTTTTAAATCAGCAAGAAATGCAATGGCTAAAGGAGTATGAAGCTATTTGTAAGGAGCGCGGAACAAGTTTTTATTAACTTGCAATAAATGAAATAAGCACGAGATTTACGGCCATAACGGCTAAACCTATTAAAAAATAAAGGTAAGGCTTTTTCGCTTCTTTGTGTTTAATATCCATGCTAGCTATTTACTTTTTTAAGGACAAAAAGTCTAGAACTTCGCGTTAGTGCTGTAAAAAATTTAGTAAAAATTAGCAAAATCCAACCCAAAAAAGTACCTAATAAAAGACTCATAAGCAAATTTTGTTTAATCGGTGGATCGCCATCTTTTCCAATTGTCCCTCCAAAAAAACCACCACATCCGTCGAGCCGGTTTGGATAAAGGTAGGTAATTGCATCGATATCATCTTGGGAGAGTTTAGATAATTTATCAGAATTTGCATAATACATAAGAGCTTCATTTTTATTCGAGTGGCCAATACCTACGGCGTGACCGATCTCATGGGCCAAAACACTTAGTCTTTCATTGTAAGAGAGAGTATCAAAGCTGGTATTAGTTGAGTCGTTGATCAAAACAATACTTCCTTTAATGGTTTGATTGGAGACTCTAACTGGTGCACTTAAGGCCAAATAAGAACTGCTTTTAAAATTATCTGTTGTGTTGTTATTACAAGCAATAACAATATCATCAATTGAAGTAGGTACAGAAGTGGCTTCAGGGCAGCTGGTTTGAGAGTCGGATGCACAAAGAGCACCAGTAAGAAAAAGATTATTTGATGTCTGCAAGATGCCACCTCTTTCAATATTAATATTTGAGGTCGGAACTTTATTCCAAAAATCTCTGGCCCCTTTAACGGCAAGATCAAGCAGATCTTCTTTGGAGATACCTGCCTCGGAACAAGTGCTGTTGGAGGTTACATAGATTTTAATATTTTTATCGCCAAAAGCGGCAGCAGTATTAGTATTTAAACGAAAAGAATAGACGCTTAGGGGATAAAGAAATAAACAAATAAGAAGAAATTTCATTTAAAGAGCTCCTGTGGCCCAAAACCGTATAAGTAAGATAAAGAATAACTATACATTCTTTCATCACTTTCATTCCATGCATAGATATGAGTTTGAAATCTTAGCCCCATATTTTTATGAATAAACTCAGCACCTAAGTCTAAGGTTTGGTTATAAGCAGTTCTTCGCTCTGGGGGAATATAATAGACTTCTGTCTCATCGCCATTTCTGAGACGGTCTTCTCCTCCTTCAGCTGAATAGGACTGCATCATAAAACTTGAACCTATTTTCAGATCAAGCCATTTTTTTACAGCGTAATTAAAGTCAGCTCTTAGAAAAAAAATATTTTTTGTAACCGCTTCTTTATTTTGAGGAAGAACCCAACCTGCTTCAGGGATGATCGCCATCTTCTGTTGCAGTTGATACTTTGCACCTAGCCCAAGATAAGGTCTCAGTTCAAAACCGTTAACAGCATCATTGTCACGGGCACGGACTTGTTGATAATTTTCTAACCAAGTTCCAACTTGTAAATTGAGTTTGCTGATTTTTTCGAGTTCAAAGGCAGAGCTTGATAAGCTTATGCTTAGCATTATGAAAGGCCAGATTATGTTTTTCATATAATGATCATAATTAAGTTTTTGTTGTTTATCAAAAATAGACCTTACTTTTTTTGATCTGTGCAGTAGAATAATGAGGTTGAGAGGTAGATTATGTTTGAGAATTTTAATGTTCCCCAGGAACTAAGGCCAAGTGATCAACGTTTTGGAGTTGGCCCTTCACTTATTCCCAATTCACATATAAGTGCTTTATTAGAACAAGCACAAAAAATAGTAGGAACGAGTCATCGAAAACCGGCCGTGCGTAAACTTTGTCAGCAGATCCAAGAAGGCTTAAAGCAATACTTTGATCTTCCTGCTGGGTATGAAGTTATTATGGGAAACGGGGGAGCGACTTTTCTTTTTGATATGATAGGACTTGGATTGGTTAAAAAAAAGTCTTTGCATTATGTGCTAGGGGAGTTTTCTTCAAAATGGTATAAAGCTCATAAGTTAGTTCCTTGGTTAGATGTTACAAAAGTTGAAGTCGATTATGGCCATGGAGTTCATCCTCAAGCTAGTGCTGATGTTGATATGATTTGTTGTACTTTAAATGAAACTTCTACAGGAGTTCAGCTAACAGAGCTTCCCGACGTGGGAGCTCAAACATTGCTGGCAGTCGATGCGACAAGTGGAGCTGGACAAATCAAAGTTGATTTTAACAAGGTCGATTTATACTTTTTTTCACCTCAAAAAGTTTTTGCGGGAGAAGGGGGCTTTTATTTTGCGATTATGTCTCCTAAGGCTTTGGCCCGAGCAAAAGAACTTGAACAAAGAGAAACCTATCGTCCAGAAGTCATGAGCTGGAAAAATGCGATTGAGAATTCTTTGAAAAATCAAACTTACAATACTCCGGCAATTAGTTCATTGTTTTTGGTTAATGAACAAATTAAGCTTATGAATCAACTTGGAGAAGCTGAAGTCATTCGTCAAGCGAAAGAGAAGTTGAATTTAATCACAAAGTGGGTCGAGTCAAAATCCTATTTAGATTTTTTTGTAAAACAAAAGGAATTTCGATCTCAAAGTGTGGCAACAATTGATGTTGAGAGTAAATACTCGGTTGGAGATTTATGTGAGCGATTAAGATCTTTAGAGGTAGCAATAGATATTGAAGGTTATCGTAAACTTAATCGCAATCAATTAAGAATTTCATTGTTTCATAATATTCATTATAAAGATTTAGAAAAACTATTAAAAATAATTTCACTGGCAATTGAATCAGAAAAATAAGGAGTTCTTATGTCATTTTTTACAACGGCCCAAAAGGATCTTGGAATCTTAGTTTTAAGAGTAGGAGTGTCACTTATGATGATTTTTCCTCATGGTTTGGGTAAACTGTTAAGCTTTTCTGATAAAATGGATGTCTTTCCCGATCCTTTGGGGATTAGCTCTCCGGTCTCAATGGCAGGAGCAGTATTTTCCGAAGTTATTTGTTCTTTGATGATCATTTTGGGGATTAAAACGCGGTGGTTTGCCCTTCCAGCTTTATTTACGATGTTGGTTGCAGCCTTTGTTGTGCATGCTAACGACCCATGGAATATTAAAGAAAAAGCTCTGCTTTATGCTTTAATGTATCTTGTCCTCATTTTTACAGGTGGGGGAAAGTACTCAGTTCGAGACTAATCCCATTTATAGCCTAAAGCTAAGTTTACAAAAGCATAAGTTATCGCATCATTATGGGTCCAGTTGGTATTTTGAGCACTTATTTCTAAGTTGAGATAAAATTTCTTATAATACCGAATGGCCCCTAATGATAATCCATAGACCCACGAGTTAAGAGTGAGTTTTTTTCCATTGAGTGAATTGCTACTTTCAAATTCAAAATTAATGTCGTGCTTTAAAGCTTGTACAGAAGTGTAAACAAGAACATCTTCGTGGGTACGATGGCCATAAATTAGGGAAGCTTCTAATAAAGACTGTTCAACTTCTGCTGTTATATTATCATTTGAGTCATTAAAAATACTATCATCTTGGTTTAATTCAGTATTATACTCTTGGCCATAACCCAAGCTTATGGCCATTGAATGACTGCCTTTAGTTGCTTCTTTACGAGAAGGGCCTAAAATTTGATACTTGAGATTATAAGTGGCCGGAGCGAGGCTATTTCCTTTTAAAAAGAAGTCTATTTTTTGTGTGAGCCCAAGATCTAAGGAGAGACCTAAGTTTGTAACATTATTTCTCAGTTCTAAGGGGTTATCTGTTTTTTCGTTTTGAAAATCAAGTGTTCCCTCAGTCCCCGATTGCATTTCTAATCTTACACTTCCACTAAGAGTTTTTCCTTGTGCCTCTGAAGTGATAAATCTGGAGCTTGGTGTGTTGATTTGTATTTTTGCACACGAAATGAAAATGAGGGGAAATAAGATTAGCGTTTGTAAATTAACGTTTTTTCTTCTTTGCTTTATTGCCATCATCTTTGAGATATCCTTTTAAAAATTCTTCTTTAAATTCTAAAAATCTATCTTCAAGTATGGCAGTTCTCGCTCTATCTGCCAAAGATTTATAAAACGCAATATTATGGGCCGTTGCCAAAATTTGTCCCAAGATTTCATTAGAGTCAAAAAGATGTTTGATATAGGCCCGAGAAAAGTTTTTGTTTACATAATCATCAAGATTGGGCTCAATTGGAAAAAAGTCTCGGCGATAATTTTTATGGGTAATACGAATTTTTCCTCGATTAGAAAAAAGTGTTCCCCCTCTGGCAAATTTTGTTGGAATAATACAGTCTGACATATCAATTCCATGCTCCCAAATCATCAGAAGATCTTCGGGCATTCCAACTCCCATAACATAACGAGGCTTATCTTCCGGCATTTTAGGGCCAGTGTAGCTGACAATTTTTCGCATCAGCTCAGGGCCTTCACCGACACTGACTCCTCCGATAGCATAACCGGGTAAATCTCTTTTTACGACTTCTTCCAGACATTCATCTCTAAATTCGTCATAAGTTGAACCTTGAATAATTCCAAAAAGGGCCTGGTTAGGATTATCCCAGCTTTGAATACAACGATCGAGCCAGCGGTGAGTCCTTGCAATACTCTTTTGAACATAGGGTTTTTTTGCTGGGTAGGGAATACACTCATCAAAGGCCATCATGATATCTGAGCCTAAGTTTTGTTGAATTCCAATAGAGGTCTCCGGAGTAAGTAAAATATCTTGGCCTTTAGGGCCTTTAAATTTAGAACCTTCTTCTGTGATAGAGTTACCTTGGAGTGAAAAAACTTGAAAACCACCAGAATCAGTTAAAATTGGCCTATCCCAGGCCATAAATTTATGAAGCCCACCAGCTTTTTTTATAAGCTCTGAGCCGGGAGTAAGATGGAGATGATAGGTATTAGAAAGGATAATGGGGATATTTAAATCTGTTAATTGATTCGGCTGGAGGGCCTTAATAGCACCATGAGTTCCAACAGGCATAAAAACCGGGGTAGGAATTTCTCCATGAGGGGTGATGATCACACCGGCCCTTGCATTACTATTTTTGTCTTTATGAATGACTTTATATTTAAAATTAGCTTTTATCGCTTCTCTAATATCCATAACTTACTACTTTTTTTGGCGCTGCCTAATTGCATTTCATCTCAAGGTTATAACTAAGTTAGGCTAAGTATGAAAGTCAGAAAAAAGCATTTAGTAATCTTTTTATGTCTTTGTCCTCTTTTTTTATGGTTTGGACAGGCGATAACCTTTTCAAAATCTTTTAGCGGATATTGTGAAAAGGTCTTAGATGGGGATACTCTTATTGTTCGCGGTGAAAAAATACGTTTAATCTATATAGATGCACCAGAAAAAGATCAACTCTCTTTTGATGGGAAACCAATTGGACGTAGCAGTACTCAATACTTGAAAAACTTAATTGAAAAGAAATGGGTTGAGGTTCGTTATCGTAAACGTGGATATTATGGGCGAATACTGGGCGAAGTTTTTTATCTAAAAGAAAATCTGAATTTAAAATTACTACAAGAAGGGCATGCTGTTTTATACGCTAAAAAAGCCCCTGTGGCCTATACTTCAGCTTATTATCTGGCACGACTAACTCGTAAAGCCATTTTTGGGACGCAGGGTTTTTTACATCCAAAAATTTATCGCAAAAAAAAAGGCCATCAAAAATGATGGCCTTTAGTGATTGTATTATGTAACTGCTTTTACCAAAGAATTTTTGCTCCAAAATTAACCCCAAAAAGGTCATTTCCTAAACCTTTATTGAGTTGAAGCGCTAATCTAACAAATGGGATATTAAACTGAAGCCCTCCAAAAGCACGTAAGTTAGTCGGGTCTGCATCACCTGAGTCACTTTCATTGGCAGAGATTGTAGTAGAGTAACCGCCTGTACCACTAACAGAACCTGAGGCATCAAGTGAAGCATCTGTAGAACCAGTAACTAAGTCGAAACCTGCCCCTCCAAAAAGAGTAAAAATATAACCTGCTCTTAAATAAGTAGAAACTTCAACGGGAATAGTTGTTGTCGTTGATTCAAGGTTGAACTTAGCACTCGCATTTGAAAGATTAGCGCTTGCTCCACCGCTGACATTAATTGTTTCATCATTAAAACTTTGTGTAAGGTCTAATTCAAAAGATGAGCGTTGAAAACCTGTATGAAGAAAAACGCCCCCCCAACTTAAAAGACTACCTGGGATAAAATCAATTCCATCTAAAATACGATATCTGGCCATGACACCTAAAGAGCTGATATCACCTTCAGCTTTAGACTCATCTAAGTCTTGATCAACATTATAACTCATAAAAGAGACAAAAACGTCAAGTTTAGAAAGATCTACTGGACCGACCTTATCTACTGGGAGAAGATCTAAGTTTAAACCTGCAGTGAAAGCTGCACCGATACCAATTCCTTCAGCACTTTCGGCGTCATCCAAATCACCTTGAACAGCTAAACCACCAGCAGTTCTCACCATAAAATAACTAAAAATATCTGAGTAATCCGAGCCCATTCCTTTATAAGCAAAGCCGTTGGCATTAGCGATACCTACTGCATACTTATCAATGGAAACATCTGGAAGGTCTTCATTTACGACACTTTTTAATTCAGTTGTTAGAGCATTACATTGTGCTGTTGATAAAGATCCACAGCTTGGGGAAGCGACATCAATTGTAACAGCATAAGTTGATACAGAAGCAAGAAGGCATCCTGCCAATAATAATTTTTTCATTTTCCAATCCTTTGATTAATTACGTATTCCCAAATACCCTATCTATTTTAAGCAAATTGAAAAATAATTCAATAAAATACAATACTTACCTTGAGTAATATCTTCAAATCAGCTTTACATAAGTGTCTAAAAAGACTACAAAGACAGAGCTAATCATTCAAGGAATGCGAGAAAAAAAATGAATCAATTTGAAGAAATGGGAATAGACGAGGATTTTAATCCTTTTTATAGCGAACAAGGAATTAAAAAACCAACTCAGGTTCAGCAAAAGGTTATTCCGAAAATTTTGCAAGGCCAATCCAGTGTTTGTATTTCTCAAACGGGAACTGGGAAAACTTTAGGTTATGCTCTCCCCATAAGTGAACTTATTAAACAAATTGAGGATGAAGAAGGCTTATCGCGCAGACGTTCTAAACCTTTTGCTGTGATTATTTCTCCTACGAAAGAATTGGCAGTTCAAATTCATCAAGTCTTTAAGCAAATTTCTCATCATGTAAAATTGCGGGTCAGAACTTTAGTTGGAACTCCCAAAACTGCAGCAAGTTTAAAAGAACAAAGTTATGAGATCTTGGTGGCCACACCTTCTAAGCTTGCCCGTTCTTTAAAAAAAGGGGATGTTTCCTTTGCCCAGTTAAAATATCTCGTTTTTGACGAAGCCGATCAACTCTTTGATATGGGTTTTAAAAAAGATATTGAAGCTTTAATCAACTTTGTTGAGTACGATCAAACTGATATTCATTTTTTTAGTGCAACCATGCCCATAGAAGTCGAAGAATTTTTAAATGAAAAGTTTAAAAAGAAAAAATTAGAAAAAGTTCTTTTAAGCTCGGCCCATCAAGTTCAAAAGAAGGTAGAAACATTTAATATCTTTGTTACGGTGGCCGAAAAAATGAAAATGCTTCAATTATTTTTAGAAAAAACGGCTAAAGGACGAGGTATTGTTTTTATTAATCAAAAAAATCAAGTTGAAGAAGTTGATACTTATTTAAAACAACATATGCCTAAACTTAAATATCGTGTTCTTCACGGTGGACTTTCTCAAAAAGAGCGTTTAGCAGCTCATAAATCTTTCGTGGATAAAAAAGCTCAAGTGCTTTTGGCCACTGATGTTGCGGCCAGGGGGATTGATATTGATGATATCGCTTGGGTTTTTAATTATGGACTGCCTAAAACTCCTATCTATTATTTACATCGTTGTGGAAGAACGGCCAGGGCCGGACGAGCCGGTATGGTTTATAATCTTGTGACGGGTTATGACTCAAAAATTATAAGCTTTATTAATAAAGCGATTAAAGAGCAGTCTGGTCTTGATGTGGCTTTGATAGACAAGGATATGAAGTCTGTACGTTCCCATAAAAAGAAAAAACCAATAAAAACAAAAAGAGTTAAAGTAACAAAGCGTAGTAAGTTCTAAACTTGTCTTGCTTTAAATGGGCATGTTATAATTTTATGATGAAATACTTATCTTTTCTCTTTATTTTTCTTTTTATCAGTTGCTCTTCGGATGAGCGAAAGCCTAACTTTGGTAATAAAAAGTTTTTGGAAATGGCAAGAAAGGGGGATCCTGATCTAGAGCTAGTTATTCCTGCTAGTATTTCCGAAACTGTTGTTCATTGCTCAGATTATACTCCTCCCTGTCGTTATGGCCTAAAAGTGATCGTTAAAAAAATTCCAATGAAGGCGCTTTTTTATGAAAACCAACTTGATGCGCTAGAAGCGGGCAAGCGGATTAGAGGTTACGTGGCCAGAAATTGGGTATTAGATGAAGTCGCTGGAGAACCTATCTTAGAGCGTTTTGTTACAAAATATTTAGAAGCGAAAAAGGCTTCAGAAATTAAGAAACCTTAAAAGCTTATCCCGAAAAAGCCCAACTTTTTGTAGCCATATTTCTTTTTGATAAAGTGTGATTTCATTATTGGCTTCATAGTGTTCAAGATTTTCTTGAAAGAGTTTTACCCAGCGAAAAACTTCTCCTTTATTAATTTTTAATTCTTTATGCACTTCCAGTAGTTTGAAAGGAAGATGAGATTTGTCTTGAATTTGGCCGTTAAGCTGGAGATTCCAAAAATCCGTAATGCGGACGATATGAGGATCAAAATCTTCTATGATTCGAAAATGATAGCCAATGAGAATATCTTTTTTCGCTTTGTCATAAAAGGAGGTAATGATTTTATGTAAAAGATTATATTGAATCATTGTTGGCCTTTATTTAAGGATAAAGATAATTGTTCTCTTTGGGTGAAACCTAACTCATAGAGGCGTTCATCTTCTCCTTCTCCCATAAAATGAAGTCTTTGAGCAGGAGCTTGGTAGAATTGCATTAAGGCCAATTGATGAATAAGAATGGGGTTCACATCTTCATGAATATAGGCGATATCATAAAAAGCATTGTGATGATGTCCTGCTAGATAAATAATGAGCAGCTGAACTTCTTGGTCATTCTCTAAGGTTAAAAAACAGGCTTGATCATTATCTAGAGCATAGTATTTTTTTGCTAGAGTTTCTTTAAGAGTTTTATATTGTTCTTTGCCTTTAGTTTTGTATTCAAAGGCTGATTTTAATCTTTTATATTCGCCAATTTTGAGTTCGTGGGCAATCGTCTTCCAACAGTTTTTAATTTCTCCTTGAATTTCGTGATCAATGCTTTGAAAAAAATCAGCATAACTATTATGAGTTTTAATTAAACAGTCGGGGACGTAAAGACTATGTGTTGTTTTTGATTGAGAATATTCGAATATTTTTTGATAGGTTTGTGAAAATGTAATTTCTTGGGAGAGGATATCTTCTCGCTTAAAAATTTCTTCTAAAACGGCCAAAGCCTTTTCACTGGCATGATTTAAATAACGTGGATTAAAGACAATCCCTTCTTTTAAACGGCCAGGAATCTGCCATCTTACAGATTTTTGATAATATTCTTTAATCGGGTCTTTTTTAAGGACTCTCTTGATAAAACCTTGCTTGATGAGTTTTTCATTTTTTAATTCAAGTCGGGCAAAGCCAATGGGGGCATTGGTTGATTCACCAAAAAATAAATAATAAATAAATTGTAAGTCATCTGGAGAGTTTTTTTCAATATTCTTTAAGGTTTCAAAATGAGGGATTGTATCTGAAAGCAGTTCCTCAATTGAAGGAATGAATTCAGGATCAATTTGATTTACGCTATTATATTTTTGGGTAATAATCATTTATTCCTCCAAAAAGGCAGAGCCACAATGAGGGCAAAAACGCCAAAACTGTTTATCTAAATTGCTTTTGCAACTATGGCATGTATAGGGATCAGCAATTTCATCTAAAGAGTCTCCCAAAGCAAAAAGGTCTTTTTTCATCGCCCGATAGGTTTGCTCACTGGCATACCAAAGGCCGGGATAGATTTTACTTGGAATAAATTTTCCGTGCTCTATTTTATTATCGATTTTTATTTCTAGTTTAAAGACTTCTTCTTTTTTGGTGTTATACATTGGCCGATCGACCATGTTTTCAATGGAGTTAATTTTCTCTAGTGTTCTTTTTATCTCGGCTTCCCTGCGCGAATCTTCGTTCATATCACCTCATTTATTTTTTGACGACACCAAGACAGCGAACTTCTAAGGGCATCGTTTTATCTACGGCTTTGAGAATACCAGTGCTTTGCTCAATTGCCCAGGCCTTATCTTCATTCTCCAGTGAAGAAGCGGTCCAAAAATATTGACGAGTATCATTAAGCACAAAGCGGGCTCCACTGATGTCGGCCATTAAAAATTCATTTCTATTGGGGAGTTTCCATAGGACCTGATCAGCGGTATATAATTTTAAGCTTTGGCAAATAGAAGCTTCATCTTCAGTATTAAAACCACTGGCCTCTTCCCAGTCTGTGTTTTTGACGATATGAGACCAAAGCAGATGGGTACGGGTATTTTGCCACAGCAGAACGCCTGTTTCTTGATGAGAATAAATGAGTTTCCAGTCAGCTTCACCTGAAATTCCATTGTCTTGTCCACTCCAAAACGAAGAAGAATCATTGACATTAAAACAATGATTGGCCCTGGCCTGAATACTGGCCAATTGATCTAGGTGTCCGCAGTCTTGGTAATCCTTGGCACTTTGTCCGATTTGTCTTTCATTATTGACTGTAGGGTTGGGGATAAAATAAAAGTCTTCTGGCCTTTTATTTTTTTGCAAAGCCTTTTGCATTTCTAAATAACTGAGTTTTTTAAACCCTTTTTTGCGGTAGGTTTGATCAGGAAGATTTTCTAAGAGGATTTGGCAATTTGAACAAGTTTGCCCATTTCTTTGATCCTGTCTGGGATTGTCATTCTTTTCACTTCTTGAATTACTAGGGGGCTCTATACAACTGGTCATTAATAATATGAGCAGTATTTGGCTTAGTCCTATTCGCATGAAATTCTCCTTAATCTCCACAAGATAGGTTTATTGTGCCAAAAATGCTATCAGATTGTAAAATAGTCAGTCTTTAGTGTTCTCTTGCTTGAAAAATCTTCAAAAATAGCTCTATAAGTATTCAATAACCAGTTAAATTATGTTATAAAACCACACTTTGTGAAGGAAGAAATGACACAGTTAGTAGTAAATTCTATTTATATGGCCACAGAAGGAGAAGGGATTCATATTGGGACTCCCCAGATTTTTGTGCGTTTTCAAGGCTGTAGCATTGGTTGTTTAAATTGTGATTCTAAGGAAACTTGGGACTTTGATGCTGCTGGTTTATCTTTGGAGCAAGTCTTGAATGAAGTGGAAACACAGGCAGGAAAATATCCTTATCGCATTAAAAGGGTTTCAATTACTGGAGGGGATCCGCTGCATCCAAAACATGCCCCTCAGGTAGAAGCTTTGGCCATGGAGCTTAAAAAGCGAGGCTATTATATTAATTTAGAAGCTGCTGGAACTCGTGTGCTTGACTCACTTTTTGATTCCATTGATTTTATAAGTTTTGACTTTAAAACACCTTCTACGGGAGTTAAGACAAATATAAAACTCTTGGAAAAAGTTTTTGTCCAATATGCTAGCAAGGCACAAATTAAGTCTGTTATTGCAGATAAAAAAGATTTTGAGTTCACTTATGATACATATATGAGTCTTCAACAAAAGCATGAATACTCTTTAACTACTCCTTGGGTTTTAACTCCTTGTTATGAGCCAGGTGAAGAATTTCCTAAAGAGCGATTTATTGAGGTGATCAACTTTAATGAAGCGTATGGTTCTCCTTTTAGAGTGATTGGTCAGCAACATAAATGGATTCATGGCCCTAATAAACAAAACGTTTAAGTCCCCGTGTAGATAGTTCATAAATCATCCCTTTGTCTTGTTTGAAATGATTTCTATGTTATAAAATCGCCATGAAAGTTTTTTGCTGTCTCGCTTTTTTTTCTTTGTCTTTAACTGCATCAGCAAAAGTCATTGAATCTTATCCTCTAGAAGAGTTCACTGCTTTTGATCCAAAACAAAAGGTTCATTTTAATTTACAATTAGAACAAATAAAACTTAGCTTTGATGATAAAGGTTATATGCTTTCTAAGCGAATGAAGGCCATTTACCAAACAGAAAGTATAGAAGAGTTAGAAGACTATGTGATTGTTCAATATATTAAAGGTTGTATTTTTTCTTCTTCTAAAAAGAAGAATCAAGTAGAAAATTATTTAAATGTTAATCGAGATTTATTTGGCCGAAAAATGAAATTTCGTCATCCGCATTGGGTGATTGACTCTATTGATAAAGATCCTGTTTATGCCACATCAGCTAATTACTTAAGACATGATCTTTACCGTTGGCAACCGGGACCAAACTCAACTGATGAAAAAGAGTTTGAATACTATTATAGACAAAAACCCGAGTTTCCCCAATTGTATGTTACAGATGCTCCGACTGCGGCTAGTTACTCTGCTTACCCTGAAACTGACACAGAGTATGCCAAGAATGTGGCCTTGGAGTTTTCAACTTGTTTAATCAGAACAGAAGATGTCCCTTACTCTGTAGCAGAGAATGACGTCAGCTTAAAAGAAAAAGCGATAAAGTGTTTTGATTGGAATATTATGCATGTTTTTGATTTTGCTCAAAAAAAGTTTATCGCTCCGAAAACTATGCCAAAAATTTGTCGCTAGTCTGGTCTAGGACAATAGCCTTCTAATTCGACACATGAACGCGAATAAATAAGTGTTGTCCACCATGTTTCTGTTAGTTTGGAATTGCTAATATATTGTGAATCAGAGCACATGGTTCTGACCATATTTTGAAGATAGCGATCTGTTTTTTGTTTAGCGTTGCTGCTAAAAAAGAATTGGCCTGCACAAAAACTTGTTTTTTCTTTTTTGGCAGAGAGTTTTAATTTTTTTGTAATGNGTGTTTGGGGATTATCTTTATCAAAATTATGTTTATCAATAATATGATAAGTTTGATATTTTTGCGTACATCCCACAAAAAGTAAAAAAAGAAGAGAGAATACTTTCATTTGATTTTCCTATAAAGTTGAATAAAAAGTGTAAGCCATCCCACTAAAAATAAAAGTCCGCCTAAGGGAACTATCATGGCAAAGATTTTTATTTGAGTAAGAGCATAAAAATAGCAATTAAAACTAAATAAAAGAATTCCAACTCCAAATGCATATAAAACAGGTTTGATTTTAAGCGAGTCAAAACTTTTAGCTAATAAGCCTAGAATTATCAAAGCAAAAGCGTGATAGAATTGATAGGTGACACCTGTGGAGTAGGTCTTGAGGTATTTTTCAGTCACAATATTTTGGAGGCCATGGGCGCCAAAAGCACCTATACCTACAGCTAAAAATAATAAAAATGATCCTAAGAGCAGTGAGTGTCGAATTTCTGTTTTCATTTTAACTCCAAGTTAAAAATTTTGCTTTACTTTGGTTTTTCAGCGCTGAATTTATCGTTAAGTTTTTACCAGTTTTTTTGCCTTTTGAGTAGGCATCTGCTTGAAAACTCCCATGACCACTCGTACTTGAGAGTCTGCGATAAACAAGGTTGAGTTTTTGGTCTAGATCATCTTTAAGTCGAATTAATGCCTTCTTTTCTGAAACAGAAAAGTCTTTTTGTGTCGTTTGCATTTTTTCTTCAAAGCCTTTGGCCACTCCATAGAAAAAAGAATTCTTAGCCGCAAGGCCTTTGAGCTGACTTTGTTGGTTCCAAAGTCTTTCTAACTCTTGATCTAAAAAATCTGCAATATAAAAAGCAAGTTCAATATTTTCTTTACTTCCACAAACTTCTAAAAAAACTTTTTTATGGCCGTAGACTAAAACGGGACGAACTAAAAAATGTTTTAGAATATCGTAAATGGCATTTATTTTGGCATTTTTTCTTTTGGCACTTAAAACCCGATCCGTATAAATATATGTTTCATGAATGTTTTTATCTAGATTTTCTAGATTGTATTTCAGTAATAATTGATTGGCTTTAAGCGTGGCCAATTGAGCTTCATGAATATTATCACTTTGGGCCAGACTTAAGAGGGCCTTAATCTTTGTGAGAATTTTTTCATTGGCCAGATGCCCTTCATAATGATTGGCCAATTCGATATCAAGACTGGCCTTCGAAACACAAGCTTCCCAATTGTAACGCTTACAAACTTCTTGAAAATAAGGCCCATGTGGCCTTTGATCATCGGCCTGTTCGATAAAACATAAATAATGGGCAAATTCATGTCTAAGAATATCTTTTAGCACTTTGTCTTTTGCCTTAAGCATGAGTTGATAATTTAAGCCAATCTGATAAGAATGGGGATCAAAAAAACCAAGGGAACTTTTAGAGATAAAGCAGACAACATGAAGTGGATAACTGTGAGCTTGGTATTCAAAACGGGATCTTCGCACTTTAAGTCCAACTTCTTGGGTTATGATTTCTTTGAGAAATTTTTCCAACTTAAGAACAAAACTATGAGTGGTTTGAGAGAAAATTTTCATGCCAAGAACTTAGCAGTTTCGAGGGGATTTAGCTAAGAAAATAGTGATAAAAAAGGTATGTAATACTTACACTAAGCGTTGAAAATAACAAGAAATAAGGCTATATTCCGCGCGAATTTTAGTTAGAGGTTAAAAATGAAGGCTTTATTAATAATTTTACTCGTTTTGGCTGCGGGTGAAGTGTCGGCTTTGCCTAAAAAAATATTTTCTCAAGTTTGTGGTCATCATTATGCTGAAGGACTGCGTAAAACCAGGCTTAACGGACAAATCTATATTGAATGTTTAAATAAGAAATCGCTTCCAAAGTCTTATCCAACAGAGATCGATTTTAATTGTCATTATGAAACTCATATTGAGGGACGCTGGCGTAATTTTAGAAATACTGAGTATAAAACATGCTTGAGTAAAAAAAGTTTAGGAAAAACTTACGAAACCTATTATTTAAATGAATGTCAAAGAGGGTATGATACGAATGGACAAGTTTTTCATCCTCGCTACGATGATCCTTATATCAAATGTAAAATAAGAGAATAAAAAAAAAGGGCCTAATGGCCCTTTTTTTTATTTCGAAGTAAGTTTTGATTTAAAAAATTCTCGATTCATACGAGCAATATTAGAAAGGTTAATTTCTTTAGGGCAACTGGCTTCACATTCAGCGTGATTTGTACAGTTTCCAAAACCTTCTTCGTCCATGGTTTTAACCATTTCAGCTGCTCTTTCTTTGGCTTCGACTTGTCCTTGAGGAAGTAAAGCTAGTTGAGAGATTTTAGCTGAAGCAAAAAGCATCGCACTGGCATTAGGGCAGCTTGCAACACAAGCTCCACATCCAATACAAGCTGCTGCATCCATGGCCAAGTCAGCATTTTCTTTCTTAATAGGAAGAGTGTTTGCATCTTGAGCATTTCCAACATTAACCGAAACAAAACCACCGGAAGAGATAATTTTGTCAAATGAAGATCTATCGGTCATAAGATCTTTAATGACTGGAAAAGCTTGAGCGCGCCATGGTTCAATAACAATGGTTTCATTGTCATTAAAAGATCGCATATGCAGCTGACAAGTCGTTGTGGCCCTCATAGGTCCATGGGCCTGTCCATTAATCATTAATGAACACATTCCACAAATTCCTTCTCTACAGTCGTGGTCAAAGGCCACTGGATCTTTTCCATCTCTGACGAGTTTATTATTAAGGACATCTAACATCTCTAAAAACGACATGTCTTGAGAGACATCATTTAAGGTATAATCCTCAAACCTTCCATCGTCTTTACGATTTTTTTGTCTCCAAATTTTTAAATGTACAGTTATATTTTGACCATTATCACTCATGGTTTACTCCTTACTTATAAGATCTTTGGGTTAAAGGAACATTTTCAAACGTCAGCTCTTCTTTGTGACGATTTGGAGTTTGGTCAAGACCTGTGAACTCCCAGACCGCTGAGTGCGCATAGTTTTCATCATCACGTTTGGCTTCGTTTTCCTCAGTTTGAGACTCTTCTCTAAAATGGCCACCACATGACTCTGGACGCTCAAGAGCATCTCTGGCCATGAGTTCACCAAGTTCTAAAAAGTCTGCCACTCGACCAGCTTTTTCAAGTTCAGTATTGACTCCTTCATTAGTGCCCGTCACTTTGAGATCTTGCCAAAATTCCTTTCTCAACTTTTGAATTTCTGAAATGGCCGTTTTAAGTCCGGCTTCATTTCTGGCCATTCCCACATATTCCCACATGATTTTTCCTAGGGCCTTATGAAAGTCATCACTTGTTCTGGTTCCATTAATTTCTAAGAATTTATTGAGTTTAGCCTTCGCTTCATCTTCACATTTTTGAAACTCAGGATGAGTCGTATCGACTTTTGTAATATCATTAGTTCCAAAATAATGGCCAAGGGTATAAGGAATAACAAAATAGCCATCGGCCAGACCTTGCATTAAAGCCGAAGCCCCAAGTCGGTTAGCTCCGTGATCAGAAAAATTAGCTTCCCCTAAGACGTGTAGACCTGGAATGGTACTTTCAAGATTGTAATCAACCCACAAACCACCCATCGTATAATGAACAGCAGGATAGATTTTCATAGGCTGCTCATAAGGAGATTCATCGGTAATTCTTTGGTACATATCAAACAGGTTACCGTATTTAGCGGCGATGACTTCTTTACCATCTCTTTTAATAGCGGCACTAAAATCTAGATAAACTGCAATTCCGGTATGGCCAACACCTTTACCTTCATCAACTTGGTTTTTAGCGTTTCTTGAAGCCACATCTCTTGGAACTAAGTTTCCAAAAGAAGGGTAGATTCTTTCTAAATAATAATCTCTTTCATCTTCAGGAATATCATTAGGATGTCTTTTATCATCTTTGTCTTTAGGAACCCAAACTCTTCCATCATTTCGTAGGGACTCAGACATTAGCGTCAACTTAGACTGATGGTCACCTGAAACTGGAATACAAGTCGGGTGGATTTGAGTAAAACAAGGGTTCGCAAATCCGGCCCCTTTTTTATAGGCTTTCCAAGCGGCTCCAACGTTTGAAGCCATTGCATTAGTAGAGAGGTAAAAAACATTTCCATAACCACCTGAGGCGAGGATAACAGAGTCGGCGACATGTCTTTCAATATCTCCTGTAACGATATCTCGCACAATAACTCCACGTGCTCTTCCATCAATAACGACGATATCTAAAATTTCGCGACGAGTGTAGAGCTGGATATTATTTTTTCCAACTTGTCTCATCATGGATTGATAAGCTCCAAGCAGTAATTGTTGTCCTGTTTGTCCTTTTGCATAAAAAGTTCTTGAGACTTGGGCTCCTCCAAAAGATCTATTGGCCAAATATCCACCATAGTCTCTGGCAAAAGGAACACCTTGAGCTGTGGCCTGGTCAATAATATTATTGGCCACTTGAGCTAAACGATAAACATTGGCTTCACGAGCACGGTAGTCTCCACCTTTTACTGTATCGTAAAAAAGTCTCCATATAGAGTCCCCATCGTTGGGATAATTTTTGGCGGCGTTAATTCCCCCTTGGGCAGCAATAGAATGGGCCCTGCGGGGTGAGTCTTGAATGCAAAATGATTTTACATTATATCCTAATTCCGCCAGTGAAGAAGCAGCTGAGGCTCCGGCCAAACCTGTTCCCACGACAATAACGGAATATTTTCTCTTATTGGCAGGATTGACAAGTTTACATTTAAATTTATGGTTGTCCCATTTTTCTTGAATGGGTCCTTCTGGTATTTTTGAATCGAGTTTAAAGGCCATAATAATCTCCTAATTTTGAAAGTGGCAAAAAATTGCTAATGCTGAGAACCCAAAGGCAACCACAACACCATAAGCTAATGAAGCAGCTTGAATAATTGGTGTGTACTTTGAGTGGTTAATCCCCCAAGACTGAAACATTGATTGAAAACCATGACTTGTGTGTAGCCCCAGAGCTAGCATAGCAAAAACATACCACACCACATAAAGAGGATTAGCAAAGTATTCAACTACGGTACGGTAAAGGTCACGCATCTGAACACCATCTACTGTGGTTGGATAATTTGATCCAAATTTAAAATTGAGTAGGTGGATAATAATAAAAACTAATAAAATAAGTCCTGTGTACGGCATGGTTGCCGAAGCAATTGTTTCACCTCGTCCAGTACGATTTTTGACATAATAGCCATGAGGTCTAGCGGCCATATTTTGCAATTTTAAGATAACTGCAAGGCAGATATGCAATAAGAACATACCTAATAGACCGGCTTCCGCCACATAAATCAATGGATTGCTGGTTAATTTGTAAGCATAAAAATTAAAGGCATCCGGGCCTAAAAAGATTAATAAGTTCCCTAAAAGGTGGCTGAGGGTAAAACCTACCAGACCAAAACCTGTTAGGGCCATAATTTGCTTCTTCCCAATAGAAGACGTGAAATAATTATGGGATCCAATCATTAAATAACTCCCTGTTAATAACTCCCTGTATTAATTTAAAATGAATTAAACACTTGATATTCTAGCAAAATAAATCTGTTTGTCATTGATAAAAGCCTCTAGTAAGTTGATTATATTCTATACGTTTTTAAGGTGAATAAGTGATGTTACAAAATAATTTTCCCCAAGAACACTTTATTGAATTAGTTGGTCTTTCACCTTTTTTAGTGGGAAGAATAACTTTGTTTCAACAAGAAAATTTATTTAATGTAGAGGTTGATATTATTCAGTCCGAGTCAGGCAAGATCTATAACCACGTTAAGAGTCTCTATAATCAGGATGATGCACGAGATGCTCTTGATATGTCAGTCCAATATTTAAAAGATTATTTAGATGCAAAAAAATAATTTTTAAGCAGTTTGAAAAGTTTATGTTAAAATAATTCTAATTATTTAGGTTGTAAATTATGAGCCAAGCAATTCTTATTTCTGATAATGAGGTCATTAATTCTTTGTACGAAGTTAATCTGAGAGCGTATGTGGCCACCAATGTCACTATTAAGCCCAGTGTTAATTCGGCGATAGAATTATTAAATCAAAGTCCTAATGTCGATGCTGTTATTTGTTTTGCTCAAACCAAAGGGCTAAAAGAGTTGGAAGATTTTTTTAATTCGAGTGAGTTAGAAACTCCATTGATTATTTTAGGCTCAGATCAGACTTCACCATTGGCCAATTGTTTAGTCGTGAAGAATAAATACGATATTAGAAGTCTTTTACAAGCGATGGCAAAAATTTTGGAAGTTACGGCCAAAGAAATGGCCAGTATGCGAGTGCCAAAATACTTTCCGATTCCTCTGAATTTATTTTCACAAATAGAGCTTGCTCATTGTGATGTCTTTTTTCGTAAGAAAAAAGAAAATTTTGAATACGATTATTTTAAAATCATTGAAAAAGATGCTCCTCTTCAGGAGCAATTACAAAAATATAAAGAGCAGGGAGTTGAACATCTATACGTGGATGCTGATGAGCGGCTTAGGTTTATCAATAAAGCTTCTAAAGCGGTGATAGGAGAGTTGGATCGAGAAGATTTAAGAACTGATGAGCGGATGGAGATTACCCAGCAAGGTATGGGGATTGTCGCCCAAGAGATTTTTGAAAGCCAAGAAATTTCAGATGAGCTTGCAGAAGTTTCTAAAGCTTGTATTGCTTCCATTGAAAAGATTTGCAAAGATGTCCCTAAGCTTAAAAGTCTACTTTCTTTATTATTAGAGAACCAGGCCGATTATTGTTATCGTCATTCGGTTTTAACCACGTATATCGCTAATCAAATTATTGGAAAAATTTCTTGGGGAAGTTTAGAGCAGCAAAACAAAGTGGCCTTCTCATTATTTTTTCACGATATTTATTTAGTTCCTATATATAAAAAATATAAAAATGCAGTTTCAGAAGAAGACCTTTTATTTATGGATGAAGTGAGTGAAGAGGATAAACAAACAGTTGTAGATCATGCAAAGCTTGCTGGCCAATTAGTTAAAACATTTCCTCGTTGTCCCATTGGGGCAGATATGATCATTACCCAACATCATGGAATGACCAGTGGACAAGGTTTTGCCGTTAATTTTAAAGATGATATTTCACCTTTATCTAAAATTATGATTATAGCTGAAGATGTGGCCACTAGTCTTTTAGTTCAACTGGGAAGCAAAGACGGCCAGAAAAAATTAAGTCTTAATAAAGAACAAATGATGACACGTTTACAAGAAAGATACCGCAGTCATACTTATCGCAAAATAATTGAAGCCTTTGGAGAAACTAAACTTTAAGAATATTTTTGGTGATATTTAAAACTTCCTTAAACACGCCATGATTATAATCCCGACTCATGGTTTTTAGCACTTTAGAAAGATAATTATTATCTATTGTCTGCCCATCAATACTAGCAGCAATATATTGGGCCGTATTAAACACGGCACATATCTGAGTGAGACGAGAGCTTGAAGGTTTATTGGGAAAGCCTTTGCGGTTGGGCAATTCGTGATGATTTTCGATAATATAGTCAATATCGGCATAAGTGCTAAATTGTTTGGCATACTCTGAAGCGCTCATAGGATGATTAAGATAGAGCTTAACTTCTTCTTCACTGTATTTTTTAAGCTCAGGAGAAGTGCCTGAGTTTATTTTAGTCATTTCTTCTTCAGGGAGAGTGATATCTTGCAGTAAAGAGCAGATAGTTAATTTCATTTTTGTGGTTTCACTTTCCCATCTGAGTTTTTTTGCAATGGCCGCACATATATAAGCTGTTAACAAACTTTTACTGGCAATACCTTGATAAAAATAAGGATAGGTCGCTAAAATATGTTGGAGTGACTCTTTGGCCTTATAGGTTTGATTAACTGAGGTGGCAATACTATTGGCCAAAGTTAAAACACTAGGAGTCACACCTAGGGCGACTATATATTGATGTAAAATTGTCACGGCCCTTAAATGGAGTAAATAAATATCTTTATGCTTAGGGGACATGCTTTTAAGTCCCTTGATACATTTAAGGCTTTCACTTTCAAGATATTTTAATTGATCATCTTTTCTGATATGCAGGTACTTTACGTTTTTTTTAGCGTAAGTAGAAAGAGTCGAGTGGGCGTAGTTTTTATTGGCACTAATAATTTTAATATAAGTACTGCTGGTAATGGCCAAATAAATATCGTAGGGGAATTGATTATAAAGATAAAAAGCTTTAATTTTCATGGGAAGATAGTCTTCAGGATTGACCTCTTCTATAGATTGTTCAAACTCTTCATCCTTGGCCCAACGTAAGCAATTATCAATTTTTTCTCTAAATTCAGGAATAAAGTCAGCTCGATCCAAAGGCTTTAAAATAGTCTCGTTGAATTCATTTGATTGATATAGCTCTTGAGTAATCCGATTGCTAATGACAGATTCATGCCCAATAAAAACGATAGGTCTACTGCCGGCAAAGTCAATTAAATCCATCCCAAGCTGATTGGGATCACTTTCACGCATATTACAATCGATAATTAAAAAACCAAAGGGTCCATCTACAGTTGCCGCATTTAAGGCGTCTTCGGTATTGATGGCACAAACCAGCTGAATTTGGGAATAATTGGCCTTAAGCACATTTCGCATAAGCTCCCAATCTGATTTATTGTCTGAAATTAAAAGTGTTTTCATAATACTATTTTACCAAAGTTTTTTGTTTCTTTGGCTTTTCGGTTATAATAAAAAAATCATAATAAAATCTATAGGTTAGATCATGAATAAGACTTTTGAACAGTACAAGGCCAATCTTTTAAGCTCTATTCCCGTTGTTAAGGGGATGGAGGTGGATATAGTAGAGGTATCTGACTATAAAACTATAGTTTCTGCCCCCTTGGGAACTCATGTCAATTATGAGGGAACTGCTTTTGGGGGAAGTCTTAATACTTTATGCATTATTGCCTCCTATTTATTAGTCCATCATCATATGAAAATTAAGGGCATTGCTTTTGATTCTTTAGTGATTCAAAACTCTCAGATTGAGTATTTACACCCGGTAGAGTCTGATTTTAGGGCCACAGCTCAAATTGATCCCAAGGCTTGCGTCAGTTTTTTAAAAATACTAAGACGAAAAGGAGTGGGCAGAATTGGTGTTTCTAGTTTTATAAGTTCGTCTACATCAGATAAAGAATTAGTGAAGTTTCAAGGACGCTTTGTCGCCAGTTTGTAGTCTTGCTATTTATTAAAGTGCTCCCATCTTATTAAAATGGAAATTGAAAAAAGATTTATAGAAAATTATTTGACCCATCGAAAATACAGTTATGGGAAATTATTTTCGTTTTTGTTTATTGGTCTATGTGTGGTTTTTAGCCAGTTTTATTGGGATCAGTCTTTAAGTTTATCTCAGTATCTGAGTGCCAATCCTAAATTAGTCTTTGAAGAAAATGAGTTGTGGCGCTTATTTTCGACCAGTTTTGTTCATGGGGGGATTGAGCACTTACTTTCAAATTCTTTAATGCTTTTTATTTTAACTTATTTTGTAACCTCTTTTTATGGCGCCAGTGTTTCTTTTGGTCTTGGCATTTTAGCTGGGGCGATTATCAATGCTTTTGTGATCATGCAATACGAGAACAATACCACTTTGGTGGGAGCATCTGGCATTGTGTTTTTTTTATGGGGTTTTTGGCTTATTTTATATTTGTTTATTGAAACTCAGTATAGCTGGCCAAGTCGTCTGTTAAGAGTTTTGGGCGTATTTATTATTCTTTTAGTTCCAACTTCTTATGTGCCTAATACAAGTTATTTGGCCCATTATTTTGGCTTTATTTTAGGTTTAGCTTTTGGTTCTTCTTATTTTCTCTTACATAAACAGCGTATTCGCTCTTATGAGAAGTGGGAATATCGAGTGGTTTCTGGGCCTGAGCCGAATTTAGAACAATTAGCTGAGCGGCCTGAAGCTATAGAGGAAGAATCTTTTTGGCGAGATCCTCAAGAATAGAAACTAAAAAGTCGATAAGTGTCATATGAATAGCTATACCAAAATGACTATACTTGTTTGTGTGATGATCGCCTTTGTGACCGGGGCTTTTTATTATCTTGAAATGGAACAACATGATTCGACCAGGTATTTAAATGAACCTTTAGAGTTTGGTGAGGTGACATGGCCTAAGGGAAGCATTTATATTGTAGGTGATGATGGAGATATTGTTATTGAATTGGTTTCTGAGTTTGAAGCTTTAGATGGAAAGTGGAGTGAAGGAACTAAGTTTTATTTTTCAGCAGATGAGGTCGAAAAAATCATTGCGCCAGCTCCTTTTGAATTTGCTCAATTAAAATTTAATGTTGAAGCTGAGATTAAAAAAGAAATATTCGATCCGCACGTCTTGCATTTACTTCGCCTAAAAAAAGGAGAGCTGATTATTGATGGGTTGGATTTACATAAAGATTGTGTGATTCAGTTTAAAAATTTAGTTCCCTATGGGGCAAGCTGTCCAGAGTTTGAAATGGTCAATTTTAAGCGCTCGGTAGTGTTACCTGAAGTTAAGTCTAAGCCTTAAACTTAAATATTTCTTAATATTTGCTAACAAAAAATCCTATTATTTCAGAGAGTTATAAGAAAAAAGAATTAAGAATTTTTTAATACTTTTTTGAATGCGGGTTTGGTCTGATACTAAGAGAAAGAAAAAATATCTTAAAAGAAGGACGTTGGCGATGAAAGGTATTATTTTTAATCTGCTAGAGCAGTTTGTATCTGAAAATTTTGATGACCAAACATGGGATGATATTTTAGATCAAACGACATTAATTTCAGCTGATATTCATATTTCCCCTAAAACTTATCCGGATGAAGATCTTGTGAGTCTAGTGGTGACAGCGAATCGAATCTTGGATATTCCAGTTCCTGAACTTTTAAAAATGTTTGGACGTTTTAGTTTTCCTAGACTTTTAAAAAAATATTCTGTGTATCAAAGTGAAGTTAAAAATGCTCTTGATTTTATTTTGGATGTGGACAGTGTTATTCACGTTGAAGTGAAAAAGCTTTTTCATGATGCTTATCTGCCTAAATTAAACATAAAAAAAATAGGCAAGAATCAACTTGAGATTGAATATCTTTCTAAAAGAAAACTTTGTGCTTTTATGGAAGGTTTGATTCTTGGGTGTACTGATCATTTTCAAGAGACTGTGATGTTTACCCATGAAGTTTGTCAACATTTTGGTGATGAGCATTGTGTGGTGGTGGTCCAATTTGATAAGGCCGAATTTTGTACTCCAGGAGTGGCATAATGAGTGAGACGATTCTAAAACTCCAAACAAAATTAGAGCGGGCCAATCAAAAAATTGAATTATTAGAAGAGTTGATTGAAGACCAAATGCGCACTATTTATAGTGAACAAGAGATTAATAAAAAATTTGCGTATTTTGCCACTTATAGTCCTTATCCGGTTGTAAGAATTGATGGAGAAGGAATTATTACTCTTTCTAATATGGCGGCAAATGAATATTTTAAGCAGGAAAAGCTACGTGGGGTTGCTTGGAATGAACTTGTCGATATGAATTTAGCAAAAATTGATATGACTAAGGGTTATTTGCAACACGAGTATCATGTGCATGGTAAAGATTTATTGCTTTGTTATAAGAATATCCCTGAGCTTGAAGTGATTAATATTTACGGTTTTGATATTACTGACAGCAAGCAAATTGAACGTGAATTAGAAGAAGAACGGGCCCGCCATATTCATTCTATGCAAATGGCCACTTTAGGGGAGATGGCAGGAGGAATGGCCCATGAGTTAAATACTCCTTTAGGTCTTATGTCTTTATCGATCAAACAAATTGAGACATGTTATAAAAAAGGTAAAACAGATATGTTTCACGATATTATTGCGGATATGTATGGAACGATTGATCGCATGTCTAAGCTTATTAATGGTTTTAAAACTTTTAGTCGCAATACCAATGAAAATGATTTTACTTTTGTGAATCTGAAAAAATTGATTGAGGAGTGTATTGAAATTTGTAAGATGAGTCTTAAGGATGATGGAGTGGAATTATTTTATCCGGAAGATATTCGAGATATTTCTATTGAGTGTAATCCCACTGAAATTTCTCAGGTGCTGATTAATTTAGTTCAAAATGCTCGTGATGCCATTAGTGGGAGTGAAAGTCCTTGGATCAAAATTGAAATGACCTATGGAGATGAACTTGTCATTAAGGTTATTGACTCTGGCGCAGGTGTTCCTCCTGAGATAGAGGAAAAACTTTTTGTTCCATTTTATACAACAAAAGAAATTGGTAAAGGCACAGGTCTAGGCCTGAGCATTATCAAAGGCATTGTGGAAAGACACAATGGAGAAATAGGACTTGATAAAAATTGTCCCAATACATGCTTTCGATTTCGCATTCCTGTCCTCCAAAACATAGGAGCATTTTTATGATTGCAAAAATTATGGTGGTTGATGATGACCAAAAATTTAGAGAGTCTATTGTGAGATCGTTAGTGATGAATGATTACGAGGTACTTGAGGCTTCTAATGGAAAAGAGGCTTTGGGAGTTTTAACCATGGAGCATGTGGATCTGATTTTATCAGATGTAAAAATGCCCACTCTTAATGGGATAGAGTTTTTACATCGAATTAAAAGAGAAAAGGCCGAAATTCCTTTTATTATGATGACGGGCTTTTCGGAGGTGATTGAGATCAAAGAGGCTTATGAAATTGGAGCTGATGGATTTTTGGCCAAGCCTTATCGTGAGGATGACCTCCTTTTTCAAATTAATAAAATTGAACATGCGGAGGATGAGCAAGGTCAGGCCAAGCAGGGTTTTATTGGGGTTTATATTGAAGAGTTTGTTGCTGGGGCGAATATTAAATATCCCATTTATATTGAGGTGGATGAGGGCAATTATGTGAAGATTGCCAATGAGGGGGAGAATTTATCGGCCAAACAGATTCAAGAATTTAAAGAGAAGGGAACGGATTATTTTTATTTAGCTGATAATGATTTTCTAAAGTATATCGAGTTTAACTATACGATTAAAAATAGCATTTTAAGAAGTAGTCGAATTGAGAATGTTAAAAAGGTGAAATTTCTTAAAATTCTGACTAATCATATTACCAAGTATATGTTGCTTAAGGAAGTGAATGAGGAAGTGCTGGCGTATTTAGTTGAGCTTCGCAGTGAGGTGGTCAAGCAGATTCAGGCGGATAATGAGTCTTTACAGTCTTTGTGTGAGATAACTTCTCATTCAGAGAAGATGGTGGATGTGTATTCGATCTCGGCCTTTATTGGAACCTACCTTATGAGCAAGCTTGATTGGGCGACGGAGACTGTGTTATCGGATATTTTTGCTGCTTGTTTATTGCAAGATGTGGCGGCGGGTTTGGATGAGAGTAAATTGTCTCGTGAGCATCCTTATTTGTCGGCGGAGATTGTAAAGCAGACGGATTTATTTGATGATAAGTTTTGCGAAGCCGTGGCCCATCATCATGAAAAACTAGACGGAAGTGGTTTTCCTTCAGGCCTTTGTGGGGGCAAGATTAATGTGTTGGGAAATATGGTGCTTTTGGCGACTTCGATGGCAGAAAAAATTGTGTATCGCAAGATGACATTTTCGGACGCGGTAATTGTGGTGTTGAATATGGAGAGTACGTTTTATCGGCAAGAGTATATTGATTTGCTCAAAAGGGTCTAGCACTTTTCTTTAGTCGCTTTTTCTGCTATAATCAAGACTCGCAATCCGGGGGTGCACTGGTTTCGACAGGGTTATTGAAGGATTGGGTGCGTGTCTAGGTTGATCGGCAGGCCTAGTTAAAAGCCGATTAAATTATATTCGACAACAATGTAGAATACGCTTACGCTGCCTAATCACAAGATTATAGCACGTAATGAGGGGCCTACACCGATAACAAAAAGTAGGTAAAGACCTTTGAGGGAAGGTCGGAAAACTAAACCCTACGTGGGTGCCAGGCCTCCACGCTAAATCCCCACTGGGTTTTGTGTATTTGACAAAATACTCACAGCCGTCACTTGCTCTAATGTGACTACACACGTAGGACCCTCTTTTGGATATGACTTTGGACGCGAGTTCGATTCTCGCCACCTCCACCACTCGACCCAATGAGTGGTGGGCTTCCCCGGAAAATGAGTAGACAAGTAATTTAAATAATTTATAAACCCAATCCCAATAGGCGTTTAGCTCAATCCCTTCCTTTATCACACAAAATCACTTCACATCACATGAGTTGTGCTACAGAAGTGCTTCACTGGTGCTACATTCAAAAATCTACCCACATTTTTGGACTACGCTGTGTAGTTTAGACCTCAATTTCATAGCTTAAGTTTATGAAATGATTGTACTACTTAGTGTATCCGTCAAAGGGCTCCTAACCATTTTTAAAGGAGCTTTTATGAAAGTAAAAAGAAAGAAGAAAAGAAGAAGTGATCACAAGGTCATGACAAAAGAAGCATCTCTTTTGAAGTTTTTAAGAGAGTCTAGAAATCTTTCCATGCGAAACGCAGGGGCAATAATTGGAGTCTCTAGTAGTTTTGTAAATCATGCAGAGAATGGAAGATTAGATCTAAACACAGCAATTATTCTTAAGTTTCTTAAGGCCTATGGATATAGCCTTTCGGACTTTGAAAGTATGAAGAAAGGCAATATTGAACTTCCTGAACATACTTTATCGGAATGCATAGAGATCTTAAAAAGACTTGAGCCAAGTAAATTAAAAACAGTCAAAACAATATTAGAGAGCTTCTAGGGGGAGTCATGGGAATTAAGTACAATCGTAAAAAACGCAGTTGGGAAGTCAGTTATTCAAAAAGGCACCCACTTACTAAAAGGCCTTATTCACTTAGAAGAATAGGCATAAAGTCAAAACCTGAAGCAGAGAAGGTTTATAGGGAGCTTATTGTTCAGTTAAATGAAAAACTAGCAACCGTTCACCATCCAATGTGGAAGGACACTGTTTTAGAGTTCCTAGAAGATTATAGAAACAGAGGAGTAAAAGAAGCAACGGTCTTAAACTATCAGCATTCATTAGGGGCACATACCTTTAAAAGGTGGGAGATGACTCCAATTTATATGATTAAGACCCATGATATTCGTACTCTTATTTTAAATGATCTCGAATCAAAGTCTGAATGGACAAGAAAAAGCTTTCATAAATATCTAAATGCAGTTTTTAATTTTGCTCTTGAGAAAGGCATTATTAATAAAAATCCTATGCCTAAATTAAATTTTAAGGTTAACCAAAAAATCAAAAAGGTACTTACAGAAGGTGAAATTAAGTTATTTTTAAAAGCAGCCAGAGAAGATCAAAATCTATGGTTTCCTATATGGGCAACAGCTTGCTTTACAGGAATGAGAAATGGAGAGTTGTATGCTCTTAAATGGGAGGATGTCAGTCTATCAAAAAGGACTATGGTGATAAGAAGGTCATGGAATAGATATGACGGTTTTAAAGATACAAAATCTGGAGATGATAGAGTCATTGAAATTGCTCATGCTTTAGCAGATCTTATTGAAAAACTTCCAAAATGTAATGAATTCGTACTTCCAAGACTTGAGGATTGGGAAAAGGGACTACAGTCAAAGAGACTTAGAGAATATTTAAAAACACTAGGTCTTCCTGAAATTCGTTTTCATGATCTTCGTGCATCTTGGGCGACAGTCATGCTTTCCAAAGGTGTTGAACCAATAAAAGTTATGGCCATGGGTGGATGGAAAGATCTTAAGACAATGCAAATTTACGTTAGGAAGTCGGGGATTCATATTCAGGGGATTACTGATTCATTGGACTTTTTGTAAGGAGAATATCTATGAGATTAATTAATTTTGCTAGAGCAGTATTTTTAAATACGATTCAATATTTTATAAATGATTTGTTTAGGATGGGATGGATGATTATAAGGCCCATCCTATTTCTATATTTGGCGTGGCTTGTTTTGAATATATCTAATTTATTGATATTACGTTAGTTCAAAACACTTAAACTCAAGTATTTATTACTTTTACCGATATGTGATTGATAATTAAATTACAGAAGGTCTCCAATGTATAAAGTAGATATTAAAGGTAAATCTATCAGTTCTATTAAAGAAACATCTTTAGATGATTTAAAGCTGGGAGAGCGTGGAGATTTACAACAATGGATATTAAAAAATCCTGATTTTCTATCTAAGCATTTTGATACTGACTTTAAAATTATCTCTGAAGAGCTTGATGAATTTGAGGTCAAAGATAGATTAGATCTATTAGCAATTGATGAAAATGGTACTTTAGTTGTGATTGAGCTTAAAAGAAAAGACTCTGGCTCTAGAATTGATATACAGGGCCTAAAGTATGCTTCTTATTGTTCGACATTAAAGCCATCTCAGATTGTCGAAATTTATAAAAAGTACGTTAAAAAACACAATATAGACGTTGATCCAGTTGAAGATATTTTATCTTTTATTGGTGGTGGTGAAAGTAATGATGAAGACTTAGCAAAATTAAACTCTGAACAAGTTAAAATCGTGCTAGCTTCTCAAAATTTTGATCAGAGAGTTAAAAGCATTGTAGCTTACTTATCACAAAATGAAATTGATATTAACTGTGTTGAGTTCAAAGTCTTCCTAGATACTTCAAGTGATACTCTTTATATTGATTCAAACAAAATAATACCAGTTGATGACGTTGATGATTTCTATATCAAAGGTGTTGATATGGAAGCTAAAAAGAAAAAATCATCAAAACTTGTTCCTCAGCCAGAAGAAGTTCTAAAGTATTTTGAGCATTTGAAGCGTTATATGAATGAAGAGTATAATCTTTATGCAAGAGGAATGGATCACGTTAAATATCGTACTTTTAAAGCTGGGAAATCAGGCCTTGAATTTAGCTTTGAGATTATGAAAAAGACTAAAAAGTATAAGATAAATTTGATCTCTAAAAAATCAGAGCTAAACCTTGCTAAAACCTTTGAGAAAATTAAAAACTCATTAGACCTTAACCCCAACCTAGAGTACGAAGTTATAAATGCTGAAGAAGGAAAGTCCGACTGGGAAAGGGTTCTGGTATTCGTCACTCCAAATAATTATTTAAACGATCCAGAAGAGATGGGGGACATTTTAAAGCAATTTATAGATTCGATGTCACCTCTTTGCGAGAAGATTGTGGCTTAACCTTAAAACTTAATTCAATCTCTCCTTTAGTATTATTTTTATGATGTCCACTTAAGCATCCATTTCGCTCACTTTCATTTCAAGAACAATCGCGGTCTCCCATAGGGAACCCTCCGAGATTCTTCTTGAAATGCGTTCGTCTGCATTTCTCCTTGTGTTCATCAAATAAAAATAACTACAAGGAGATTAAAATGAAATTAGATGAAATTAACAACAAACTTACTAAACTTGCCTTTGAGAGAACAATTCCATTTTGCTACGGATGCTATATTGATTGCCCTGAAGGACGATGTAAAGAATGTGGCACGGACGATCTTATGCGCCACCTTCCTGGAGTAGGAGTTGAATATGGTACTGATTGGGTTATTGAAAGCATTGTTAGTGTAGAAGTTGAACCTATTGATACTGAAGAAATTTTTGAGCAAATGATCGATGAAAGTTACGGAGAAGAAATCCAAATTGGTTTTATCAAGTCAAATGTATCATGCGCGATAAAGGCTCTCGATCCTATTGCATGGGATATTGCTAAAACGGAATATATCGATGGACTCATACAGGATGAGCAAATCGTAGAAATTGATGGGGAAAATTACTGGATTCATGATTTGGAGGGCCTAAGTTAGGCCCAAATCCAAATAAATTGCATGTGTAAGTCACTGAGATGAGGCTAAAAACAAAAGTAACAAGTTAGTTGTTACACAATTATCTTTACATCAACCCAGTTGTTACGTATTATTGTATCAAGCTAGTTGTTACGCCAATATCAGTTAGCAAACAAAATACTAACCTTACACACTAGGAGTTTACCATGAATTTAAGTGATGTATCAAATGTCTTTAAAGGACATTCATTTAGGGGGAAGATTCCCGAAGATGAAAACGGCAATGTTTCGGTCGTAAATGCCAGCAATATTGATGAGTTAAATGGTATCGATTACGACGGTTTAAAAAGAACAAATCTTGAAAATTCTAAGAGAACTGAAGAGATTGAAGTTAGAGAATTGGACATTTTATGTGTCAGTACTGGGCCAAGACTTTATTCTTGCGTAGCTAAAGGAGTGAATGGAAGAGTGGTTCCAACTACTCACTTAACTTTAATAAGGGCAGACCATGAAAGAGTCCTTCCAGAGTATCTTTCTTGGTTCATTAACAATTCTCAAAAGTATTACTTACTTAATGCTCAAGGATCATCTGTTAAGAATATAAGTACGGGAACCTTAAAAAGTCTTCCTGTAGATCTTCCTCCGATAGAGGAGCAAAAGAGGATTGTAGATTTGAATGAACTTCTTAAGGAAGAAGAAAAACTAATGACAAAATTACTTGAAAATAGAAAGGCCTTAATAGGTGAAATTCAAAGATGCCTTTCTAGTGGAAAATTAACTATTAAATAATATGGAGAAAAATATGACTGCTAAAGTAACACAAAAAGAAATCAACGATAAACTATGGACATGTTGTGATGTCTTTAGAGGCAACATTTCAGCAAACGTTTACAAGGACTATATTCTAGTTATGTTATTCGTAAAATACTTATCAGATATTTACGAATCTAAAGAAGAAAAACTCATTGAAAAATACAAAGGTGATATGGCCAAGGTCGATAAAATTATGGCCAGAGAAAGATTTTCAATTCCAAAGGGAACCCACTTTAAAGATCTTTATGCGAAACGAGAAGAAAGCAATATAGGTGAAATCATTCAAACAGCTTTGAAAAAGATTGAAGAATCAAATATCGAAAAACTTGAAGGTATTTTCAGAAATGTAGACTTTGATGATGCAAGACTTCTTGGTGATACAACTCAAAGGCAAAGGATCATTCAGGATCTACTTGTAATTTTTAACAGTGATATTCTCAATCTACGACCAGAGCATGTTGGTAATTTAGACGTTATTGGAAATGCTTATGAATATCTAATCGGTAAGTTTGCTGCTGGTGCGGGGGCAAGTTCTGGTGAATATTACACACCTCCAGAAGTGTCGACATTAATGGCAAAGATTTTACAACCAAAAGTTGGTGATAGGATTTGTGATCCTACATGTGGTTCAGGCTCACTACTATTAAAATGTGCAAAAGAGATTAAAGACAATTTGAAAAGTGATGATTTTTCTCTATATGGTCAAGAAAATGTCGGAGAAACTTACGCTCTTTGTAGAATGAATATGTATCTTCATGAGGTTGATAATGCTGAAATTAAGTGGGGTGATACTATTCGTACTCCGAAGCTATTGGAAAATGATAAACTCATGAAATTCAATATTGTAACAGCTAATCCTCCTTTCTCTCTAGACAAGTGGGGGGCAGATAATGCTGCTAATGATAAATTCGGAAGGTTCCACAGAGGGATTCCTCCCAAGTCAAAAGGAGATTATGCTTTTGTTACACACATGATTGAGACCTTAGATGATAAAGATGGAAGGATGACAGTTGTTGTGCCTCATGGTGTATTATTCCGAGGAAGCTCTGAAGGGAAAATAAGGAAAAAATTTGTTGAAGATAATTTGTTGGATACCGTTATTGGTCTTCCTGCAAACTTATTTTTTGGAACAGGTATACCAGCAGTTATATTGGTCTTTAAAAAGAATAAAAAAAATAAGGATATCTTGTTTATAGATGCTTCTAAGGGATTTGAAGATAACAAAAATCAAAACAAACTCCGAGAATCAGATATTGATAAGATATTAAGCGCATATTCTACAAGGGAAAATCAAGACAAATATTCCTATTTAGCAACTTTCGAAGAAGTTAAAGATAATGAATTTAATCTAAATATACCTCGTTATGTAGACACATTTGAAGAAGAAGAAGAGGTTGATTTAAGTGCTGTACAAGAAGAAATTTCAAAGCTTGAGCAGAGATTATTTGAAATTCAAAAGAAGATGAAATCATCTCTGACAGAATTAGGATTATAAGGAGAGCACTATGTATTTTTCAAAACCAGAAGATTGGGTTGAAAAGAAAATTGGAGCTCTCGTATTAGAACGAAAAACAGGCCTAAATATTAAGCCAAGCCAATTTTCTAAAAATAAAAATGACTATACTGTTATACACAAGGGGGATATTCAGGCTAATGGTAAAATTCTTTTAACAGAAAGAGATAGTAGACATGTGGATGAACAAACATTTAAGGATTCACCTGGAAGTGTTGTTGATAATTCCTACCTTGTCGTAACATTGAGAGACTTGGTTCCTACTGCTCCAACATTAGGTTTAATTTCTTCATTACCCATTGGTAAAGGATTGTTGGCACAAGGAACTTATGGATTCCTTGTCGATGATAATGTCGTTGATAAATCTTTTCTTATTCATTTCTCTAATAGTTATGAATATAGAAAGACTATGAAAAGGCTATGTGTTGGAAGTACACAGGTTCACTTGAGAAGCACAGAGTTTTTTGATTTAAAGATCCCATTTCCTTGTCTAAAAGAACAAAAGGCAATATCTAATTTTCTTTCTATGTGGGATGATCAAATAGATGTCTTGGGGAATTTGTTACTTCAGAAAAGAAAAAGGAAAAAGGTAATAGCCCAGAATATATTTGATGAAAAAATTAAATTAAAAAGTTATTCCGGAAAGTGGAAAGAAAAGAAGTTAGGTGACGTTGGAGAATGTATAAGAGGACTAACTTACTCACCTGACAATATATCCTCAGACGGACTTTTGGTTCTAAGATCATCCAATATAAGAAATTCTAGATTGAGTTTTATAGATAATGTTTACGTAGACATGGAGTTGGATGAGAAATATTACACTCAACAGAATGATATTTTGCTTTGTGTAAGAAATGGGTCAAGAAGGTTAATTGGGAAAAGTGCTTTAGTTACAAAGGCTATATCAAACACAACTCATGGTGCATTTATGTCAATATTTAGATCAAAGCATGGAAGGTTTATATATCAACTCTTTCAATCAAATGAATTTTTCAAACAAGTTAATCGTAACCTTGGAGCCACAATTAATTCTATTAATAATTCAGACTTAATTAAGTTTAAATTCAAGTTTCCTACGGAAGGTGAGATGAAAGACATTGTAGAGCTTTTAGAAGGATTAGATCGTGAAATTGATGTAATTGAAAGGTTAAAAAGTAAAGTTGAATTTCAAAAAGCTGGAATAATGCAAGAGTTAATAACAGGGAAAAAAAGACTAAAGATTTCTTAACCAAAGGGAGCTAAAGCTCCCTTTTTTACCTTTAAGATCCATAACTCTTATTGCATAATATTATGTGTTAAATGATTAAAGTAAGAAGGATCTTATGCATAGTTCTCCGGACACTAAGGAAAAGTTTTCGTCCCAAATACCAGCAGCTAAATTGTTTCAACAAATTGGTTACAAGTATCTCACTCCAGGAGAAGCGAATGACCAGAGGCGTAATACAACAAAAAATGTTCTCCTTTACGATATCTTATCAACATCGCTAAAAAATCTTCCCTGTAACCAAATTGAACATAATGGAGAACTTGTCACTCCACCAGATGACTTAATTAGAAATGCAATTAAGCATATTGATCATCCTTCCACAGAAAATTTAATTAATGATAATAAAGAGCTTTATAACAAGCTCGTACTTGGTGAAACTTTTAAAGGTACAATCGATGGCCAAGAGGTTTCTAAACACATTCGTTATCTCGACTTTTCTGAGGAAGGCAGAGAAAAGAATGAACTTCACTTTACTGAAGAGTACTCAGTCTTAAGAACAGGTATTGATAAAGACTATCGTCCTGATATTGTTTGTTTCATTAATGGAATTCCTCTAATTATTATTGAGAATAAAAGAAGAGGAAAAGGGCAAATCTTCAAAGGAATTGAAGACCATATTAAAAAACAGCAAGATGATGGGATTAAAAGATTATATGTTTACTCACAAATTTTGCTTTCTATGTGTGGTAACAGAGCAAGATATGGTGCTCTTGGTGCTACAGTAAAATTCTGGAAAGGATGGAATGAAGATCCAGATAATGAAAAAATAGAACTTCCTAAGCTTGAAGGTATTATTCAGACTGAGCCACCAAAAGAGTTTAAAGAAAGTCTTTTCTCTTGGCGAAATGATGGTGACCTTGATGAGATGGAAAAACAGTGGAGTAATATAATTGCTGCTACAGAGCAAGATAAGCTTATTTACTTCATGCTAAGAAGGGATCGAATTCTAAGAGAATTGAGTTCATATATAGTTTATGAGGGCGATACTAAAATTCTTGCAAGACATTATCAGTTCTTTGGGGTTGAAAAAGCCTTGGAAAAGATAAGTAGGCTTGATGAAAATGGTGTCCGTGAAGGTGGGCTTTTTTGGCATACGACTGGTTCAGGTAAATCTTTAACAATGGTTATGCTTGCCAAGAGTATTTTTGAGTCCGGACGATTCAAAGATCCAAGAGTCGTTTTAGTAACAGATAGAGTTCATTTGGATTCAAATGTTTATGATGCCTTTCATGATTGTGGATTCAATATTAAAAAAGTAAAGCGTGGCCAAGCTGAAAAGACATCCAAAATAATTTTAGATCGTAATTATAAGGTGCTTTCAACTGTTATTGATCGATTGGAGAACCCTCTTAAATCATTTAAAGCAATTGATGATTCAGATGAAACATTTATATTTGTTGATGAGGCACATAGAACTCATTCTGAGGTAAGTCATAAACGAGCGATCATGAGGGCTGTGTTTCCAAAAGCTTCGGTTATAGGATTTACTGGAACACCTGTCGTTAAAAAAAATAATAACTCTGTAGAGCTTTATGGTGGTTGGATTCATAAACATACTATGGATAAAGCTCTTGAAGAGGGAGATGTATCAAGAATAATCTATTCGAATAGACACTGTCCTCTAGATGGAGATGACAAGAGTTTAGAACGATGGTTTGAGAGACGTACAGAACAAATGAGTACAGATGCTCAAACAAAAATCAGAAAAATTTTTAAGAGTCAGGATGAAGTATTAAAGGCTTCGACCCGAAGGGCAGAGATTGCTTATGATATTTCAGTCCATTTCAAAGCAAACTATCGTGTTGATGAAGATAAAGTAGGTCTAAAAGGGATATTTGCGACCTCATCCAAATATGAAGCATTAAAATACACTCAGCTCTTAGAGGATAATGGCATATCAGCTAATCTTGTGATTTCAGACAGCTCCGAAAACGAGGGAGAGGTTACTCTAAGAAAAAATGAAAAAGAAGAAATTCAGAAATATTGGAAAGAAATCGTTGAAAATAAATATGGCGGGGAAGATAAGTATAACGACCATATTTTAAATGCTTTTAAGCACAAAAGAGAACCTGAGATCATTGTCGTTGTTGATAAATTACTCACTGGATTTAACAATCCCCGTGCAGCAGTTCTTTATACAGATAAAAGATTGAAAGATGATAAAGTATTACAGGCCATTGCTAGAGTAAATAGAGTCTTTCCTGGAAAAGAATATGGTGAGGTTGTCGATTATAGAAATATTATCGGAAGCGTAACTTCAGCCATTGAATTTTATAGAAAACTAGAAGATGAGGGATACGATCCTGAAGAAATAAAAGGTGCTATTTTTGATGTCGAATCGGAAATTGAAGATCTAGACCAGTTATTAGAAAATGTTTGGGCTTGCTTTCCTGAAGACAGTGCCACATTTAAAAGAGGTGATCAAACATTAATGGTTGCTCACTTACTATCCAAAGAGCCATATGAAGCCTTTATGATTGCCTTAAAGAAGTTTCACTACAAATATAAACTTGCAAGAGGCTTCTATAAGTGGGTTAAAGAAACTTCTCCAGAAAAACAAGAAAAAATAAAATCTGATTTTAAATACTTTATTGCAATTAGGGCCGAGGCAGAAGATGAACTTGGTGGTAATGATGGCGTTACATATGCTGATCTAGTAGATGATATTAGAAAATTTGTTGAGGATAAGATTAGTGCTGATCCACCAGTAGTCAAATTAGATAAAGTAGAAATTTTCTCTAAAGAGTACGAGGATAGAAATAAGAAAAAGAAGTCAAAACGTTCTCAAGCAGATTCAATTCGTGTAAGACTAAAAAACTATTTTGAAGAAAATTGGGATGATGACCCAATTCTTGGAGAAAAGATTAGTGATATTATTAACCAAACCTATGAAGACTTTCATAATCAACTCATCGATGACATTGAATACTTCAATAGAATGGAAGACTATTTAAAAAGAACTAAGGAAGGTACAACATTTACCTATCCTGAAGGGATTGGTGGAGAGCCTGAATTAGTCGCTTATTACAATATATTCAAAGAAGAGGGTATCAAGTTAAGTGATGCTGAGTATTTGAAATTAGTTGTTAAGATTCAAACAATCATTTCAAATTTGAAAAAAGTCGATTGGGTTAGAAAAAACGATACAAATGATATGGAAAAAGCACTATTAGAGGAGGTCATTTGGGATCTAGATCTTGAATTAGGAGATAGAGAAGACCATGTGATTGGAGAAATTATTAATAGAGCAAAAAGGTATCAAGGTCGTTAATGAAAAAAGTTATTCTAGGAAATTTATCATTCAACGTTGAGTTAACTTCTAATGATCGAAGAAAGTTTTCAGTAGAAGTAACTGGGCGTCGTTCTATTTTAGTTTCAGCTCCTCCTGAAGCAAGATGGATTGATGTAAGAGAAAGAATTCTCAAAAAAGAAAAATGGATTTTAAGACGAGAGAGTGCTTTACAGGACTTACCTTTGTTAATTCCTCAGCGAAAAGTTGAAACAGGGGAAGGATTTTACCTTTTGGGACATCAGTATCGTATTCGAGTTAAATCTGGTGTGAATGATGTGTTGTTGAGAGGAAATGAAATTTTGATCACATGTGACTCAGAGTCTATGGCCAAGGATGTTTTAGCTGATTGGTTGATTGATTATACAAATGATTATCTTGAAGATGTATTTATAAATTGCTTGCAAAAGTTTCAATTAAAATTAGATTGTTCTGTTACTCCAAGATTAATGATCAAAAAGATGAAGCGCAGATGGGGATCTTGCTCCCCTAATAATCTCATCACCTTGAATACTGAACTTATTGCTGCCCACCCTAAATGCATTGAATATGTTATTTATCACGAACTATGTCACACTATTCATTTGGATCATTCTAAAGACTTTTACAATGCACTTGAACGAATGATCCCTAATTATGAAGAGCAGAAGTATAAGTTAGATACAACTACCCAACTGACAGAACTGTGATTATTTCTTTTTTCCAAAAGTTGGGGGCTCCCAAGGGAAATTATCAACGCCACCGTAGCTATAGTTCTTTTCTTCAATATCATATGGGTTATTTGAATTATCCTCATAATCAGCTTGATTAACAGTTTCGTCATCCCATAAAAGAGTTAAAACTTGGTCGTGCGAGTTTAGAGGCATAGACCATTCATAAAGTTCCGAATCTTTTGTAACATTAACTCCTGATATCCATGTATCAGCGCTAAGTAATTCGAAGTCATTATTTATTTCGAGTCCCTTCATTGCTTTTGAGGCATAACTGAAATCTGATAGAACTCGAGACTCATTCATTTGAAGACTGTATCGGAATGTTTTAGATGGCTTATAGAATTGAATCATATTATTCTTTGATACTACTAAGCAGCATGCTGCTTTACTTTTTTCTATATATTTAAATATTGTAGATAATAAAGAGACTTCAAACTTACTTGATACTTCTTTGATTATGTCCCAAGATGGCTCATGATAATTAAAAAGGTCTTTTATTAGAAAGTTAGGAAGTAATATCTCTGAAGCAAACTTGTCTGCACGTGCTTCAATATCAGTTGTTTGGTTACTATTATCTCCAATCATATTTTTAGTACATCTAAAGGCTTTAAGTTCACCAAAACTTACATCATTATTGAAGTGCCCTAATTCATGAGATACAGAAAATTTTCTTCTTGGAAGGTAAGTTTGTTTCGAGTCTAGGCCAATTTTAGCATTTTGTCCGTTGAATAATAAAACACCTTCTAGGCCATCAAAAGGGGCTTCAAAGATTTCTATACCTAAACTTTCGCAAATTTCAAATGGATCAATAGGGTATGTGTTTATACCAAGATCCTCTAAGAAATATTTTGCAGATAACTCTATATCATTCATTAACTTTAGACCGATGCTTGAAAAATTCCATTTGTTCTTTTAGTATTTCTCTATCTTGCTCACTAAGTTCTTTAAATCCTCTATAAAACTCCTCCCATTCACTATTAACTTTGTATTCGTTTTCTTCGTCAGATTTGCCAACAAGAAAATCAATGGATACTTCAAGTACGCTAGCCAACTTTTGAAGGATCGGTAAGTTTGGTTTTCTGGTACCTTTTTCGAATTGATTTGCTGCAGCAGGTGTAATCCCTGCATTTCTGGCCATTTCGGCTTGTGACCAATTTTTTCGTTCTCTTAGTTCTTTTAACCTAATACTGAATATATCGTTTTCAGTCATATTGAACTCCTTTAATGTCTTTTCAGTATGTTATCAGAATAATTCATCTTGGTCTATAACAAAATGATAATGAATCATTATTTTATAGTTGATTTTTATATATCGTTATCATATAGTTAATGATGTAAGATATTTTGTTAATACATAATGGAGTGTTCAGTGAGTAGTGATTTTAGAATATTGACGATCGATGGAGGGGGAATAAGAGGTGTTGTACCAGCCCATATATTAGACTGCCTCTCTACAAGGCTTAAAGTTAACATTAAAAATAACTTTCAAATGTTTGCCGGAACAAGTACTGGTTCAATCATTGCTGCTGGCCTTGTGTGCGATGTGGACACAACAAAAATACTTAATTTATATAAAGAAAAAGGGCCGCTAATTTTTAAAAGCAAACCTTCTATACTTCCTGAAAAATTAAAATTTGGTTTTAAAAGTCTCTATGACAATAGCGGTCTTATGGAAGTCCTAAAAGAAGTATTTCAAGACTTAAAACTAGGGGATATTTCAACACCTTTACTATTACCTTCAACAGATATCGGAAATGGTAATGTTCATGTTTTTAAATCTTCATACTCTAATGACTTTACTCGAGATAAAGATGTATATGTAAGAGATGCAGTACTCGCTTCGTGTAGTGCTCCCATCTATTTTGATCCAGCTAATCTTAGTGAATATGCTCTTGCTGATGGGGGACTGTGGGCAAACAATCCATCTCTTTGTGCATTTATTGATGCCCAAAGACGTCTTAGTATTCCTATGGATAATATAAAAGTCTTTTCTGTTGGAACTGGCCATGAAAATACTTTTTATGGCACAAATACTAAAAAGAACTGGGGTTTTATAAATGGATGGAAGGGAAAAGATTTTATAAGCTTTATTCTGTCACTGCAATCTCAATCCACACATAATTATCTTCAATTAATGATGAAGCCTGAAAACTTACTGCGAATTAACTTTGAATCAGATTTATCTCTGCCTCTTGATAATTATAGTGCGATTAAGGATTTAATTTCCAAGGCTGACAAAGAATTTACACACAACACTGAAAATATAAAGAAATTTCTAGAGATTAAATAAGGAGATACCAGTGAACTCAGATGAAAAAAAGAAACAAATTATTAAAAAATTAATTGATAGATTAGAGCTACCTGATGGAGCGTATGATCTAGCAGTAAAACGTTATCAAGATTTGGGGGAGTGGTTTGACAGAGACGAATCGACTCTAAAGGAATATAAACCACATATTTTTCCTCAGGGATCTTTTAGGTTAGGGACAGCAATAAAACCTAACTCTGGTGATGAATACGATTTAGATATCGCTTGTAAATTAACGGCAGGGATAGATAAAAGTACACATACCCAGAAAGATCTTAAGACCAAAGTAGGTACCGAATTAGAAGCTTATATAAAAGCTAGAAATATCAAAGAAAAACTTGAAGAAAAACATCGTTGCTGGAGAGCAAACTATCAAGACTCTTTAAACTTTCATATGGATATTGTTCCATGTATTCCAGAATCAACGAATAGAAGAAAAAAAATCTATGATTCATTAATAAAACATGGTGCAGATGATTCAATTGCAGTTAGTCGTTCAGAGTTAACAGTTTCTATAACTGATGACAGAGACGATAATTACGAACAAATTTCGGATGATTGGAAAATAAGCAATCCAGAAGGATATGCACAATGGTTTGAATCAACAATGAATAGAGCGATGAAGTTTGATTTATTAGAAAAATCAGCTCAAGTTGATGAGGTTCCCTTATTTAAAAGAAAAACACCTCTTCAAAGAGTCATCCAATTATTAAAAAAACATAGAGACTTAATGTTCGAGGAAGATAAAGACTCTAAACCAATATCAATAATCCTAACGACTTTAGCTGCTAAGGCGTATAAGGGGGAACAGGATTTTCATACTGCATTATCAAACATTCTAGATGAAATGGGAAAACTTGTTAACAATACTTCGCCAAGAGTTCCAAATCCTGTCGATCCAAATGAAGACTTTGCAGATCGTTGGGCAATGGAAAAATATAGTCATCTTAACCTTGAAAATAATTTTTGGAACTGGTTGCAACAGGCAAAAAGAGATCTACAGCTTATGTTAGATTCTAATGATTCTCAATTTATATCAAAGCATGCACAGCAAAGATTTGGTATAAGGCTAGATGAGAATGATCTTGCTAAGTCTTTAGGTTTTAATTCTGCGCCAGCAGTTCATGTGAAACCAAAACATCATCATGTTGAAGATGAGAGTAAGCCTTGGAGTTTTGTTGTTAAAGATGAAAAGTAATGCAGAATGGACTGCCTTTTTAGATGATTATCCTGAAATGGCATTAAAGCCATCGCGAGATGATTCAATAATCTTCAAAGGCTCATTTAAATTCTCTGCTCAAAGCAAAGGTGGCCCACATATTACAGATTCTTATGATCTAAAAATTGAGTTTCCCTTTTCTTTCCCGAAGGAGCTACCAAAAGTATGGGAATTAAACAACAAAATTCCTGAAGGCGATAGTTTTCATGTCAATCCAGATAAGACTCTTTGTTTAGGTTCACCAATTCGTCTATTGCATAAAGTTAATAAATCTCCAACAATGACTGGCTTTGCTGAAAATTGTTTAGTTCCATTTCTTTATGCAGTATCTCGAAAACTTAAAGACGGTGGCGATTTTTATATGGGTGAGCTTGAACATGGAGAACCGGGAATAATAGATGATTATAAAGATATATTTTCATTAAATGACAAAGATCAGGTCAGAAGATTGCTTAACTTACTACGTTTAAAAAAAAGGATAGCTAATAAAAGAGAATGTCCCTGCAATTGTGGTAAAAGACTTGGAAAATGTAAGTTAAGGTTTAAAGTGAACAATACAAGGAAAATGGCATCAAGGTCATGGTTTCAAAAGCATAGTAGTCAGCCAGGTTCAGCTATCTAAAGAATTAGATTGGAAATTCTTTACCCTGAATTTTTGAAATCCAAAAAGGCTGCTTTGTTGATTCTTTTCTGGCTCCAGTTGCCAAAATAATATTATTAAAGCCCTGATCAAAGATCTGTTTACTTGCATCTTCACCTTTTATCCCGTCACCTAGATTTGAATCGATATAAACAGGTATTTCCTTATTAAAGCTGAAGGATGTTTTCATCATTTCATCAACACTGAAAAATGTTGTAAGTTTTATATTTTTATTTCTAGCAGACCTTTTCCAGTTTAAATGAGTGAATTTATCATCATCAATTAAGATAATTTCTTTTGGTTTGTCTTTTTGAATATACTTTAATTGGATATTTAGAACTGATTCTTTCGGAATCATTTTTACACTAAGCCGAACACATCTTGCTTGAATATCTCTATCCATAAAGTGACTAGTTACTAATGTCGAACAATTTTGTAACTGGAATTCACTTATGAGATCTAATCCTGTCTCAGTAGAGTTTATTAGCTCGAGGTCGATCAAGTAAAAATAGTCATTGATATTATTAGTTTCAGCCCATTGGTAAAACTCTTTTGAAGATCTTAAGTGTGTGATTTGAAAATCTCTAGAGCTTAGTTTCTCTTCCCATAAGTTATGAATTGATTCATCATCATCTAACACGACAATCTGCTTTGAACTAGATTGGATTTCACTTGTATACCAAGTAGGGGGTTCAACTTCATTCAATGAGATTTTGAGAGTTGTTCCTTGATCTACGCAACTATCAATTACAATATTTCCATTTTCTGACTCAATATATTCTTTTGCTTGGTTAAGTCCTATTCCAGAACTATTTTTATTAAAGCTTTTACCATACTCAAAAATTTCCGAAATATATTTGGATTCAATGCCTTTCCCATTATCAGAGACTACAATTTCTACTTTATTATTGTTGTTTTCGACATGAAGAACGATGTAAATAGGAGATCCAGACCTTTGTGCTTCGATGGAATTATTTATGATATTAGAAATAGCCCTATTGAAGTCAGATTTTCGAATTTCTACGAAATAATCTCTCGTAGAGTTTGTTTCTAGGGAAATATGAACATCAGGACGATTCTTATATTCGTTTCTTTTTTCGGAAACAATTCTTTTTAATAGAGGATAAATAGCGATAAGCTCTTTTTTGTCGTTTTCTTCTAGGATACTTTCCTCTTCATTAATTTTAAGAGTATTTATAATATCTTGAATTCTATTTAAAGATTGTTTTCCCATAAGCCTTAGATCTTCAGAAATATATTTTTTTGCCTCTAGCATAAAGAATTCTAGGGATGTTAGAGGAGAGTCGATATCATGTTGAAGTTTTCTAATAATTCTTATGTTTCCGTTAGTAATCATTTGGTGCATACTTGCATTTGATATGATTCTTGCTTCTTCAAAAAGCGTTCTAACCATTACAGCTCCAAGAATAAATATCTCGACTAGCAAACTTATTTTAACAAGATAGTTGGCTTGAATCTCATTTATATTCATAACACCAAGGTCTTTAAGCGTGAAGGCCAATGACGAGAATAGAAATAATGAAAAGCTTAATAGATATGCACTAGAGTGTTTTAATCGCTTAGTAATGGCGTATAGGCAAATCGAAATACTTGAGACTGATAGCAATAGTGTTAAGTAACTTGTTAATTTTATAATAGTCTGGTTATAAAACAATATTGATGAAATAAAATGTAATACTGCAACTCCCATGACTAAGCCATAAGACTTAATAGCTTTATTTTCTGGTAATTGATCTTTGAAAGTTCTGTAAATTAGACCAACTGTCCCAAAGGTAAGTATTCCACAGGCCAAAACTACAGCTCTATTTAATAAGTAGTTTGGAAGAAAATTAAATGTTGAGAACAAATAGCCAGAAAAAGCTAATTGAATAGTAAATAGCGCAGCAATATGCATCGAATAGTAAATGATGACTATTTTCTTTCTAATATAATAAAAAGCAATGGTTAGTAGAATTGTAAATAAAACGACTCCAAACCAAATACCATCAAAAAACCAACGATCTTTGATAAAAGATTGAAATTTATCATTCGTCTCAAAAATCATATATGGGAACTGAATTGAATTTTGAGTGTTAGTAAGAGCAACAATAGTATTGTTTCCTTGGCCAAGATTATTAAAATAAACGTATTCATTTCCTTGGTTATTAATTTTCGAATAAGACTTAGATTCAATTAGCGTATTATCTTGGTATTTATAAAAATCAATCTTATGCATCATAGGGAATGAAAAATAAAATATCTTATTATCAATTTCTTTATCTAAGACAAAAATAACCTTATTTGTCCCTTGGAAACCAAGATTTACTTTTTTAGCTTCTTCTGAGCATTTCACAACTGCTTCGATATTACTTTTATTCTGATCGTATTCGTTAACGATTGCTGGATTATTACAATATTTTACATTTGCATATCCAGAAATGCTAAATAAGATAGAAATAATGAATATTAGCTTATTGTGCACTATATCCTCCATCAACAAATAACTCGCTTCCAGTCATAAATGAAGTATTGTTTTCAAGAATAAATTTGATGTAAGTTGCTATTTCATCCGCTGTAGCGATTCTCTTAACAGGATGAATTTGCTCTAAAGCGGAAGCACTACCCATTCTTTTCTTAAGATCAGATATAAGGTTGGTATCTACGCCCCCCGGAGAGATACAATTAATTTGTATGTTTTTTTGTGCATATTCGATTGCTAATGATTTGGTTAAGGCAACAATTCCTGCTTTAGAAGCAGAGTAATATGAACTACCGGCCATCCCACAGCTTGCTAAAACAGAAGCTATATTCACAATTTTTCCAGTACCTAGCAATGTCATATCTTCTAGTTCATGTTTCATCATAATAAATGTACCTCTTAGATTTACACTTATTATACGGTCGAATTCCTCAACCGTTGACATCGCTAGGGGTTTGTTTGGCCCAGGCATTCCAGCAGCATTAACAGCATCACTAATCTTAATATTGTTTTTATGCAACTCTGCGAAAAGCTTTTCAATTTCATTGGAATTAGAAATATCACATTTAATTGCTGTTACTTTCTTATCATCCACTTCAATTGGATTAATGTCAGTAAGGATTATATTTTCAAACAAGTCCTTGTTTAAAGCTTCGAAAGTTGCTTTACCAATTCCACTCGCTGCACCTGTGATTAAAATATTTCTTTTCATTATAAATCCTTGTTTTTTAAGTCTTCAATTATAGTTATTATTTCATTCTCTTTGTTTAATGCTAGATCGAGCATCTCTTTTGTCTCTTCATTGTCAATGAGAGCATCTTCTTTAATATACTTCAAAAGGTTTACGACATTATGAATATAACCATTTAAAGTATGGATTTCTTGATTCAAATTCAATGTAAACTCCTTGTGTTGAATGATTTATTTTTGTTCTTTTTCATAAAATCAGAAAGAGATGGATAAGAAGCTTTCATTGCTTCGGATGCATACTTCATAACCCCACCATGTCTTTTAATCATCGCTTGGATAAGCTCTTTCTTAAATCTGACTATAAACTCTGTTAAGCCTATTTCTTCGACCATATCTAAAAAATAATCATTAATAATTGTATCTTGTGGACGAATATTATTTTTGATGTGTATTGGTAGAGTATCAGGAGTGATTAATCTGTGGCCATTTACAACCCAGTTCTCAACCAAATCTTGAATTTCTCTCGTATTTTGAGGCCAGAAGTAATTTTCTAATAATTTAGATGTTGATTCTTTTATTACGATTCTAAATGGTTGCTTTGATATAAAGTATTCAAATAGAAGATTAATATCTTCAGACCTCTTTCTTAAGGGGAGTAGTTCAATATTGAATGTACTAATTCTTGCATACAAATCTTGTCTGAAAGAACTTTGAGCAACTAAGCTATGAATATTCTCACAAGTTGCACTTATAACTCGAAAATTAGATTTTACTTTTTTGTCACTACCGACAGGAAAAAACTCTTTTTCTTCTATTGCTTTTAAAAGTGTTTTCTGTGACTTACTTGAAAGAGAATGAATTTCATCTAAAAATATTATTCCCTCGTTTGCAAGTTCAAGTAATCCTTTCTTATCTTCAATAGCACCGCTAAAAGAACCTTTTTTATGCCCTAGTAGTTCACTTGCAAATAAGTCATCATTATATTGAGAACAATTTATTTCAACAAAATTTTTAAATCCAAGTACCTGCTTTATAATATGGGCTACAACTCTTTTTCCAGTACCTGTTTCACCACTAATAAATATAGGTTTTTCAGAAAATGATAAATTCTTTATTTTATAAAGCTCTTCAGTTTGTTTGTTTGACTTAGTAATGAAGTTACTATTTATAATATCTTCGAACTCCGAATCTCTTTTGAAATTCAAATACCGATGCATCACAGAGTCCAGCTTCTTTTGATTGAAGGGTTTATTTAAAAAATCTTTTGCACCATTAACAAACGATTCCTCTAAAATATCAGTCCTTAGTTCCCCTGAGAGAACAACTGAGTAAATACCCATCATCTTGGCAAGAGTTAGAAGCTTAAGGCCATCTAATTCTCCATAGAGGTTTAAATCAAAGAATGCTATTTCGAATTTATGATTTTTAATTAAAGAGTGTGCTTCTTTAGCGTCATTAGCTACCAGCACATTACCATATTGCTTCAACAATCTCTTGTTTGTTTGCGCAGTAAGAGCATCATCTTCAACTAATAATATATTTAAGTTTTGATCTACCATGGAGTGTTATAAATCAAATTTTATTTAGAAATTCAAAGAAAATATTATTGATTTAGTAACTAAATTATCCATTGGATAATTTGATTGTGCCTAATTATCTGAAATCCTGAGTAGACTTTGCTCTTGCGGCGTGTTAAGAACCCTAGATAATTAACTTTAAAAGGATATATTTTGAAGCGTTACAGAGTGATATCTTCAGACTTTGATACAAGGGCACACTTTCTTTCAATGGAAATTAAGGAATCGTGGGAAACGAAAAATAAAGAACTTCATAAGGCCAATAGAGAGAGAATTTTAACTCAATTAAGAGATGAGTTTGGAACTCTTCATTTTGATCAAAAAGTTAAAAATTTTATAGATTTTGGACCTTACTCCATGTCTGTAATCGCTTATCATAATAAATTTTTCCATCACATTAGAACCTCTTATGTCATGGGGGCTTATTACACAGCTCTAACTGGTGTTAGTAGTCTGGGAGAGCGAATCTTAAATCATCTAATCTTAAATCTTAGGACATATCATACAAGTAGCCCTGAATATAAGAGAGTTTATAAGAAATCGTCTTTTGACAATTGGGATCTTGCTATTGAAGTATTAACCAATTGGAATGTACTTTTACCTGAAGTAACAAGTTTATTCAAAAGACTTAAAGTCGTTAGAAATAAGGCAATTCATTTTAATCCAGAGACAGATCATAATGATAAGGATTTAGCTTTTGAGGCTATAAAATTATTAAAGGAAATTATAGAATTACAGTTTTGTGGTTTTGGCAATCGTCCTTGGTTTATAACAAATATACCCGGAGAAATTTATTTAAAGAAGGAATGGGAAGAAAAGCCCTTTATTAAAGAAGTTTATCTGAAAAATTGTTTGCTAGTGGGACCAAAACATGAAGTAAAAAGTGTTATTCCATTTCAAATTGAAGACTATGAATATCTAGAGAAGGATATCTCAGATGAAGAATTTGCAGCATTAAGGATAGAAAAACATGGGAAATAATGAAAAATTCTGTCAACAGTTAACTATATTCCAAAATACTGTAACAGCTTGTCTAGATGTAATGATTGTTGAATATATTCTAAAAAATGAAAATGTTGTTGATATTGTAGAAAAACAATTTAAATTCTCTAATCCACATTTTTCATCAATCATTTTAAGGCAAAAACTAATTTTTATTCAATATCTTTTTACCATTTTTGATCCTTCTGGATTTCATCTAGAAAAATTTTTAAATGAGAATATGCAACAGTTTAAAAAAGCCAATGTTATTGACTATACTCAAACTGTTTTAAAGATGTTTCATGGAATAAACAAAGATGTAACAATTGTTAGAAATAATATTTCATCACATAGTAGTTACAATGAGAAAGGTCATAAAAAAGGATATGAGTCTCTTGCGAAAATTGATAATTCTGAACTCGATATTATTTTGTGTTTTTTAAGGCTAATTTCAGTTAACTTTAGAAATGCATACAATGTGACACAGACATATATAAAACAAGAAGTTAATAGAGAAGCTTTAATCCTAGAAGAAATAAGAAGAAAAATAGAATACAGTTTTACTATGAAAAAAGTAAAAGTCTTATATGAAGATATACTCGTAGACATAATTAGGATATTAGTGAGTAAGTATTATTCAAAAGGCATTCAGCCTTATTATGATATTAAAACTGGACTTGCTTATTTTATGAATTAACTACAAAATGAATCAATTGAATTATCCAATAGATAATCGATAATTATCCAATCAATAATCATCAATTTTTTTAAATCACTTAAATAATTAAATTTACTACATTTTAGAAAATCTAAAACTTGGCACTCACCTTGCTCTAGTAGGAACCATACCAACAACGGAGGTTTCTATGAAAAGGTATTTTAATAAATTTCATTCATGCCCAAGATGTGGCGAAAGAGGTTATGAAAAACTAAGAACATATTCTCATTGTGTGAACTGTTTGTTTGTTCATGATCATTCTTTTTGGGCAACTAGGTCTATAAAGCCAGAAATCAGGCAATCATTATTATCTCAACTACAACCATTCTAATAGGAGGAATAAGTGAATTATTTTTTATTAATTTTGTTATTATTATCTACTGCGTGTTCTTTTAAAAGTTCAAAAGATGAGAAGGAAAGCACAAGATCAGTAGAAGAGTTAAAACCATCAGACTTGAAAAAAATGGATTCTGACGGAGACTTAATCTCTGATTATGAAGAAAAGGAAAGAGGCCTAGATCCGCTTGTGGCAAACTTTCCAAAGTTAAGCATTAATTTTCTTCAAGATTATTCAATAAAGGTTCTTTTTGAAGACGAGTCCGAATTCTTAATTGATACAAAAGTCGCAAGAGATAACCCTGATTTTAAATATCGAATAGGGGAGCTTTTTCTAAGGGAAAATTCTCATGATAATGCAGCTAAGTATGGCCGTTTTTCGGGTGTATCAACAGGTGAAATCAAACAACAGGATTATACTTGGGTGAAATATCCTGACATTGATAAGGACTATTACTTTAGTAAGACAAGAGAATATAAGTATTGGTCAAAGAATAAAGTAAAAGAGTCTTCAATCAATTTAGAGAATACCCTTAAATTAATGGAGTCACCTTTATTTGATACGATTGAAGAAGTAGAACTCAATTTCTATTATTATAGCTACTCCAAAGAAGCTTATGTTCAGCTACACACAGAAAAACTCGATAGAACTTTCCAATCTGGGATAAGAGAGGATTTTCAAATTACAATCTCAAATCCTCCATTAGAGCTTATTGAAGATACATATTTTCGTCATGGGGAATTTATTATCTCTGAGGTTAAGGACTTTTATATTCCAAGCCTAAAACTAAAATATTCAGATTTAATGAATTCAATTAAGGCAAAGACAATTCCAATTTATAAAACAACACCTTTTGAAAATGACCTTAACTATGTAGCAATTAATAAAAATGGTGAGAAATTTATTTCTGTCATGGCGAAGCTTTTCTCAGACAAGTTCAGTGTACAAGAAGACAAGCTTGTTCAAGTTGAGCAGTTTTCAAATAATTTGCCAGATTATGATTATCTTCATGAAGTATCATCAGAAGACAAAGCCGGTAAATGGTTTGTAATGACAAATAAAGTCAAGGATCAGTATCTTAAGCATAATTTTACTAATAGTGACTCGATAACCCTCTCTTACCTTACTGGGAATGAATTATCTAAAAGAGTAAATGAAAGGATTTATGCTTTTTCTGAAAACATTCAAAGTAAAGATAATGGAAAGCTATATGCTATTGGAAATGTAACTAATAATAGCGATATTGAATTATCAATTTTCTTAAACGAATTAGAAGGTATACAGCTTGATGTAAAGAATGGGAATTTCTACTACCGTCCACCAAATTGTAGAAACTGTACTGGAACAAACTGGTCAGTAGCAGCAGAGTTTCAGGTTAACTCATTTTCAGGCTTTAATCATCAATGGTTTGTTAAAGATATAGCAGAAGCAAAATCATCGTTTGAAATTTTAATCAATAATAAAGTTTTAAGTCTAGGTGAATTGGTTGCAGAGAACCATGCAACTTTTGAACTTAAGGGGGATGAATCTTTCAATTATGTCCATATAACCATCAACAATCTTAATGAATTAGAAGTTATAGAAACAGGAAAAGAGAATGTTGCATTTGTTCGTATCAAGCCACTTAAAGTTGGTCAGACAGGTGAGGGAGTGCAGATAAACACAATGGGCGGACATAATATTGATAAGGTTTTTCATGCTGGACTTGTTTGCTTACAAGAAGCGGCAAAAAGAAAAGTACCACTTGCTGTGACTAGTTGGAAGTTTGATGAATGGCAAAAGAAGGTTCCATGGGGACAAGCTGATCCTAGGACAGGCTACAAACCCAATAAAGGTAATCTCAAAAAGTTTTGGACAGGAACTATAGTCGATCTAATTTCAACTGTAACAATTAACTATAACTAGGAGGACTTATGCCAATACTAATAAGTTTGTACTTATTTTTATCTAACAATGCATTTGCTCGAAGCTTAAAAGCAACAGCAGACAAACTTGCTCAAGAAACAACAAGAATTGGCCATGGGGTTGCTCTTTTTGGTTTAGTTGTTGCTGGCATCTATTTTATGATTGGAAAGCAAGATGCAGCTACTAAAATGACACAGGCCTTGATGGGTGTTGGGATTCTTATGCTAAGCCCGAGTATTATCACTTTTGTTAAAGGACTAGTGTAATGAAAAGGTATCCAAAATTTCTTAAAACACTTCCTGAGTTCTATGGATTAAGTTTTTATGAAATAGGTGCGTTAATCGTCGGTCTATATTTAGCGATGATTTTAAAGCTCTCTCCACTATATACCTTGCTGACTTCAGCAATATGTATTGGAGTGCTCAAAGTTATAAAAAGAAATTTTGACTTAAAGGCTTACTTTTTACCAACAAGAAAGGATTTAGATTTATCCGAATTTAAAAGGAGAACTAAATGATTCCCTTATTTGAAGTAAACGGACATGAACTAGTTTCCTTAAATGGTAAGAAGAGTTCTTTTTATCAGATCATTCCCTCAGATATTGAGGGGATGACTGATTTTTCGCAAAAAGAGATTTTTAGTGAGCTTGAAAGAAACCTAGTTGATTATGAAGATATGGCCAAGATTTATTGGATTAATAATAAGCTTTATATAAATGCTTTCTCTGATATCGAGTTGGCAAATGCAGAAATAAAGCCTTGTAATGAACCATTAACGACTTTTATCAATAATTACTCTGATCAGGTGAGTTTTTATGAGAATTACTTAACTGTTGGGAATGAATTTATCAGACTTTTATCAATAAAAGATTATCCAGCATCACTAAATCTACTAGAAACACAAATCTGGCCTGACTTTGTTTTAAATCTTAAAAAGATTGAAAAGACCCATGCTAAAACGAAGATAAACTTCAAAAGAAAGCTTCATTATTCAAATCTATTTAAGGGGATGAGAGATGTTGATTCGGAGAATGCCTATAATGAAGCTGAAGATCTTCTTGATAGTATAGCGAGAGGTGATAGTGCTTTGTTTGAAGTTGAAACATTTTTGATTATAAGGTCAAATTCGAAAGAATACTTAGATCAAAAGACAGAAGAGGTATTCCAAAATTTCAAAAGCATTGATGGTTACTTATTTCAAGAAGAAAGAGGTTTACCATATTTCTTTCAGTCACTTATACCTGGAGTCCCTGCAAGTTTTAAAAGATCTGATTTATGTCCATCAGGTTATCTGTCTTATCTATTACCATTTCATAGAGACTTTATTCATCTTGATGGACTAAAGCTAAGTTCAAGACAAGGTAATGATCTGTATATTAATTTATTCTCTAAAAGTGCAATTAATTACAATGTTTTGATTACAGGAACATCTGGACAGGGAAAATCTATGATGGCCAATAAGATTCTAGAGCATGAACTGTCTAACGGCGTAAAGGGAATGATCTTAGACCTTGGAAACTCTTTTTATAAAACATCTAAGTTTTATAAAGGAGAAGTCCTTTCAGACAAGTTTAATCCAATGCAATTTAGAAATCCAAGATATCTAAAAGAATTCATTTTATCTGTAATAGAGGAAAAGATTGGAAAAAAAGAAGAGGGGAAACTTTTTGAATCAATAAAATCAATTTTGGAGGGAGAGATTACCAAATTCTCAGATCTCCTGCTTGCATTAGAGAAGGATTTTGAAGGTATAAGCTACTATTTTAGCGAATTAGAAACCTTCTTCACGGAGGAAGAGTGTGAGCTTAATAATTTAACCTATTGTGATTTCTCTAATTATCCAGAGGCAATGAAAGCACCTTTAATTATTTATCTCATTGAGTTCTTCAAACATTTAGAAGGAAAGAAGATATTTGTTTTTGATGAGTGTTGGCACTTACTAAACAAAAACGCAGATTATATTGCTGAGTGCTTTCGAACTTTTAGAAAGCATCAAGCAAGTGCAATCGCTATTTCTCAAAATCTTGATGATTTTTCAATAACTCAACTAGGAAGAGTCATTATTCAAAATACTTATTGGAAATTCATGTTTAGACAAAGTCTTTCTGTTTCTGAATTCATGGATCAGCATACGATTGAGCTTTTAAATACAATCAAGTCAAAAAAAGGGGATTACAGTGAATTTTTACTACTGTCAGAAGATCATAAGAAGCCTATTCGTTATTATCCTTCTTACTTGGAATACCAATTATTTACTTCGGATAGGGAAGATAACAACAAGCTATTTAATTATATAAACACAAATAATGAGTTTTTGTCTTTTCAAGAATGCTTAATCAATTTTACAAAATTAAAACATCCATTCTGGGAGTATACAGATGAAAGATAAAATAACCGCAAGTATTTTGGCAATGTCTCTTTCCATGCCTGCATATTCATCAATGTTTGGTGAAGAGACTGCGGTACTAATCGAAATTGCATCTACTACAGCTAGTCAACTTAACGAACTAGAGCAACTTGTAACAAACGCAGAGAAATACACTAAAAAGATGCAAGAATATAACGAGCTTATGATGGATCATTACTGGCGAGCAGAAAGGATTCTTTTTGTAGCAGAATCTATTGCTGCCAAGAAAGAAGCAAAAGATCTAGGAGATCTAAACTGGGCGATTAGAGAACTTAAATATTCAATGGCCGAACTCAAAAGTCTTATGATCGAATACAAAGAGATTAAGAATGACGAAGATCGAACCAAGTATCTTGTTAAGAAACAAAAAGAAATAAATAAGAAAAAAGGAAAACTAGCTGAGCATCAAATTAAATCAGCAAAAAATGCTACGACAACGGGAAGGGCAACACAAGTTACAGCTCAAAATACAGCACTTATATATGAGCAGAATGTAGAGATGCACAACACACAACTAGAAATTTTAGAAAAAATTTCAACTAGCAATAGACTTCAAGCGGAGCAGTTAGAAGAAAAACGACTTGAGCAGATTGAGAAAGAGAAATTTTATGGAATGGATAAGGCCAGAAAATGATTAATGTACTTCAAGATATGCTTTTAATTGAAGATCCAAGCGTATTTAGACTCTATCAAGAGCTAATAAAAATTGCGAACTACTTTGTTGCACCTGTTTTTACAATTGCTCTATTGTTTGAATATTTCGGGGATATGAATTTTTCAGCAGTCGTAAAGAAGCTATTTCTCGTTATTGTTTTTATGGGGGCATTTTATACTTTTCATACTGAGGGGACAAAAGTTGCGCTATCTAGTGCAAATCAAACTCTTAGAAGAGTTAGTCCAACTAATCTATTTGTTAAAAGATGGACTCAAGCAAAGGTTAAAACAAAGAAACAAAAAGGATGGGATTCGTTAAAAAGTATTTTAATTCCAAATCTTAATGATCTTATTGGAACGGCATTTTTTCTACTAGCAAAGTTATTCATCTGGCTATTAAAACTAATATACTCAAGTGTTTACCACTTAACATATATCTTTGCTGGAGTAACGGCCATTCTATATTTTCTTGGGTGGACGAAAGATGCTTTAAAGGGAACTGTACAGGCCAGTTTATGGTGCATGGTAATGCCGTTTGTGATTGTTGCGATTCTCTCCTTGGTTGGAAACAGCATTGAAGCGACAGCACTCAATGGAGATCTTGTTATCGCGAAGATAGATACAATTATATGGCTATTTGGTGTCACTCTACTTCTTTTAATCAGTCCTCTTATCACTTATGGAATGATCAGAGGGGATGGGATTCACTCATTTGGATCAAAAATGGGGGCAATGGTTGTTAGTTCAGGAATTAAGGCCATGACCTTTTATCCAATGATGGCAAAAATGATGAGCATTGCTAAAAATAGGACTTTATCTCCATTTAAGTCTTTAAATCCTAATCAGCAAAAGAATTTTAATGGAAGTAAGGCGAGTTCAAAAAATAACTATAACAAGAATGCCAAATTTCAAAATAAGAAGTCTGGTGAGAAAAGCTCTGTTACTAATGTTGCAAATAGGAACTCAACTGGGCGTGTAAATGAAAAGAGCAATACTTCTCAAGTAACAAACGCAGGCAAAGCACCAGTTGTTAGGTCTAAAACTCAACCTCAATCACAAACTAAAGAAGTAAAGAGTTCTAGTAATAGAGAACGAAATAATAAATCGTTGAATACAAAAGAACTGCTTAGGTTAAAAACTCAAAATCCTAAGGAGTTTAAGAAGCAGGCCCCGAAAAAGCAGCTAGAAAGAAAACAAGAGAAGCTTGAGCGATGGAACACGAGAGCACAAAAATGGAATAAGGAGAAAAAATAATGAATTTTGATGATTTTGAAATGTCATATAGAAAAGAGAATCGAAAGCTTAAGTTAGCTTTAGCTATAACCTTGGTGATTACATCAATAACGACTTTAAGTGTTCTGCTTCAAAAAAAGTATTACCTTTATAAGGGAAAAGATATTTTTGAAGAAAGACCTCTAGCTACAGAAGTTTGTCGTTTAGGTTTTCAAAGTCTAGCAGAAGGGGAGCCAAATCCCTATGTCGTAACAGATGAAATAATTAATTTAGTAAGTAAAAATCCATTCTCACTAGTCATAGATAAAATTTTGAAGCTTGAATCACTAGAAAAGGGGGCTTGCAAAATTATTTTAAGATCTAATGGTAAATTACTGGCATTTAAGGTGGGACTAGCTGAAAGTTCACTTTATCCATTTAATTATAAATTAATTCAGTTAGACGAATTAGCAGTAAAGGAGAATATATAATGACTTTTTATATATTAATGAATCAGATAACGACAATATTCTTAAGTTTAAATTTATTGACAACTCTTAGCTTTGATTCTGAAGTTATTAGTTATCTCTATGGTGGAAGTAAAGAAGAAATGTTCTTTCAGGTCACAAATAATAATCGAACATTGGCCTTAAAACCAATGATGGATGGGAACTATTCAAACTTATTGGTGATAACTAAAGAACGAAAATATTATTTTGATTTAAAGCAAACAAATCAAAACTCACATCAGTTTATTGAAATTAAAGATGGTGTTGCAAGTCATGCACTTACAAAAAAGATCAAAACAAAAGATTATGAAATATTAGAAGGACAAAGCTCAATACTCTTTGTGAACAATTCTAATAGTGAAGTCACAGTGAACTCAATAAAGGTAAAGAGTCGGGACTATTTTTCAAAGGGTGTACCAATTATTCTGAATGGGAAGCGTATTCTTAACTAAGTAAGACCAAAAAGAGGAAAAAATGAAGAATCTAACGATTATATTGATCGTCTTGGGAGGCTTTGCTCAAAAAAGCGATTTGTGGGCCAAGGAAGCAAGAATTACAAGACTCAGTATTAAGAATAATGTTCAAAAGACAATAAAACAAAGGAGGCCTAAAGGTGATTTACTTAAAAACCTTATTCAAAACAACAAAAAACTTAACGAGTTACTTAAAGCGAGGACAGCAGCTCCTGTTATTTGGGAGGGACAAAAAAGAATCCTCACAGGAAAAACATACCGTGGTACTCTTCTAAATACGATTGTATCAACCAATCAAGGGACACCTGTTCTTGTAAGGGCACATTTAAACCAAGGACTTCCATATAATAGTAAGTTCTCTTGTCTGGCCACAACTCAGAACAAGAGAGTTTATTGCGTATGTAATAAATTAGTCACAGCTTCAAAAGAAATTCCTATCCAAGCACAACTTCTTAACATTGATGGTTCAAGTGGCCTAGAAGGACTTTATGAAGATGGAAAAGAGGATTTAATCGCAGGTGCTGTCATAAGTGATTTCTCACAAGGAATGCTTTCTGCTGCTCAAAATAGGATCGCAACACCTTTTGGAGCGATTCAAGATACGTCAGTAAAAAATCAGCTCTTACAAGGTGCAATTAATTCTGCAAATACGACTTCAGAAATTTTACTAGAAGAAATGAAGTCTGCTGTTCCTGTTGTAACGATTGTAGCGGGTACAGAAGTATTAATCTATTTTATGGAGGCAATAAATGAAAATTAGAATCCTAATTGTTTTAATACTTTGCTCATCATGTTCAACACTTAAAAAGTCTGTCACAAGTGGTGCTTTAATTGGTGGATTAGTTGGCGGAACAGGGGGAGCTGTGTTTTCACCTGATAGAGAATCCACAGACAAGAATGCTTATCTTGGCGGAGTTATTGGAGCAATCGCAGGGGCAGGACTCGCTTATTTGATGCATGACAAACCACAAAAGAAGGTAAAGGAGTCAATGTTATTAGATCAACCAATTCAAAATCATAAGGAGGTGCCATTATTTGATTTTTCACCAGAGCTAAAACACATTAAACCAGAAGTAAATTTTAAGCCAATTAAAAAGTATGAAGTTCCATTAGAGAAACTACCAAAAGAACTTGAGGGTAAAGTTAAAAAACAGTTCATTCTTGAGTATCAATCAGAGGCTCAAACAATTGAAGTCGGTAACAGAACAATTCAAATTAGTCCTTTTAAAGCGTGGGAGCATGTATATGAGCAATAAAAAACAATCCCCTCAGTTAGATTTATTTACACCAGTCTACGAGGTATTTCATGAATTATGTCTACTTCTTCTTGAAGTAGGAAAGGAGGTTTTTAAATGGAGTTATAAAAAAGCTTTTAATAAATTACCAGAGTTGGAAAAGATAGACAGAAAAGCATTGTCTGTGAAGAAAACAACAGAAGTAGAAGATGCCTTAGGAATTGATACTAAGTCGAGAAAAGAATTTTTACTTAATGAAATTGATTTTAGACGTCATAGTTTTATTGTTGGTGCATCAGGTTTTGGAAAAACAAACCTCATGAGTATTTTACAGGAACATACTCTTAGGAAAAATAAGCCAATTATCTTCTTTGATCCCAAAGGGGATATGGAAGCCCTTAATACATTTAAAGGAATCTGTGAGAAGTATGAAAGGCCTTGTTATATCTTTTCAGAGCACTATGATGATTCAATATCACTTAACCCTGTTTTAGAAGGAACAGTTAATCAGGTTGTAGATAGAATAATGAGATCTTTTGAATGGAGTGAACCTTATTATAGAGATGCTTCAAGAAGAAGTTTAACTCAAGTCTTAAAATTATTAGAGATGGAAGGGCAGGCATTTACTCTTCAAGCCATTTTCGATGAACTTGTGAAAATGGAATCAAAGGAAAACATAGGCCTTATTGCAAAGATAGAAGCCATCTTAGAATCAGACTTTGGAAAGATCCTCAATTCAGAACGTGAAGGATTAACTCTTTCTAAGATTAGAGATGAAAGAGCTTGTCTATATATAGGACTTTCTACACAGGGATATGGGGAAACAGCCATGTCGGTTGGAAAGTTATTTTTAGGAGAGCTTCTTTATAACTCTTATAAGACCTTAAGTGCAAAAGATGATCCTGAAGGAGGCCTTAAAAATCCAATAAGCGTTTACTTTGATGAGTTTGGTTCATTAGTTACACCTGAGTTTATTGAATTGCAGAATAAATGTAGAGGTGCTGGAATTGAACTTACACTCGCTGTACAAACTGCATCTGATATTGATCGAATTGATCCTGATCTAACAAAACAAGTAATTGAGAATGCTGGAAATTTATTTGTCTTAAAACAGAGATTAGATAACTCCGCTTCTTTATTTGCAGATGCTATCGGCACAATAACATCGAAGAAGGAAACCTTCATGATGGAAGATGGGCAACAGCAAAGCAAGGGAAGTATTAGAGAAGTAAACGAGCTTCTTGTTCACCCAGATATCATCAAGAATTTAAGAATCGGTCAATGTGTTCTTTTACGACAAGGGCCAACAAGAATTAATTTAATCAACGTGAGAAATAGAAAGATGGATGATTTTAAAAAATTGAATCGTCTTAAGTCTAAAAACTCACAAGCCTTAAACATTTAGTAGGAGGGAGAGTGAAAGATTTAAAACATTTAAATAGTGTTTATATGAATTATTTAACACCGCTTTTGAAGTGGAGAGTTATGGATCTTGAAAGCTTAAGGAGTGAATGTGATGCAAACCCAAATTACTCTCACTTTGCGAGGGTCATCAGAAAGATGGAAAAAGCAAATGTATTGGAAGGATATAAACATCGATTTAATGGGAAGAAATATATCTTTTTTAGCCCATTCGGAGAAAGCCAAGTCGCAAAGGAAAAAAATGCGACTGCCATTTCTAAGGACTCTTTGATTCATGACATAAAAGTATCTGAAATTGCCAGAAACTTCATTAAATATGGCTGGATTGATCAGATCACTTTAGAACATGAACTACAAAACAAAAGAGACTTTAGAGCAGTTTATAAAGTTATTCCCGATGCCTTATTAGAGACTCAAAGAGATGGGAAGAAGGTGCAAATTGCTTTTGAGCTTGAATTAACTCAGAAGCATAAACAAAGAATTAAAGAAAAGGCAAAGCAGTACATTATCAATAGTAGATATGACTATATTATTTACTTTTTCTCTAAAGAGCCTGTCATGAAAACATATATTGAAGTTATTAGTGAAGTTGTTGGTGAGAAGAATATAGGTAAGTTTCTGTTTGTTACAGATAAGGCCATGACTGCCAAAGTTACTGATCTTGAAAAATTGGAGGGTATTTGTCATGGGCAAAAGGTTTTGATTTCAAAGTTTTTGATGGGTGAAAATGGGGTGAAAGAGCACAACAGTGATAAAAAATCTTGCTCGCCAATTCGTTGAAATTATTAATAAATCCCGCGCTCCGAAATTGACTCCCTCCCTCTCACGTTGATCGATGGATGGAGTCAGTATCTACGCGCGAGTAATAATTATCAGTCGTAAGGCGAGCAAGTTAAATAAGGAGTGAGTATGGAAAATATAGATAAGGAAGAAGTAAAAAAAAGAGGAAGAAAACCAAAAAATCAAACAAAGGAAGTTCAAATCAATAAAGAGCAAACAAAGTTTTTTGTAGATTTGAGTAATGAACAAGAGAGTCTAAGTTTGATTTTTGATTTTCTNCTTAAATGCAATGAAAAGAATTATGGCAAGCCAATTCTTTTCAAGGATCTTTGTCTTTATGCTGTTAGCAAGCTTACAGCTAAAGACGTCGATAAAATTAAAGAGCAAAGCCTCAGTGAAATGGAAAAGGTAGAGATTGCTCTTTTAGATCACAACAAGAAGACTGGCCAGTCATTAAGCTTGGGTGAATTTTTAGTAAAGAAGCTTGGAATTAATTAACACTAGGAGAATGATTATGAACAATGAGAACAGACAATTATTTATTGGAAGACTAGGTAAGGAACCAGAACTTAGATATACCAGAAATCAAAAGCCTGTATGTTATTTATCTGTTGCAGTTAATGATGAAGAACAGCAAAAGACACATTGGAATAAAGTTGTAGTGTGGGGAAAACAGGCAGAACTTGCTAATCAATATTTAAGAAAAGGTAGTGATGTTTTTGTGCAGGGCCGTAAGTCATTAAAAGAATTTAGAACGACTGAAGGAGAGATGAAGCGATACGAAGAAGTGAGTGCGAGTTTAATTGGTTTCTCTAATTTATAGGAGGTAATTTGAGAGAAAATAATTTTCAAAACATTGATCACAAAAGCAGGACTACATGCTATAGTAGTTCTGCTGATATTAATGAGTCAGCAATGCTCTTTGACAATAGAATATGGGTAGATTCAAAGGAAGCGGCTGATTACCTTAGAATCTCTGTAGGTGCTTTAAGGAATGCTGTCTATAGAAGACAGATCATTGCTCGTAAGTTTCGAAGGAGACTCTATTTTAATCTGAATGAGCTAAATCGTTTGTTGGATAATTCAATCGTAAGATAAGGAGAATTCAATGGCGATTAGAACTTATGAAGAAAATGGTAAAACTCTTTTTGAGGTTTATGTTCACGTTAAAAGTACTGTTGATCCAAACATCAGAGTACAAAAAAGAAAACGTAATTTAAAAACTCAAAAAGAAGCCGCAAGAGAAGAAACGAGAATTACAAAAGAAGCTCTTAAGGAGCTTGGATCTCGTGAAGAACAAGGATCAACATGGGGACGAGTAATTGAACTCTGGTATTACGATCAAGTTAATAATGATCTTACTGGACGTTACTCGAATAAATTCACGTTGAAAGATTATTACAATATGCTTAACCGCTATACAAAAGAGTGGCTTAAGCGTAAGCCTCACGAATTAACTAGAGGAGATGGTAAGCGAGTTTTAGAAACACTTGTAAGAGAGGGGAAATCTAAAAGCTACGTTGCGAAAGTTAAAAACACCATCAATCTAGTTTTTCAATGGGGAATTGATAATCGTTATATTAGAGAAGTATTCATTAGCCCTGTGCGAGGAATACAAGTCCAAAATCGTGAAGAAAAGTTTCCTGAGATTCTCACACTCACTGAGATCCGAAAGTTTTTGTTTGAAGCAAAAAAACAACAACACGAATGGTATCCAATTTGGTCTATGGCCTTACTAACAGGTATGCGTAGTGGAGAGCTTTATGCTCTAGAATGGGATGACGTTGATTTTGAGAATAATCTTTTAAGGGTTACTAAATCCTATAATAAAAGAACCAAAGAGATTAAAAGCACAAAAGCTGGTTATTGGAGAAGTGTTCCTATTTCACCAGAGCTGAATGATCTTTTAGTTGAACTCAAATCAATAACAGGATTAGGAAAGAGTGTTTTACCAAAACCTAGATATTGGGAAAGGGGAGAACAAGCTAAACCGCTTAGAGAATTTTTAAAAGCGATCGGTTTACCTTCTGTTAAGTTCCATACACTGAGAGCATGTTTTGCAACCCAACTTCTTTCTGACGGCGTCGAAATGACGAAAGTTATGAAGATTGGAGGGTGGCGAGATATCAAAACTATGCAGATCTATTTGCGCTTAGCGGGCGTGGACGAAAAAGGTGCTACAGATGGTCTTAGATTTCTTCCTAGTGAAGAGGCTGTTATGGGCCGAGTTGTTGAGCTTTTTAAGTACAATAAGTAATTACAGGGGGTTGGTTTATACTGCTAACCCTCTGATTTTTCAATAATTTAACGTGTGGAGTTGCATTTTATTGCAACTTGTCTTATACTGAATAAAGTTGCAGTAGGATGCAACCGAAAAGGATTTCAAGTGAAGAAGCTAGATATAGAGTTTCTCGTATATGAAGGGGAACATTTTGAAGTTGAGTTTTACTTTGATGAAAATGAAGACATTGTTATCTGGAATGACTTTCTAGCTTTGAGTGATAAAGAGCAAGCTTCTTTTTTAGCTAGAGTAGAAAAACTAGCCGATTCGCCTCCAGGAACAATTCATCCCAAGACAATATTTAATCTTGAGGATGATAAAGATAAAATATGGGCGATTAAATTTGGTAATAATAGATTTTGTTCATTCTTTTATGAGGGAGGCAAGATAATTATTACGAATGCTTATAAGAAACAGTCGCAAAAAAATAGGAAGAAAGAGAATACACAAATTAAGAAAGCTTCCAAATTTAAATTAGATTATGAGAAGCGAGCAAAAAAGAATGATTATTATCCTGAGGACAAGGATTAAAAAATGAAAAAGAAAAAACAATCACTATTTAATCAAATGATGGAAAATGAAAACTTCAAGAAGAAGTTTGATGAGGAAAAGCAAATTTTTGAAATTGAGTATCAATTGGCTCAGATTATGGAACAATATGGAATAACTCAAAAAGAACTTGCTGAAAAGCTAGGTGTAGATAAAAGTGTCGTAAGTAAGGACTTCTCTGGAGCCTTAAGAAAGGCCGGGATGAAAAAGTTGAAGTCCATTGCTGATGCTCTTGATTGTGAGTTTATTCCTCTTTTTATTCCAAAAGCTAAGAAAAGACAATTTGAAGATGAAATTTCGACATTGTTGGATGCTGGAGCTTAGAAGTGGCGAATAATATCAAAAAGTCATCACTAACATTGCCTCAGAAGGTGTTACTAACAAACTTGATGTCTGTTTTTCTTGGTGTGTTGTCTAGTTTATTAGCAAGCTACTTGTACTCACTCTTTGTACAAGGTATTAGAAGGGATTTCTTTCTAATAATATTATTAATACTGATGATTATTGCAAGTACTGTTATGTTTCAACTAATAACAGGTAAAACGGATGCTGAGATTATACTTGATAGCTTAATGGATGAAATGAAATTGAGTGCAAAGCTAAAAGCTTCGCAGAAAAATAAAAAAGTTGAAAATCATGCTGTTGTAAGTGCATTAAATACTGAATTAGAGAACGCAATAAAAAATGGCGATCTCGAGAAATCAAAATCTCTTATTAGCATGAGAAAGGAGCTTGATAATGAGTAATAAAAAACTAAATATACAAATTACATCCCATGCTGAAAAAGTTATTAGAGAAAGAGGTATTTTAGAAGAAGTTATGGGGATATTAGAGGAAATAAACTTAGATCCAAATATGTTCTTTAGAAATGCTCATAAGAATTTAAAGTTGAAATCTCCATCTGGAGATCATAATTTTGAGCCATATGTTTTTATGATTGATGACTTTAGGCTGGTATTCTTTCTAAATAAAAGTAATAATGATCTAATGCTAGTTACTGCTATAAATTTACCTGAATTTAAAAAATCTGTAATGCATGAATAGTATGAATCTTAACTATGGAAAAGCTTTCATTTAATAACGTTCCGTTTGCAGACCTAAAGAATGCTGACCTAGAAGTTGAATGGTTTAAGTCATTTCTCGCTTCAAATGCTAAGGCAATTCATAAAAACTCGGATTTAGATCAAATGCTACAAGCACTAATTGACTTTGCTAAATACTCGAAGTCGGAGCTAGATAGGTTGCCATCTGATGAAGATTTTCCTGATTTTATAAGAGATGCTGTAGCATCATCTTATATTGTTAGATTACTTTCCAAAGGGTATTACAAAATTCAAGATGAATTTTCATCACATCTTGAAAATTTTAAAGGGACAGAGATTAATCTAATGCGAAAGGCTTCTTCTAGCTTAGAAAGAAATAAAAGGTGGGAGTTTGTTATAGCACTAATCTTTGCAAGTATCTGTCAAAGTGTTGAACAGGGGACTCCAGAACCAGATGTGATAATAAAGAAAAAAAATATTAAGTGGGCACTACCTTGTAAAGTTTTGTATTCTGAAAAACCTGGAAAACAATTGCAAACAATAATAAAAGGAATTAAGCAGATTCAAGCTTCTGAATATCATCAGGGGATTGTGATGGTTAATATTTCTAATTTAATTAATCATGAGAACTATTTTTTTAAGTCAAAAAATGAGGGAGAGTATTACTCTTATTCAAATTTTGAGTATGCAATGTCTGACTTTACAAAAGGAAACTATGGGGATTTTTGAAAATATAAAAAACTCCAATGCTAATTTTAATAGTATATTTTATGATAAAAATAATAAAAGACGATCTAAGGCCAAAGCTATACTATGGTTTGCTCAAGTTGTAACACTTGTTCAAAATAAGCCTGTTTTACTTACACAACCTTTAATGACCTCTTTAAATAATGGGTTGTTTGAAGAAGTTCAAAGCATTCTCGAAGACTTCACTGTAAGTTCTTATAATACAATTTTTAATAATTAAGTTTTGTATTCCGTTTGTATGCATTCAAAAATCGCGAATGCTTCATTGGTGCTACTATGGCCCTAAAGCGTTGAATCTACTCATTTTCCACCACCTCCACCATCGAACTCTTGTTTTCGATGGTGGCCCCCTAAGTTTATGGATAACATTTTTAAATCATTGAAAGAATTCTCAAGCAGTTAGCATCAAGGTTAGCGGCTTCATCACTCCCGACATGTCACGAAGTGACACTCGTTGGCTAGGTTTGGCTTTGTTTTGGCTAGGTGATTTTTTTTACAACATTCTCCTGGCCTACATAGCGTAGTCAACCACTTAACCATGTTTCATTGTCCAAAGAGCATCTTTACACTTTTAAAGGAGGCTGTTTTGGAAAAAACAAAAAAACGCAAAAGAAGAAGTGATTCTAAGGTAATTACTAAGGAAGCACAGGTATTAAGGTTTATGAGAAAGTCTAAAAACCTATCAATGAGAAGTGCAGCACTTATCATTAATAAGTCAGACACTTTAATTTCTCATACTGAACACGGAAGAATTGATCTTCATAACAAATTAATTGAAAGGCTTGTAACAGCTTATGGCTATACAATGGAAGACTTTAATTTGTTTATGGTTTCAGATGAAACCCTATTTGTTGATTACAAGGAAGATTTGATTAACTTTATTCACAAAATGGATGATGCACAAATTATGAAAGCCTTTAATCTTCTCAAAGCAATGATTAAATAATTTTAAAACAAGGATAGTTAACAATGAAAAAACAGAATGAAACAAATAAAAACAAAAATACTAATATTTTCTCTTCTCTAAGAGTGAAAAAGGAAACTAAGGATAATGCCTTAAAAATCCTAGAGATAATCAACAAAAAGGACTTTGGCCGAAAAGTTTCGATTGATGATCTTGTCACAAAAGCATTAGAGAATGTGACAAAAGAGGATATTGAGTTGTTACAAAGGAGTTCTCTACGAAATAAAGATCGTCAAGCCATAGTTTATCAATTGTATTGTAAGAAGGTGAAAAAAGTCTCTGAGGATGAGTTTATTGGAATCACCATGTCATCAGGTTTTTTTAGTTTCTTAAATGAAAATAAAGTTGAATTGGAAAGTATTGGAGTTTGAGTTTTTTTTGGCTTTTACATTTAAAGGTAGGCTACATTTTTTGAACCTACCTTTAAATTTTTGAAAAATTTATTTAATTTCTAGCATACTCTGGGATGAAATAATAACATCTGAGACCTGTTTCATATGAAGTATTTCCACCAATTGGGCCAACGTCTTCACCTTTACGTGAGCCTATCTCTTCAATTAGGTATTCTCCAGAAAGTCTTAAAACTGAAATGTCAGTTTTGTTAAGGTCAATTACAATACCGCCTTCATAAGACTTTACTTTTTTAAATTTTGGTTTAATTTCTTCATAAACATTTTCAATAGTCATTGTATCCAAGTAGTTTGGAGCTTCACCTCTTTTCCAGTAAGAACCAACCTCGTAAGTACTTTTTCCTCTACCAATAGGGCCAACGTCATCTTTTTTAGCAACACGAAAAATATATCCAGCATTTGTTGGAGTATTAGGCTCATTTTTGGGGAAACATCTACCAGCCCAAGCAACACCAGTTAGTTTTTCAATATTTGGTACAGAGCCACTCTGAAATAGTTCTCCTAGTGTTTGATAATGTGATTTTGATTCATACGTGTCTTTTTCATAAAGAGTATCTTCCATCTTCATATTTGCATCAGCAAATACTGAAAAAGTTCCAAGTAATAATGCGGTACTTAAAAGTAATTTTTTCACATAACCCTCCTAAAAGGCAGATAAAATATTTTTGAGCTTTATAATTAAATTATGGAAAAAATGCAATGCAGGATGTAATTATTTCAGGGTCTGTCCTGTTCCCCGAATCGTTCCCATCGAAGTAAAAAACGAAAAACTTTAGTTTGTTGTCATATAAACAAGTTAAAAACAAGAATATGTTTTTGAGACTATAATACTGATTAATTCTTTATTGATCCGAGTAAATGGAGAGGATCATTAATACCAAAAGCGTCGCTTAGATCAACAATCGTCTGAAGCCTCGGATTTGTCATTTTGCCTTGGTTAATTTCTTGAATTGTACCAATGGAGAGTTTGGCTTTATCAGCTAGTTCTTGCATAGTCCAATTTTTTTCTTTTAAAAGGTTTTGCACGTTTTGCTGCAATCGCTTTGCAAGTTGCTTGGTTTTACGGTGTTCAATCTGATCTATGTTGATTCTGGTCACAAGTTTAGTTCTCCAAATTATGTATTTGATAATCACGGATTTATCCGCTATAGTCATCACTGATATATCCGTGATTTACTTTGGAGATTTTAATGGAGCATTTAACTAAGAAACTTATAGAAAAAACTTGTGAGAGGCTTTGGACAATAAATGGCTCGCTCAGAGGACTTGGAGGACTATTTACAACAGGGGCAAGAGATATTTGCTTTGACGGAGAAGAGTTTTATGGAGTTGGTCAGTTACTTAAAAAGCTAGGAGAGGAACTTGAAGCTATTGAAGATTTACTAAGATGTGGCCAGGACTCAATGGCCGACCGAAGAAACGGCTGCTACTCCCAAAAGACCTCTTCGTATAAGCTTTTAGTTCTCTCAACTATTTGAATTAATTAATAATAACAGTCATTTAATGACATTTACACCTTAAAAAACTATGAATCCTGTATTGTAGTGACGAATTTTCGTCAAAATCAAGTCCCATAATAGAAAGGAGTTTATATGAAATATAGAAAGTATGATCCTATGGTTAAGAAACTTATCGTTGAGTCAAGAAATCGAAATCTATTTCCTGAGCTGAACATACCAAGAACGACTATTAATTACTGGCTTGATCATTCGAAAGAAATTGTAACGAGTGATAAAGTTTCTTCATACGATGTTGCATTAAAGAATGTAGACAAAGAGCTTTATAAAGAAAAAGCAAAATCTCATATTATGAAAGAGTGTATGAAGAATACATTTAAAAACTCAGACTTTTATGATTATAAATCAAAAAAGACTCGTGAGTTTGTGATTCATTTAATTGAAGATTTTAAAGATATAATAACGATCAAAGAAATAATCGATTGCTTAGGAATATCAAACTCAACTTATTATAGATGGAGAAGTGAAGTTTTAGGTTGTAAATACAATGATAATAAAAAATGTTCAGTTCCAAAGGCTTCACAGTTGTCAATGCAAGAACAACATAAACTTATTCAACTTGCAAACTCTAAGCAGTTTAAAAAATTTTCAACAGTTAGTTTGATGTATTATTGCAAAAGGAATAATTTGATAAATTGTTCTTTGGAGTCTTGGTATAAGTATATAAGGTTGTATGGAATTGATCGTAAGAATAAAAACTTTAAAAAAATTACTTATAGAAACGGTTTGAGAGCCAAAAGTGTAGATGAATATTGGCATATTGATATAACTGAAATTAAATATGACTCTACGAAGAAAGCTTACTTGCAAGTTGTAGTTGATAACTTTTCAAGGATGATTATTGGTTGGAAGTTAAGTGAACATAAAAAAATGGATTTAACTTATAAGACCCTTATGAAATCTTTCCAAGTTTCTCCAAATTTTAAAGGAAAAATAGTCTCTGATAAAGGAACTGAAAATACCGGTTCTCTTCCACGTAAACTATTATTAGGCCGTGGAATTAAGCAATTAATTGCTAAGCAAGATATAAGATATTCTAATTCAATGGTTGAAGCTGTGTTTAGACAATTTAAGCAGAGATTTTTATTTAAAGAGCCTGAAAGTTTTCAAGTTTTGTATAGAGTTATTTATAAATTCGTACATCAATATAATAATATAATACCTCATACTATGTTATTAGGAGCAACGCCAAACGAAAGATATGAGGGAAAGTTCAACAGAAAATCATTTATTGAAGAATTTAAAAAGAATAGAAAGATTGATTATCTTTCAAGAAAAGAAGAAATTAGAAAGTGTTCAAAATGTTTTAAGAGACATTGGGAAAGTATTAATTATTATTCAGATTCTACGTGATAAATTTCTATGCTCTTAATGACAAAGCTTTTATATCTAGAATTCTTATTCCTGATCTCTATGACAAGTGATATAAACTCTATTTATAGAGATACTACTTAAATTATTCTTGATTTTATACTCATTTGAATATATACTCATTAGAGTATGTGGGACGTGTTCGAACAGAAATCAGTATCAAAAGCCCTAAAAAAGGCACCAGTAGAAGTACTAAAAAGGTATGAGGCTTGGAAGCGTATTGTTGAAATATCAGGGCCTGGTGGTTTGAAACTGATTAAAGGCTTTAGAGATGAGTCATTAAAAGGTGAGTGGAAAGGATATCGATCTTCTCGTTTAGGAATTAAATGGAGGGTTATTTATAAGATCCATAATGAAGTTTTTGAAATTCATGTTTTTGAAGTGACACCACACAAGTACTAATAGGAGTATTTTATGAAGAAGAAAGACTTAGTAAGAGCAAAAGTGAATATAAAGATGACTCCAGGTGAAATGCTTAGGACGTTACGAGAGTTACAAGAGCTATCTCAAGCTGAACTTGCAGAGCTTTCTGGAATGAGCCAAAGCAATATTTCAGCTTTAGAAAGCGAGGCAAGACAGATAGGTAGAGAGAGGGCTTTGGCTTTAGCAATAGCTTTAAAAGTTCATCCTGCAGTAATTTTGTTTCCAGACTTTGACTTACAAGATGTTGCGTAATATTTTAAAAACAAGAAAACTCTAAAAGTTTCGAACATGTCTGCAGTTGTCTGAACTTGTCCAGAAAAAATTGGCCTGTGGCTATTTTGGCTACCCTTTAAAAAAATCATTAATGATATAGGGTAGTTAGAACGCGGAGGCCACCTCCACCAGTGCGACGCACTAAGGTGTTGAAATCATTGAGTTTTGACCTTCTTTTCCGTGTCTGAATTGGACACGGCCGACATATTTATAACTAATTAATTTTACTACAGTGTCCGATAAACTACTTGCTGGGAGGCCTGTTTTGAAATTTGTTATTTGTAAAAAGAAACCTACGAGAAATCAACCTAACCCTAATTTTAAGATTAAACTTCGCTCCTATAAATTGGAAGATATTGAGAAAAAGAAAAAGGAAAATCCAGACCATAAGTCTGATTGGGTGGCATAGATGCAAAAAACATCTGTAAATATAAAAAGAATGGATTGTCCTTCTGAAATAAAAATGATCGAAGGATTGATGGAAAACTTAGACCCAAGNGCGAAGATGGTGTTTGATTTAGAGTCTAGGACTGTGCAGTTTTATCATAGTGTAGATAAAGACCAGATACTGGACTCTTTAAAGGCTATTTCTCTTCCCGGTGATTTAATAAGCTCTCAAGAGGTTTTAGATCATGATATTCCAGATATCGCTCCTAGTGTAGAAGCGAAAACGCTAAAATACTTACTCGGTATAAATTTTACGATGTTTGTTGTTGAGATCATTTTAGGGTTTTATGCTGAGTCTACTGGGCTTCTTGCTGATGGGCTAGATATGCTGGCTGATTCATTTGTGTATGGTTTAAGTCTTTATGCCGTTGGAAAGTCAATTGCAATGAAGCATAAGGCGGCATATTTTAGCGGAATTATGCAAATCTCTCTTGGCCTGCTTTGCTTGGTCGAGGTTGGTAGAAAATTCTATTTTGGAAGTGAGCCACTGTCTAATTATATGATCGTGGTTTCAGTAATTGCACTTATCGCTAACCTCTGGTGTCTTATATTGATTCATAAGCATAAAGACGGAGAAGTTCACATGAAGGCCAGTTGGATATTTTCTGCTAATGATGTAATCGTTAATACCGGAGTGATTTTTTCCGGTGCTTTGGTATATTTTCTTAAGAGTAATGTTCCTGACCTTATTATTGGAGGAATTGTCTCTCTTGTTGTAATCAGAGGTGGCATTAGCATAATGAAGCTATCAAAAATCAAAAAAGCAGAGCCTATAAAAGAATCATGTTGTTCAAGTAATTGTGATTAATTAGTCATTTTTTATAAAACTTTCTAATGAAGGCAGTCCCTTTTGAACTTTCAAAAGTGACAAAATGAAGTATATATCAGTTTTAGCTTTCATAATTATGGGTGTTTGAGTTTTGCTTAAAAGAAGTAATTAAGAAGCAGCTTCAAATTATCTAACCTGCTGAAAATACACAGTAAAAAAACTATTTACTCCGTAGTATACCACAGGGTTTATAATGAACTCATGAAAGAAGAATATACTATTGGAAAGTTAGCAAAAGAGTCTGGAGTGACAGTTGAAACCATAAGGTTTTATGAACAAAAAGGTTTGATCAAGCAACCCTCTCCGAAGTCAGGATATCGTAAATATCCTTTTGACGACATTATTAAGATTAAGTTTATCAAAAGAACACAGGAACTTGGGTTTACTTTAAATGAGGCCAAAGAGCTTTTAGAACTTCGTGTAAAAAACAACGCTAAATGTGGTCAAGTTAAAGCTAAAGCTGAACAGAAACTTGATGAAGTCGAAAAAAAGATAAAAGACTTAAACAAGATGAAGCGTTCATTAAGAAAAATGGTTGATTCATGTTCAAACAACGAAAAATCAGTTTCTGAATGTCCAATTCTTGAATGCTTTGAAAAGGATAAAAAATGTTAAATGTAGAATTTATTTTTGACAAAGATTGTCCTAATGTAAAATCAACTCGGGCAAACTTAATGAAAGCCTTCTCTAAAGCAAAGTTAAGTGCACAATGGAAGGAATGGGATAGAAACTCAGAAGAAGCTCCTGAACATGCCAAAATGCATGGCTCTCCTACAGTGTTAATAAATGGAAAAGATATAATGGGAGTTGAGCCAGAAACTGGAGCAAACTGCTGTAGAGTTTATGAGGGAGCAGGTGTTCCCTCTGTAGAGCTACTAGTTTCAAAATTGTTAGAAACAAAGAATACTTCCTCTACTAATAGTAATAAGTTGTTTGGATTTCTTGGAACAGTTTCTATTGGGCCGGGGGTTGGAGCGGCATTTCTTGCTAAGGCATCATGCCCTTTTTGTTACCCAGCTATAGCAGGTTTTTTAACTAGTATTGGGTTGGGTTTTCTATTTAAGGGAACTTATTTCTATATATTAATGGCTGCTTTTCTAGGAGTAGCACTTTTTGGTTTAGGGTTTAAGGCGAAAGCAAGAAGAGGATTTGGGCCACTATTTTTAGGGATATTTGGATCAATAGTAGCAATGGTGTTCCACTATTTTAAAAATGATTATATTTTTTACTTTGGAATAGGTGTTTTAATAATTGCTTCGGTCTGGAACTTAATTCCAGTGAAGAAGCAATGTATTGCTTGTAATTAAATATAGGAGGATTATATGGCAAACAAAGTCGAGATTTTTAGTGCAGGATGCCCTGCTTGTGAAAGCACGATTGAACTCGTGAATGAAGTCGCTTGTGATAACTGTGAGATAAACATTCTTGATATGAATGATTCATCTGTTTCAAATCGCGCAAAAAAACTTGGAATAGCAAGAGTTCCCGCTGTTGTTGTTAATGGTAAACTAGCTGATTGCTGCCAAGTTAAAGGCCCAACTAAAGAAGGTCTTAAAGCTGCTGGAATTGGTAGCTAGTTCTTTTTTGTTAATTTTTCTGTAAAGCTTTCTAAAGACGGAAGCCCTTTTTGAACTTTCAAGAGGGCTTCTTTTTTTATGGCCTTGCTTGAAAAGTTCAA
>PAKC01000062.1 GCA_002706205.1 Halobacteriovoraceae bacterium
GACGCATACAAGGTAATTCCTAGTTAACGTCCAAATAGGTTACAACTATTAGGCGATGCTGCTTTCATACATTGTCTCTTTAACAGATTTTAATATTGCACTATTCGTATAATCTTCTATTGAGGAGTTTTTAGAAACTTCAACGCGCTTGTGAACATCAAAGTAACAACAAGGAGCCAAGGTGCCATCAGGTATTGTATCTAATGTATCCCACGGTAATGAGCAAAATGTTTTACTTTTCATTTATTACTATAGACCTCTAAGGTTTTTAAAACCTTTATTACATTTTTAGCCATTATTTTATAACCATAAAAACAAAACAAGATTAAAAACAATATCTTTCTTTCAATAAGTATTTGTTTTACAAAATAAAAAGTCAAAGCGAAGAAAATAGGTCATTTTAGAGATTAGTACAGCTGTTAACGCACCTTCCCAATACACATCATCTAAAATTGTCATATTTATAGTTTTTTAGAGCTGTTATTATATATAAACAATAGGGACGTATAGGACTCATTTATGAAAAATAAACTCAGCCACACAAGTATAAAGATTTCCTTAATCCTTGATATTCCTTTTACAGACCATAGACAAAATATTTGCGAGAACATATTTTACAAGTTACTAATTCTATAAGAACAAAAAATTAAAAAATTTTTAATATCATTTTATTAAGGAAAAATTTAATGAGTCAGCCTGAAATTTTAGAACAAAGAAAAAATATTGGCCGAATTATCAAAGCAGCGAGAATGTTTTACGGAATCACTCAAATGGATATGGCAGATATCCTGAATGTGAATCAATCGACCATCAGTAAAATTGAAAAAGGAATTCTAGAGCCAGGAATTTTTGGTTGGAATGAATTTCTCAATCGAACAAAAATCAAAAATACAGAATGCTATAAAACAGGCTACTTAGAAGTTCCCATGCCTAATTTAAATACAAACCAAATAAATGAATCAAGACATTCCGGGGACTTTAAACTTCCTGCCAAATATGCAAAACGCAAAAACATAACGGTAAGAAAAATTATTCCTTTAATCGAACTCTTAGACAAACGCTTAGGAGAGACGGCCTTTAACCAATTTGCCAAATCAAAAAAAATAAAGCGTGAATATTTTTATATTCTCAACAATCCGCTTAACACAACTTTTGAGATAGACTTAATGGAGTTCATTCTTCAAAAAGATATTGTGAAATCATTAAAAGAACTTTCAATCATTCAGAACCCCAAATGCCACGGCATTTTATCGAAAAAATATCAAGACTCTAAAAGTCCTAAAATGCTAATTGAATATTTCATCAAAAAACAAAACGAATATGGTATTGATTTTTCTTATAGCCTACACGAGTTAGATCATACGAATAAAATTATCATTGAGGCGATGGAAAAAGAAGTTGAATTTAAATGTGGAACGCCAGTTGAGCTAATCGATTGTTACCGAGAGTACAATTTATACTTTCCTTATAATCTACAGAATCACCATTCATCTCCTTACTTGTTAGGGGCTAACTGTTCTTATCTTAATGGGAAAGGTACACTGGAGCTTATCGCTTAATGATCACAAATCTCTTTTGGAAAAACCTAAATGATATTCAAAGTCATTTAAATCTTTCGCATGAAGAAATGGCCAGGCTCTTACATATGCCCACAAGTAAATTTTCAAAGGCTAAATTTGCCCAAAAAGATATTAGTCTTTTAAATGTAAGCCAGTTTGCAGACTTTTTTAATATTTCCCTTGATTTACTACTTAAAGGAAAAGTTGATACAGCAACACTAAAATGTCATTACCATCATCAAAACTATGACTTGCCCCAACGTTTTCACCAATCAGCTAAGTCTCCAGCTTTTGCTTTTAGAAACCTTTTAAAGGTCTCTGAGATTTATCAAAAAAAGGACTTAATTCTTAAAACGCTTCAAATTAGTGAAAAATACCTCGCCACAAATCCAAAGTACATTTCTCTTTTGGCCATAACAGAGGGTTGTAAGTTGATGAAAAACTTTTTCACCACTGAAGATTACAAATTTATTGGAAGACTGAGTGCTTTAGAACTCAAGGACGAACATTACGGCTACAACCTTAAACAAAACAGTTCATTACCTGACTTGTATGAAATGGCCATTTTATTAGAACATAATAATAGTAAGAACTGGACCTATCAGATAAGGAAAATAAATTCTCGCTATGCTATTGTGGATTCTTATTGCACACAAAAATTATCCAATTCAAAACAATTTTGTCGCAAGTCGGGACATTTTTTAGACCTTATTAGAATTGGTTTTGCTGAAACACTACCTCGCTATATTAACTGTTCAAATACTAAAATCAGTTTAAGAAAATCTATTTTTCATGGAGATCAATATAGTCGCTTCTTTATTGACTTTACTCAATCTATGAAACTCCCGCCTTCTAAGAAAATATAACATGTATAAAACGATTCTTTTTCTCATTATTACTTATTTACTTGTTGTTTATTGGGCAGTTTTTTTAGTGGTTAACCCTCTTGAACATGATCTTAAAATCTTATGCGATTATAAGAAAAATCATATCGAACTCAGATCTATAGAATCTCAACTTATGTCTTCAGAAGTAAAGACTTTGGTAAAATATTTATCAAAAATGCCTACTCAAGATACCCAAGAATTTATTAAGGACTTTGCCCGTTCCAAAAAAATAACTTGGGACTGTCCTCATTCTCAATAATATTTTATCTACATTGTTGATGGTTTGGGAGGATAGACATCCACTGGTGTCTCTAACATCCACGCCTCTATCGTCTTAACTAACTGCCCTTGATCCTCAGGAAGAGTGCCTCCCAAAGGGTATTGGTTTGAAATATGATTTGCACGAAAAACTATGTTTTTATTTGCCTGGATACGATCTAAGATTTCTCTCATCTCATAAAACATTTTCCTTGAAGTTAACTCTTTTAAGGTTCCTCGTTCTACCATGCGATAAAAAGGTGTACCTTTTATGGCCATTGTTGTTAAAAAAGATAAGTAATGAGGAGAAATCTCACTTAAGACCTTTGCTGTTTCAACAATATGAGTTTCAGAATACTTTTCTCCACCTATTCCCAACATAGCAATGACAGAAAGCTTCATTCCCGAATTCATAATTTTTTTTGAGCCTGTAATCATCTCATGAGCTTTGTTCCCTTTTACGATTCGATGTAAAACTTCATCAGAGCCTGACTCTAACCCCAAATAAACCATACTGAGTTTAAGTTTGAATAATAAAGCCAATTCTTTATCTGATTTTTCCAGCATATTTTGGGCCGTAGCATAAATCCCAACTCTTTCCAAATTTGGATAAAGTTTATTCAACAATTCAAGGACCTTTACTAAAAGCTCCGTTTTTGCCCCCAGGGCGTCACCATCACATAAAAAAATTCTTTTGGGACTGTAATGAATTTCTTTAAAATAATGATAGGAATCCAAAATATCTTTTTTGATTTCATCAAAAGAGCGCTCTCGATATTGCTTAGAACGATACATGTCGCAATAGGTGCATTTATTATTTGAACAACCAATCGTCACCTGAAGTAAAAAACTATGAGCTTCACTCGGAGGTCTAAATACAGGCTCATGATATTTCAAAGGAAACATAAAGAACCTATAATTGTGACAAACTTGCTGACAGTATTCCTATTGAACCAGCTTGTATATCTTCAAAGCAACCATAACCGACTCCATCTAGAATCATTAAACGTCCAATAGCATCTCCCGCAGAGTGTTTCCAGATTCTTTTATTTGGCCACATATAACGACTTTCTGGGATTTCAGTAAGATCATGTTTAAAAAGCAAATTAAAATTTGCAATATATAAAGTCTCTTGACGGGCATTATCAGAAATAAAGTGCGGCCGGTAATAACCTTCCTTACGCTGATTTAAAGGAATAATATCAGAAACCTTATCTTCTTTTAAACTCCATAGCACAACACCCTCAAATGCTTTTGACTTTCTGGCCAAAGTCAAATCATCATAAGATAAGTAAAGTAGGTCATCTTTTTTATGAATATCAACTAGCAATGAAATATGGCCTGACTGAGGCTGGGGAACTTCCGGCTTAAAGATATGATAGTTTCTATTTTCTTTATCATACTTCACAACTCCATACTTGCCATGAGCAATATAAAAATCATTTCCAGCTTTAACCAATCCACTTGCATAAGCATGTTTAAAATAAGAAATATTTTTCGGTAAAGTCGGGAACTGATAATTTAATTGAAAAGTTTCTCTGTCTGCACTCAAAAGATTTTTAGGAGTTAAAAACAGAGCTTCACTTTTATCCAAAGTGATATCAACAATTTTTTCTTTAAACTTTAAAGTCCGCCATTTTTCAGTATAAGTATTAAAGACTTCAACCTCAGCGTAATCATTATAATTAAAAACAAAGTAGACCTGCTGCATATCTCCTGTAACAAAGCGCAAGTGCTGTTTCCTAATTCCATGGGAACTTACAGTTAGAGCTTTCTGACAAATAGAGTTCGCACCTTTTGACATAAAAAAATCTTCAAGAGTCATAGAACTGGCCAAAGGAGATAGGCTAAAAAAAAGACAGACTAATAAAAACTTCATATTTTCCTCCATATCGTAGTTCTAGCTTACCTAAGCCCTCTCCATTGGGCAAATCTTTGAATGAAATGATTCGAAGTGTTGTGTGGTTTTCTTTTCCAAGATAAAAAGATATAAAGAAGTTATGAAAATTCTCCTCATTAGCTTTTTTTTCTGTTTTTGCGCTTTTTCTCAAAGCCTTAAAGTCATGAACTTCAACACGATGTGCGACTTTTGCAAAGGGTCTCACTATTTTGAATATTCTCAACGACTAGAGAAAATTCAACATATTGTTGAAACATATCAACCCGACCTTATCAGTTTACAAGAACTCAGATCTGGCCAACATGTTAATAAGATTTTTAAAAACCTTCCACATTATCAAACGGTTTTTAGCCAATACCTCCTGATGGATTATGCAGACCCTACCCTTGCTTTTAATAAAGAAAAGTTTACTCTCCTCGATCAAGGACAATTTTGGTTAGGGCCGAAGTCTGGAGACTTTTCATTAGGTTGGAAAATGGCTCTTCCCCGACAAGTCCATTGGGTCAAATTAAAATTTAAAGATAAAGTATTTATTTTTGCTTCATCCCACCTAGATAATAGATTAGAAAACCTTATTGGTTCAGCTAAAATGATCAATGCATTTTTTTCAAAATTTCAGGTTCCTATCCTTTTTGCAGCAGATACAAATATGACAACTGACATGAAAGAATATCAGGTTCTAGTAGAAGATTTGTTTATCAATACTTTTAACTTAAAAGAAAGTTTTAAGGTTAAGGGAGCTTATCAGGATGACAAGGACTTATGTTATCTCAGAAAAGGCAAAGTCTTTCCTGCTTGCCGTGTCGATCATATTCTGATTTCTCAGCCTAAAAGGTGGAAGGTTAAAGAGTTTTCCATTGATACCAATAAATATGGGAAGACATTTCCTTCTGATCATCGCCCAGTCATTCTATCTATCGAGCTTAATTAAGTTTTTTCACAATGGCCATTGTGAGTGTTGTAGAAGAAGTTAACTGATCGTTTTGATTATATGTTTTGATATCCCAGACATGAGTTGTCCTTCCGATATGTATAGGTTTGGCCACACCTTTTATGTTTCCATTTCTAACCGCTTTAAGATGGTTGGTATTAATATTTAATCCAACGCCATGATGTGATTTTGGATCACAAATTAAATTTGAAGCAATACTTCCTAGGGTTTCGGCCAACACACAGTTTGCTCCTCCATGAACAATTCCAAAAGGCTGATGTGTTCTAGAGTCTGCTGGCATCGTCCCAACCAGAAAGTCTTCTCCTATTTCAACAATTTCAATTCCACAATGATCCACCATCGAATTTTTATTTTTCTGGTTAATTTCTGTCAATGAATAGTCTTTAAACCAAATTGTCATTTTTCATCCTAAATATTTAAATCAAAGTCTAACTCTGGAGCTTTCTCTTGCACTTTCGATCTTAAATCTCTTAATGCCGTCCTAAGTCCTTCCTCAATAACGGGATGATAAAAAGGAAAAGATAAAACTTGATTCACCGTTAATTCTTGAGAAATACACCAGCTAAGCAAATGCCCTAAGTGTTCTCCATCAGGGGCCATTAATTCGGCACCTAAGATTTTCCCAGTAGAAGTTTCACCATAAACACGAAGCATCCCTATTTCTTTTAACTTTACAATACTACGCCCTTGCCCCTCAAATAAAACTTCACCAACAGAAAAATCAACTCCTGATTTTTCAATTTCAGCATAAGTTTTTCCTGCAAAGACAATATTTGGATCACAAAAGGTAATCATTAAAGGTGTTCTAGTATAAAACTCTTTACAAGAATCTCTTACAGCATTATACCCTGCAATTCTTCCTTCATCACTCGCTTCGTGTAAAATTTGATTTTCACCCGTATTATCCCCAGCTAAAAAAATATGAGGATATCCTGCCAATTGCATTGTTTGCTTATTAAAAGTCGGAACTCCTAACTCCAAATGAGTCTTCTTTAAAGCCCCAATATTAACAGAGTCATAAAAAGCTTTTCGCCCAATAGTAACCAAAATTTTATCTACTATATACTCACTATCTTGGGTTTTTAGCTTAATTCTATCTTTTTGTAATTCAACAGACTCAAGACCTGTATAATCCAAATTCATTTGCTGCGAAAACTTTTGGGTTACGTATTTCTCTAAACGAGGATCTGTGATACCTGAAATATTTTCCCGGCGCGCGATACCAACCACATCACAACCTAAACGGTGCATGGCCTGTCCAAGTTCAATACCAATAACACCTAATCCTAAAACTGCGACAGACTGAGGTAATTCTTCTTCTTCAAAAAATTCATCAGTAGTTATAATAAAACGTTCAAAGCCAGCTAAAAAAGAAGGGATTTGAGGCTTTGAGCCAGTAGCAATAATTATTTTTTTTGCATAGATTTTTTCTTGATTTACTTCAAGATGATGTTCATCCAAAAACTTTGCATGGCCAGAAATAAATTTATCCTGCCAAGAGTCCATTCCACTTAGAACACCTCGAACAAAACGATCACGTAATTTTCGGACATGTTGCATAACTTGCTTCGTATCAACTTGAAGCTTATCAGCGCCTAAGATTCCCTCCTCAGCAAACTTAAAACGCCTATTAAAATCTTCTGCGACTTGGATAAAAACTTTTGAGGGCATACATCCAACACGGGCACATGTTGTCCCTAATTGTCCCCCATCAATAACCACATAATTATCTGTTTGTTTGGCCACCTCTCTTCTGGCAGACAGCCCACCTGAGCCAGCACCAATAATGGCCACTTCAACTTCTCTCATTTCATTCCTCTGTAATTAAGCTAGCTAACTCACGTAAAAATAAACTAAGATCTAAATCCTTTTTTATAGCTTGATAAGCTTGTTTATAATTTTTCAACTCAAACCTACGATAAAAAGAAGGGTCAAGTCTATATGAGCTTTTTTTAATCGCTTTGTTATTTTTATTTTCAAAAAAGATAACTCGAACCTTTACGACTCCCTTTTTCTCTAACTTTTCCAACAACTGCGGAATAAGAAGATTTTCTCCAACTATAACTTTTTCAAATTTTTTTTCACGCAAAGCAGTTTCAATCTTGTTCGTTTGAGCATTGAAAAAAATATTTACTCGATGAGAATAATTTTTGTAAATAATAAGTTGATTATTCTCAAGCACGACATTTTCCAACTCTCTTCTTTCTTTTAAAAACAACCGACAAAAAATTTCGACTTTTTCATTACAATAAGCAGGCAAAGCACGAAGTTTTTCATTAAAAGAGACCATGTTTTCTTGAGATTTTTTTGATACCTTCTGTCTTCGCTTTGGCAGTGAGTTTTCAGCTTGCTTCACATTATTTTGTTCAGAAGGAACAACTTTTTTTCTTAAATTTAATTGAACATCTTCCTCATTTTTATTATTCGATTCATTATTTAAATAAATAAAAATAAATAATAAAACGGCTAAAAAAATTAAGATAAACTTTGAGAGCTCGCGCATTCTTCCTGTCATTAGAATAGAAGACTTTGTTGGACTTGTTTGCTCATCTTTGGGGATAGAGTCTTTATACGGAAAACTTTTTTTATTATGTATTCCACTCATCGTTTTGATAAAAGGCTTAGCATCTCCAGTCGCCTTAATTGTTGAGTTAGTACCTGTTATAGTACGATTTAAATGACCTGTTTTTTCCTCCACTTCTTCAGTTATCCGAACAGAAAAACCACCAGGAAGAATTAAAGAAGCAAAGTCATAATAAAGAATTTCTTGGTTTTTAGGCAATTTCTCGTCATTATATAAGACCCAATTTGATAAAGTTAAATCTTTGATATAAATATCAGCATCTCGACGAATAATTTCCAAATGTTGTCTTGATATATGTTCTGAAGATATGGAAATATCACACTTTTGGCTACGCCCAATAACAATAATATGATGATCTTCATCAAATTGATACTGCTGAACCTCTCCAGACTGAGATGTAAGTGAAACAATCATGTCTTAAATTAGCTCATCAAGAACTTTTGCTAATTGAAAGTCCTTTGCAGTTAAAGTGTTACCTTCATCGTGAGTTGTAATGTTAATCGTGCATTTATTAAAACTCACCTCCATATCGGGATGATGCATCAAGCGATTCGCTTGCCAAGCAACTGCATTGACAAATGACATCGTCTTTAAAAAGCCTTTAAAAGAAAAAGTTCTTCTTAATTTTTTTTCTTCTATTATTTCCCATTCGGCATCGAGTTGTTTTAACTCAGCATTTAAATCTAACATTTCATGGCCCCCATTCCACTATCATCATCAATTTTATCAGTCTTTTGTTTAGGTGGAAAAAGTGGCTCTCTATCCCCCAACTCTTTTGACTGTTTAATATAGCTCTTAATATCTTGATCTAAAATGGTAAAAAGATCATCAAAATCATTAATCACAAAATACAATGGTTGCATGATGTCTATGCGATAAGGAGTTCTTAAAACCTCTAAAACATCAAAAGGCTTTTTTTGACTTTCATTTGTTAGGCAATATTGAGTTTCACCTATAGAAGATAAAATGCCACCACCATAGGCCCTTAGTTCATCTCCAATATTCAAAAGACCAAACTCGATTGTAAACCAAAATAACCTAAACATCCTTCTTCTATCTTTAGGATCAACCTCCAAAGCTAGCTTTCCAAACTTTTCCATAAAATCGCCATACGCTTGATTTGTTAGCAAGGGTGTATGCCCATAAACTTCATGAAAAATATCTGGTTCTTGCAAATAGTCTAATTCTTCAGGTATTCGAATAAACGTCGCAGCTGGAAATCTTTTGTTTGCTAAGAGTTGAAAAAACCGTTGCGGTTGAATAAGTGCAGGAACGGCTTCTACTCCCCAACCATTATGCTTGGCCAAAACTTTATTAATATCTGGCAATTGAGGAACTCTATCCTCAGGCAAGGCTAAGGCCTCAAGCCCCTCTAAAAATTGATCACAGGCCTTGCCCTTAATAATTTCTTTTTGTCGAGTTACCAGTTTTTGCCATGTTTTATTATCTGTTTCTGACCAGTTTACAAAACCTTTTTCATCAACTGGATTTGATACATATATATGCCCTTTCATTTAGATAATCTCCAGTGTACAATTTGATTGGATACAGTTTACAACTACTTATGCATAAGCTCAAATCAAACTATATTAAATTAGATACCAAAACGAGACTTTACAACTCGGCGCATCCAATTATCGGACTTACTGGAGGAATAGCAACAGGAAAAAGTACAGCCTCCAAGATTTTAAGCTCCTTAGGGGTCCCTGTTATTGACGCTGATAAACTTATTAAAAAAGTTTATGCTAAGGATAGTATTTTCAAGTTCTTAGAACAAAACTGCTCCCAGGTTATAAGCTCAGAACAAATTAATTTTAAACTTTTACGAGAAATCTTTTTTAATAATAAAAAACTCAAGCAACAGCTTGAGCTTTTACTTTATCAATATCTTCCCGAAGCCTTTGAAGAAGCTAAAAAAGAATTAAGTTTTTCTAAATATAATTTTCTGATTTACGATGTTCCTTTACTCTTTGAAAAAAAATTAGAAGAAAAATGTGACTTAACAGTTTTTATTTCTTGTTCAGTCGACCAACAAATTCAAAGATTGATTAAAAGAGATCAAGTCTCTCTAGAATTGGCCAAAAAAATTCTTGCTCATCAGATGCCCCTAGAAGAAAAAAGAAAAAAAGCAAACTTTATTATAGACAACACTTCGGTCCCACAGAAACTTCATTCTAACATGATCAATTTCTTAGAAACACTCACCCAAAGAAGCTAAAGGATTTTTTTATCAGACTCTTAAACAAATCTCTTATTTCAAAAAAGTCTGATTTCTTTGCTTTTAGCACATATCTCCCTATTTATTTGCTGTATTTTATTTTCTTTCATTTAATGAATATATCATTACCACAAACACCTCCTTTTTTTTACTTTTTACTGGGCTGGATCGCTGTAGATGGCTCCCATTTTTTTAGTACCATTTTTGTAACTTATTTGGACAAAGATATAAGACAACGCCTTAAAGCACAGCTTATTATCATCCCCTTTGTTTTAATTGTAGGAGCTTCCACTTTAAACTTTTTTGGATATAAAAATATCTTTATTCTTATTTTAGGACTTTCTGCTGCTTATCATTTTATTCGACAAGAATCTGGATGGATGAAAATTGCTAGTCGTCTCGATTCAAAGGCTCCCTCATGGCTACAAAAGATAGATATTTTAACTTCTTATTGTATGACGATTTTGCCTTTGGCATGGACTATTAGAATGAGTAATAACGGACACTGGTATGAAAAAGGAGACCTTATTTATCTGCCTGATCATATTTCAGAATTATTGATTCAACTCTTCTGGCCTGTCATCATTGTCTTTATTTTATCCAATATTTATCATTGTTATCAAACGAAAATATTTAATCTTTCAAAACTTTATGTTTTTATCAATACTCTTATGGGTTGGTATATCCCCAGAGTAATCTTAGAAAACCCTTATCTTTCCGTTGCACTTATCACGCTTCATCATGGTGTTCCTTATTTCTTTATAGTTTTTAAACATGAACGTATAAGCCAAAACTCAAAAGTGTTTAACAAACTGAAAAAATATAAATATATTCTTTTTTACTTAGCTTCTGTCAGTTTATATTTTGCTTTTTATTATATAATGTTTGTTCTTCCTGCCTTTATCAGCTTTAAGAACTTTAATAATTTTACTCAATCTGTCGCTTATGGAATTCTAATTGCCCCGCTTATGACACACTTTTTACTAGATAGTTATATTTGGAAAAGAAAATATCGCCTCATTAGTTAATTATTGTGTAAATTCTTCATATCTTTGGCTTTTTGACCTCCTCTTTTGTATAAAATTGATGTGAAAAAACTAAGTTTTGCCTTTATTATTCTTTTTTTTACTCAGCTTCAGGCAAAGACTCACATACTTAGATCTTCTCATCAATTATTTCAACAAGTTGAAAAGAGTCATCTTCCTACTGATTGGCATTTACTAGACCATCAGGTCGATGGATTACTAGGTCTCAGTCTTTTTGAAGCACAAAAGAACTTAAAAGAATATTGTGCCCTCTCCACCAATAAAAAAATAACAATTGCCATTATTGATTCTGGCTTTGATGTTTTACACCCTATTTTTAAATCAAATCTTTGGATTAATGAAAAAGAAATTCCCAATAATGGGATTGATGATGACAAAAACGGTTATACAGACGACATTATCGGTTGGAATTTTTTAGGTAATAAAAATGTTTCTGCTCACTACAGCTTAGATGGACAAAACCTAATTGATTTTATTCCAACTCCATCTCAAGAACACTTAAGATGGGACTCTTTGGCCAAAACTCGCCGCTTAAAACAACTTAAAATCAAGAACGAACTCGACGAACTCTCGGTTTCTCAACAACTCGAGTATAAGCAATTGCAACAGGAAATTGATCGCAAGCAAAGTCGAGCCAAAAAATTATGGCAAGAGTATAAAGTTGACCTCACCATTATGCAAAAAGCCTATGAGCTCTTGCAAGTAAAAGCGCCCCTAAGCCTTGAACAAGTGAAAAGAATAACAGCCCACTCCAAGGCTCAACAGCAAGCAAAAAGTACTTTGATAAAATTTAAACAACAGGGAACTGACCTTGTTTTCTTACAAGAACAAGTTCAACTTTATCAGGTTCAAGCAAATATCCATTACAATATTGACTATGATGGCAGAGAAAAAATTATTAAAGATAAAGATCAATTGATTTTCGAAAAAGGCTATGGAAACAATGATATTTATGGCCCCAACGCCTTGCATGGAACCCATGTGGCAGGTATCACTTCCGCTCTGCTAAAACCTTTTAATCAAAGTTGTACTCAAATAAAAATTATGCCCATAAAGGCCATCCCTGACGGTGATGAAAGAGATAAGGATATTATTAATGCTCTTAATTATGCTTTGGATAATGGAGCAAATATCATCAATTTAAGTTTTGGGAAGTTTTACTCCGCCCATAAAGCTGAGGTTCAAAAAGTCCTGCTTAAGGCAAAAAAACAAAATACACTTATCATCCAAGCTGCTGGAAATGAATACTTAGACCTTGATAGCAAACCAAGTTATCCCTCTGCTTTTATCCAAGGAAAAAAATTAGAAAATTATCTTGTAATTGGAGCTTCGACTCCCCATAAAGATGAAAATGTTTTTGCTTCTTTTTCAAATTATGGCAAAAAAACTGTAGACATGCTGGCTCCTGGTGTTCTTATTCATTCGGCCACTCCAGAGTTTGGACACGCCAAACTTTCAGGAACAAGTACATCTGCCCCAATGGTCAGTGCACTGGCCGGCATTATCTTGGCCGCCAATCCCGACTTGACGGCTCAAGAAACTATAACACGACTTAAACAAGGTGCGACAGACCTTAATGGACTTGAAATCTTTAAAACAGGCTTAGGTACCGTAAAACTTGAAGATATTGTCGTGAGTCCTAAAATCATTAATTTCCATAAAACCCTTCTTTATCTTTTAAATCGCTCATTTATTGCCAAAAGTTAAGTCTTGTTTAACTTTATTAATTTTTAACCGACCTCATATGGATGACCACTTTTCAACTAAATAATTTACTTTCTTTTAATTACTTATGAGTATCTTGAACTTTCAACCTCATATTCGCGTGC
>PAKC01000063.1 GCA_002706205.1 Halobacteriovoraceae bacterium
AAAAGTTCATGTCTTTTGGAATGATAATCTAACTTCGATCAAAACAAGAAAGTTCTTTAGTCGGATTTATTAAGAGCACTTTAAAATGCTTTTAAGACCCTCTTAATAAAGTGTTTAAAGTTGTTAATAGTGGGGAGAAACATTCTTAAGAAAATATTTAAGAATTTTTAGTGAGGATAAAATTTAGCAAATCTTAAGTCTAGTTTAAGAAAAGTATAAACCAAGAAAAGACAATAAAAGTTATAGAAAATAAGCTATTTTGCCAAAAATTTGAGGTTTAATTAGTCAAAAAAAAGGGCCTTAAAAATAAGGCCCTCGTTTTTAAACTGCTATATCTTCATGAGATTCAAAGTCGTTTTTGAGTTTGGCCTTTAATTTCATAATGGCCTGGGTGTGAAGTTGAGAAACTCTTGATTCTGTAACATCAAGAACTTGTCCAATTTCTTTTAAGTTGAGATCTTCGTAATAGTAAAGAGAAAGAACTAGTCTTTGTTTTTCAGGCAATGATTTGATGCCATCTCTAATTATTCCTTGTGCTCTTTTGTAGTTGACGGCCGAAAAGGGATTAGATGATCTTCGGTGCTCTAAAAGCCCCATCATGAGTTTTTTATCTCCACGACTAAAAGTCGTTGAGTCATCGATATTTAAAAGAGAAACTGATTTAGACTTATTAAGCATTTCGTGAAATTCTTCGAGTGTACACTCTAATTCTTTGCACATCTCATCGTCTGTTGCTGGACGACCGAAGTCTCTTTCAAGTTTAGCGTAAGCGCGTTCTAATTGTTTTGTTTTTTCTCTTACCGATCTTGGAACCCAATCTTGAGAACGAAGTTCATCTAAAATGGAACCTCTAATTCTAAATTCGGCGTATGTTTTAAACTTATTATCTCTGGTCGGATCAAATTTTTCAATTGCATCCATCAAACCAATAACCCCACATGAGATGAGATCATCTAATTCAATATTAGCAGGCAATCTTGAAGCAATTTTTTGAGCAATAAACCTGACAAGTGGTGCGTATTCAACAATGATCTTATCTTTAACTTCTGGATCCATTGTGCATCTGTAGTCTTTCAAGTTCTTCAATTTTGTTGTTAATGATGACATTGAGCTTCTCCTTAAGCGTTGGGTTACTGAACTTCTTGTTCAAACAATTCATTCGACTTCATAGGAAGAACTCCTTGTGAAATCTTGTGTCTACCCAACTCTTCGGATAACTTTTTTACCACTTTATTAAAACTTTTATGGAGGTCATTATTGCCGCCTGCTAAAAAGTAGGTATCAAATTGTCCTGCTTCAATATTAATCTTTTTTACTCCACCAAGAATTTTTGTCCTTACACCTAAAAAATTCTCAGTTGTTTCACTCATAGTGTGCACAACCCTTTGAAATTGAGAGCGTGAATGCAACATATTTACAAGTAGATAATTTTGGTTTACACCAAACTTTTTACTCAACATTTTTACTAAAGAATAAGAGTCTGTGATAGAGGCCCTGTCTGGTGTGACAACAACAATACGTTCATCACAATAGGCATTGAGAACTAAAGACTCTCGTGAAAGTCCTGCGGGGCTATCAAGTAAGATAAAATCATACTCGTCTTCATGTGTATTAATAATATCGATAATGATTTCTTCTATTTTGAGATTGGCATCAAATAAATCAACAGAACCGTTGCAGGCCGATAAAAGATGAAAATTTCCCTCTTTGTAAAGGCAGTCTGTAAATGATTTTTGAGCTGATACTAAGGAGTAGAAGGTATTGTCGATAGGAAGGCCAAGTTTTATTGATGTGTTAGAAAGATTATAATCACAATCAATAAGTAAAACCTTCATTCCACTTTCGGCCATATTTTTTGCTATTTTTAAAGCAATGGATGTTTTACCAACACCGCCTTTACCTCCGGTAATAGCAATAGACATGGTTTTCTTTTGGGATTCTTTTTTAGTGTCAATAAGTGATTTGATTTCACTTTGATAGTTTGAGTTAAACGAACTTAACCATTCGCTAGCTTTATTCATAACTTCCTGTCCTCTCAAAAACTTAACTTCCTGTTAAGCTAACTAAATTTTATTCTAAAGCTGAAACATTCCAGCAAGTATTCTTTCTGCAGTAGCTGACTCTATATCGTCGGGAACAGTTGCTCCTGTTCCAAAAAATGTTAATGGCAACTTTGGAAAGTCAGTATGCACATTAACTAGTGGTCCAAAACTTAAACATTGATCCACATAAGAAATAATAACACCATTTAAATAACTCTGATACTTGGAAAGAATTTTTCGGTTGTAAATCTCAGAGTGTATGGCACTAAGTGTTCCTAAGAACTCGATATGCTCAAATGATCTTTTTAAAGTTTCAATAAACTTTTTAGACTCATTGACTTCTTTAAAGTTTAAACGCAAATCTAAAATAATAGATTTTCCATCTTGAATCGCTTTTCTTGCCTCACTCATGAGATGGGCCAGACTATCAACTAAGGCCACATCAACTTTAAAAACTCTTGCTGCAAAATCAGAGCTAATATTTTTAACCTTGCTTTCGCGAAAGCTGATGATTTTTGTGTTTTCTTGCAATACCGCTAACTTCATTGCCATACTTGATTGGCCACAGGAGTTTTCAGATAAAAGAACAGTCACAATTGGACTTTCTTGAATATCTGCACTAGAGAATAAAGGCATTTTGACGTTGATCATTTCATTTAACTCTCTTAGAGCAAAATCATAAATAAGATCCACATCTTCTAGTTCTTCTTGGGCCAGTTCAAAAGTCGCTTTTTTAGAGATTTTTTGAATTAAAACATCACTTAACTCTAAGGATCTTAAAGTTGTCCTCAGACTCATTAAACCTTTAGGCTCACTTGGCCCTTGTTTATTTTCTGCTATCTTTTCTGTCAGTTCAAAAAGTTTTTGTTCTAATAAATCAATTTGATGTTTCTGACTTTTAATATTTTGTCTTAACTCAGAAGTCACTTCATTACTTCTTTTTTGATTCTCATAGATAACATCTTCTGTTACATAATGTTCTTGGCCGATGGCATGGTGATCATCATCTTGCTCTTCATGATAATAATTCTGAGTCGATGCTGCTCTTTGATTTTGTTCTTTCTTTTGACTAAACTCCTCAAAACTTTGAGGGCCTGTTGGTGAACTCTCTTCCTCTTCAATCGCTAAAAAATCATCCAAAGAACTTTTAATTTTACTTGAGACTGTATTTACAACTTTATTGAGCCCCATATTTCCATAGCCGCCTCCGCGAGAGGGACGTTGATTTTGACTATTTGATTCCCGATTATGTTGATTATAATCATTAATCATATGATTAACTCTACTGGCCGGGGCTTGGTAGAAGTCTTCGCGCTGAGTATCACTTAAAACATGATCCACTTTAGCTTTTTTTTCATAATTTTGTTCGGAAATGGCAGCTGTGATTTCTATTCGACTTTTTTTGAAGGCACCCTTAAGTCCTTTGTTGGTCACTGTTTTAAGAATAATGGCATCTGGCCCTAATTCCATCTTTACAGCTTTTAAGGCTTCGTCCAATGATTCCCCTTCAAACTTTTTTACATACATAAATTACACCCTCACCGTCCCTAGTGATCTAATATTTACTTCCGGACTTAATTCATTATGACTCACAACGATTAAGTTTGGTATAAATTTCTCAGTTAATCGTTTAAAATGTCTCCTTACAACTGGTGAACATAAAACGATCATCTTCTCTCCCATATTGGTTGCTTCTTCAATTCTTTCATTTAAACTTGCCAAAATTGTTTGGGTCAACTTCGGGTCTAAAGAAAGTTCCTGACCTTTTTCAGTCTGTATCAGGTTTTGAGCAATTGACTCTTCAATTCCTCTGTCTAAAGTAAACAAAGGAATATCTCCTTGATCACTTTTTACTTTTTCTGTTATTGTTCGATACAGAGACTCTCGTGACAACTCTGTCAACATATCTGCATCCTTAATCATTGTACCATGCTCGGCAAGAGATTCAAGAATTGTTCTTAAATCACGAATAGGAACTGACTCTCTTAGTAGGTTTTGTAAAACTTTCAGAACTGTTCCTAGAGTCATAATCTCAGGTACCAGGTCATCTACTAATTTGGGATAATCTTGCTTAAAGTTATCAAGTACTCCTACTAATTCTTGACGTCCAAACATTTCGTGCAGATTAGACTTTAAAATCTCTGTTATATGAGTTGCTATGATAGTAGAGAGATCGACTACAGTATAACCATTATATTGAGCATCATCTTTTAATTCTTCATTAATCCAGACCGCATCAAGTCCAAAAACGGGCTCTTTGGCAGCAATGCCATCAATCGGTTCAATAACAGTTCCCGGATCCATTGCCAAAAAATGATCCGGCATAAGATCTGCTGAAGCCACCTCTATTCCTTTAATTTTTAAAGAATAGCCACCTGGCTTTAACTCCAAATTATCTCTAATGCGAATAGAAGGAATTATGATTCCCCAATCGGTAACAAATTGTTTTCGAATATGGCTTATTCTCTCCAAAAGATCTCCATTTTGTTCGGAGTCGACGATATTCACTAAACCATACCCAACTTCTAGTTCAACCATTTCCAAGCTAAGAAGATCTTCTAAATTTTCATTATTTGATTTTTTCTCTTCAATTGCTTCTTTCTTTTCTTGCTCTTGTTGGTCAGCTTTATTTCTAGAAATTCTAAAGGCAACAAAGGCCGTAACCGCAGAAATAATGACAAAAGGAAGTGCTGGAAATCCAGGAATTAAAGCAAAAAGAAATAAAATCCCAGCAGTGATTTGTAAAGCCTTAGGGTTAAACGTAAACTGCTCTCCTAACTGTGCACTTAAACCATTTTCACTAGTATTTCGAGTCGCGATGATACCAGCTGCTGTTGAAATAACAATGGCAGGTATTTGAGCAATTAATCCATCCCCTACAGTCAGAAGAGTAAAGACTTTTGTGGCCTGGGAGAAGTCCATTCCGTTTTGAGCAACACCCACAATAATCCCACCGATAATATTTATTGCTGTAATTAATATCCCGGCAATGGCATCCCCTCGAACAAACTTACTAGCACCATCCATAGAACCGTAAAAATCTGCTTCCTGAGCAACTTCGGTTCTTCTGGCCTTAGCTTGTTCATCATTTATAAGCCCTGCATTTAAGTCTGCATCAATGGCCATTTGCTTACCAGGCATAGCATCTAAGGTAAATCTTGCTGCAACTTCAGCAACTCTTCCGGCACCCTTTGTGATAACGATAAAGTTGATGATAACGAAAATGATGAACATGATAATCCCGACAGCAAAATTTCCTGCCACAATATATTCACCAAAAGCTCTAATAATCTCACCGGCAGCACCAGAGTTTCCTTCTCCTCCACCAGCGGCACCTCTAATAAGAATATTCTTTGTTGAGGCGACGTTTAAAGAAAGACGAAAAAGTGTAACGACAAGAAGAACTGCTGGAAAAGTAGAAAAGTCTAAAGGCTTTTTAATATAAACAGATAAAAGCAAAATCACAATTGAAGCCGCTAAACTCACTGCGATAAAAAGATCCATCGCCCATGGGGCTATCGGAACAATCATGATTCCTAAGACGATCACTAAACACAGCGCAACCGCAATATCTGCATTTTTACTTAAATCTTTAAAGCGTCCAAACATAAATCATCCTTAACTTAGTGCTTTCTTTTTTTGCTTTATTTTATAAACGAAGGCCAAGATTTCTGCGACAGCTTTATACAAAGATCTTGGGACTCCTTCCCCTACTTTAACTGTTTTATAAAGTGCCCGGGCTAAAGGAACATTTTCAACAATTGGAATATCATGTTCTTTAGCAATTTCACGGATTCTTAAGGCCAGATGGTCTTGTCCTTTCCCAATAACTTGAGGGGCCACCATCACTGCATTATCATACCTTAAAACAATACTAATATGGGTCGGGTTTGTAACAATTACATCCGCTTTTGGGACGTCAGCTATCATACGCTTTTGCGCCATTTCTCTTTGAATAGCTCTAATCTTTTGTTTAACCTCAGGATTCCCATCTTTTTCTTTAGTTTCTTCTTTAACTTGTTGTTTTGTCATTCTTAGCTTTTCTTTATAGGCGTATTTTTCCCAAGCAAAGTCTGCTACCGCCACAATAAAAAGACCTATCATAATAGAAGCCGCTAACTTAAAAGCAAAAATTTTCCCGTATCCAAAAGCTTCAGGAGCTTCGGTATGTAAAAAGCCAATAAAGCTCGTCATATTTTGATTAATCACAAAATAAGTAATGGCCAAAACAATGGAAAACTTTAAAACACCTTTAATGACTTCCGCTATCGCTTTTTTAGAAAAAATTCTTTTTAAACCATTTTTAGGATGAATACGATCAAATTTTAATGCTACGGCTTCTGGTGCATAAAGGATTCCCACTTGCATCACTTGGGCCAAAACCCCCAAAATAAATGACGTGATAAAAACAGGAGCAATACACTTACCTACCGATATAAATGTTTCCTTAAAAATACGAGCACTCATTTCTTTTTCATAGGCCTTAGTTATTTCTAGGCCATAAAGCCATTCAATATACTCAGACATAACCTCAAAAATATACAAAGAAGATAAGACCAAGACAGTAAAGGCCCCAGTTAAAATCAAAACGCTGTTAAGCTCCTTAGAAGAAGCGACATCCCCTTTTTTTCTTGCCTCATCAATTCTATATTGTGAGGGTTCTTCCGTCTTTTCGCCTGAATCGTCTGACGCCATCTAATCCTCTCTAAATGACAAACTGGAACCAATCGCCCAGCCTATCAACATACATTTTATATGCAACGTGAAAAAATTCCTCAGAAACGGCATAAAAAACAATTAAACCAATTCCGATATTCACGACAAAACTTACCATTAAGATATTCATTTGCGGAATCGTTCGGGCCACAATACCCATCACCATATTAAGAACTAAGTTAGTAAATAAAATAGGCGTTGATAAAAGAAAAGCCGCTTGAAAAACTCCTTTAAAAAATTCGTGATAAAAGATATGAATACTTGTAAACTTTCCTAAATCCATCATCGATATACTAAAAAAAGAATTGAGAACTCCTTTAAACATAGGAATAAGGGCTCCCGTCGATAAAATCATAATAAGTATTGTCCATTGAATAATTTTTTCAAAAGGTCCTATCCGAGACACAAAAGTCGGATCAAAATAACTCACTGAGGAGAACCCTATTTGTTGAGTCATTAAAGAACCTGCCGCAATAAATAAACTCATAATGGTTTTAACTAAAAAACCAATGAATAATCCGACAATGGCATTAAAAAAAGTTAAATACCAAAAATGATCGATCCCTACAGCTAAAACTTCATTCACGAGTGTCCTCTCCACAATCGGAAAAAAAGCGTAGGTTATTAATAATGAAGATAAAATTTTAACCACAGAAGGAACACTTGTATTATCAAAGATAGGAAGTTGAAATAGTATTGTCACCCAACGAGTAAAACTCAGCCAAAAAGCAATTAAAATGGGATAGTCGACAACACTAATACTGATAATTGATTCAACACCATCTGAGGAATTCCAACATATAAATCATGAGTAAAAGAAGTCATTGTTTCCATCATCCAAGGACTTAATAAAACAATGGCCATAACAATCACTAAGATCTTTGGAATAAATGAAAGAGTTTGTTCATTGATCTGTGTTACTGCTTGAAACAATGAAACCATAATACCGACAACCAAAGCTCCAATAAGCATCGGTGCTGCAAGCATTAAGGCCACTTTTACAGCTTGATTGGTAACCTCTATAACAAAACCATTATCCATCTTGGACTCCTTATCAATTAAATGATCTTAAAATTGAACCTGTCACTAACTGCCATCCATCAACTAAAACGAATAAAAGCAATTTAAAGGGCATTGAGATAATAACAGGAGGCAACATCATCATCCCCATGGCCATTAGAACAGAAGCAACAACCATGTCCAAAACCAAAAAAGGGATATATAAAAGAAAACCGATTTGAAAAGCGGTCTTGAGCTCACTAATAATAAAAGCTGGTATCAAAAAATGAAGAGGCACATCATCAATCGTATTGGGAGCTTGAGCTCCAGTCACCTCATAAAAAAGACCTATATCGGCTTTACGCACTTGTGACTGCATAAACATACGTAATTCTTGCTCAATGCCAGTTAAGGCTTGAGTTGTTGTTATCTTTTTATCCATATAAGGTGTAATGGCCTTATCATAAATATTTTTTCCCGTAGGCATCATGACAAAAGCAGATAAAAACAAGGCCAATCCGACGAGAAGTTGATTAGGTGGCATACTTTGAGTTCCAATCGCTTGCCGCATAAAAGATAAAACAACGATGATTCTCGTAAACGATGTACATAAAATAATAAAAGCCGGTGCTAATGTTAAAACTGTAAATAAAACAAGAACCTGCATTGTATCAACAAGATCCGTCCCCTGACCAAAGTTAACACTCAATCCAGGAAGATTGACTCCTGCCGGTGCCTGTTGGGCAAAACAAACTGGGGCGATCAATGTCAACACTAGCGTGATGAAGAACTTTAAATTAATTATCTTATCAGCGACTCTCATTTATTACCTACTTTGCGCTTAATGCAATGGTTTTAAGTTTTTAACTTTTTTCTTTAATTGATCTGAAAATTTAACTTTATCTTTCACATTTAAATAACTTGATAAAGACGACTCCTGATTTGATTTTGTAATATCATCTTTTAGCTTTACCTTTGTTTCGATACTCTTATCTTCGTCAGCATCACTTAGTTTTGTATCAAAATTGTGTCCAGAAATTGTTTTCTCTCCATCTTTGAGTAAGCCAGCAGCATCCTTGATTTCTGAAATAGGATGAATACCATGATCTGTATTACTGACGAGGAACACTTGATTATGTGCCTTGATTAACATAAGACTTTTTTTCGGAGCAATATAAGTTTGATTTAAAACTGAGATTTGATCTGCATTATTTAAAAAGCCAAGCTTTCCTCGCTTTAAAAAACCTTTTTTCATTAAAGCAACAACTCCATAAAAAAGCAGAAGAACTAAACCTAAAAAGGCAGCAAACTTTCCACCATATTCAATTAAAGAAAGAGAGCTTCCTGAGGAGTCTCTTTTAGGGGCTGCACTTTTTTTAGAGACCGAGTCTTTTTGAACAAGCTTTTGAGAAGTCTCTTTTTGAGCGGCATTTTTTTTCTCTCTTTTGTCTGAAACTTTTAAAAGAGTATTTAAATATTCCTCATTTAAAAATTCCTTTTTCACCGCTTTTTTCTTAGGCGCTGTTTTTGCCTTTTTTGCCAACTTCACCATGACACGTGGGAAAGTTAATTCAATTCTATTATCCTTAATGACAAGGGCCACTTGAGCCTTTTTCTTTTGTACTAAAAAAGGAAATTGAGCCTTGATTTTAGAAACCTTTCTTTCAGCTTGATAGGCTTTTAATAAGGTATCTTTTTTATGGGTTGAAAAGCTTACAGACTTTTCGACGACTGTTTTAACTTTAGAGTCAGGAATAAGAACTTGAATTGTTTTTCCTTCAACAGCTAACTCAGGATAGCCATTCATCTGCCCTGAATAGTGAATAACTAAAGTTCCCTTATCCTTGCTTTTAGTAAAGTCAAGCTTTCCAATTTCCACACTTGAAATGGCTTGCCATGAAAAAAACAAAAGAAATGTCGCTAAAAATTTTAATAATCGCATAAGCTTTTCCTAAACTACTTAAGTGTTTCTATTCTCTCTAATGGACTGATAATATCTGTTAATCTCACTCCAAATTTTTCATTAACGACAACGACTTCCCCTCTCGCTACAAGTTTGCCGTTGACTAAAACTTCCAAAGGCTCACCGGCCAATTTATCAAGCTCTAAAACTGAACCTTGCCCCAGTTGTAAAAGGTCTTTAATCACCACTTGCGCTCGACCAAGCTCAACACTAACTTTAAGTGGGATATCTAAAATAAAATCTAAGTTTTGAACCTTAAGCTTATTAAGAGCTTCATCACCAGTTTTAATTTGATCTGCAAGATTTGAAATAGCATCTTTTTGCTCTGGGTTCATTTCTGTTACATTATTTTCTGAATTATCTTCCATGATTCATCCTTTTTTATTCGTTTACTCTTTTTGTTATTTGAACAGCTCGACTTCCTTTATACTCACCAGCTAAACATTGGAGTTTTTTAACTCCCTCTACTTCAATTGAAAGCTCTCCAGAGACTTCTTGACTTAGAGGTAAGACATCACCTGCTTGCAGACTAATAAGGTCTCCCACACTTAATTCCGTATCCCCTAGCTTCACAATTGCTGTCGCATGGGCATCTTTAACATGTTCATGCATGGATTGAGTCCATAATGAATCTACCGTATCACTCTCTGATTGATAGCTTGAACTTAGTTTTTGTTTAATGGGCTCAATCGTTGAATAAGGAATGACTACCATGATTGTTCCTGAAGCCGACTCAAATTCAACTTCAAAAGTAGTGGTTATAATAACATCACTAGGAGGAACAACCCCAACAAACTGTGGATTGATTTCAGTTCGGCTATATTGAGCATCGATTTTATGAACTGGGGCCCATGCTTCTTCTAAGTCATTAATGGCCATGTCCATTACTCTTTTCATAAAAGATAATTCTATTGAAGTAAATTCTTTTCCTTCAATTTTAGTAAATGGTCGGTCGGTTCCCCCAAAATAAGAATCAATAATGGCGTATGCTAATTTAGATTCAAAGACCAATAAGGCAGGTCCTCTTAGTTCATTAAACCTCATAATACACATACAACTTGGAATGGGGAGTGTATTGACGAACTCTCCGAACTTTAGCAGATCAGTTGAAATCATCGAAATAGTAGAAATCTTTCTTAGACTATTTGAAAGCGAAACTCGAAAAGAACGAATAAATCTTTCATAGATAATTTCAAGAATAGGCATTCGCCCTCTAATAACCCTATCTTGATTGGTAAGGTCATAGGGCTGAATATTCTCGTCTTCATCCTCATCATCGTAATCACTGTCAAAATCAGCATCAGTATCCACATCAGCGTCATCATTAACAGCGCTTAATAATGCATCTACTTCGTCCTGACTTAAAACCTGTGCCATGCTCTCCCCTCCTGGGACTTAAGATAAGCATCCTGCCTATCGTTTGTTTATTTAAAGTGGACTAGTTTATTTGAAAGCCCACATAAAATACATCTACAACTTTTCCATCTATCAGATAGGAATTTATCGCAGATTTAATCTCTTGTTTTAAATAAAGCTTCCCGTCTCTTTTTAATATATCTTCAGGACGCTTGGAATTTAAAATACTAATAATTGTATCTCTAATTTGAGGTTTTCTGGCCTCAACCTCAGAAACCTCAGAGTCTTCACTTAGTTTTAAAACTGCATTTAATCTCACATATCGTCTGGGGCCATCACCTTGGGCCAAGTTTACAGTAAAGGAAGCTAAATCAACTAATGTTTCCTTAGTCACTTCTTCCGTAGGAAGAGCTTCATTGGCCAATTCAGGATTTTGTCCTGCTTGTGCTTCTTTTAAAAGTTGAGTTAAGTCAGGTCTGTCTGCTTCCATCTGCATGAACTTGTATTGAAAAAAAGCAACTGTTCCCATCATCAGCATGTTTAAAATTAATAAAACAGCAACTAAAGGGTTTTTTTGACTAGTAGATTTTTTAGCAACATCTTGTTGTTGCTCTTGCGCATTGCCAGCCACTTCTTCTTCGGCCATGATTCACTCCTGTTTTGGGCCCCAACTAAACTCCTCTCAGTTGGTCATGTCAAAATTATACCTCTCATCCCAACTTGAATCAAGTACATCCCTTCCGGTTTGGAAGTTATTGCCTGCTCAATCTGTTAAAAAGTAAAATAAACGTCAAAATAATGACTTACTAATCTTCTCTGGCCGGGAAAAACTTACGAGATGAGGAATATTTTACCTAGTAAATAAATCCACATGACCAAAAGGATCAAAAGACTGGCCACAAAAAACAAAAATCTCTTTTTAACTTTATTTGAGCCTAAATGAATGAAAGTATGTCCCCATCTCAAAGCAACATAAAAATAAGCACAAAAAACAACAAATTCATTAACTTGCTTTTGCACAAGAAACAATAGAGAGACAACAAAAAACAAGATAGGCATTTCAAATAAGTTTGTATAATTTCTATTTGCGGCTACCATTTTTTGATCTAATTGATTTTGATTTTGTTGAAAAGTACGAAAATAATCAAATTTTATCTCACCTCTTTTCAATGCAGAAATCCTGCGTTGGAACATAATATAACTTACGATCACTGGGAGAACTCCCATCAAAAACATCGCTAAAATTAAATACTTCTCCATTAAATCCCCCTAAAAAAAAAGGGAGAACATAAGTTCTCCCTTGCATATTCTTTTAATTAAGCAAAGCTTAAATTAGAACATTTCTTTCCAAGCTTTTCCTGGTCTAAACTTAGGAAGAGTCTTAGCTTTAATTTTAATCTTTTCACCAGTTGCTGGGTTAACACCAGTTCTAGCAGCTCTTCTTGTTTTAGTAAAAGTACCAAAACCAACAAGAGAAACATCGTCACCTTTCTTAACAGATTTCTTGATTGTCTCAAGCATTGTGTTAATGAAAAGATCTGCATCTTTCTTTGTTAAATGATTAATTTCTTTGTTCTTTAAAATTGCTTCTACAAGCTCTTTTCTGTTCATGAGAACTCCTAACGTCAATGTTAATAATACTATACACAAATGATTACGTAGGATTTTTTAAATGGCAAATAAAAAATAAAAAAAAAACTGTTTTTTTTATTTCTCTCAAAATATGCCTGAAGTACTTGCCAGTCGGCACCTTTTGCTTTATGAGCAAAAAAAAGGCCGAAGATTTCTTCGGCCTTTACTTATACAAAATAACATTAGCAATTAAAGTTTAAGCTTTCCACGTTTTTTAAGCTCTTCAATAATCCCATCAAAATGCTCAGGAGGATAAGCTCCTTTAACAGGTATTCCGTTAATTAAAAACCCTGGTGTTCCTTGGAAACCAAACTTTTTAGCTTCATCTAAGTCCTCTTGAATTCTCTTTTTGACCACATCAGAATCAACATCTTTTTCTAATTTTTTCATATCTACATTTAATTTCTTCGCTACAGATCTAAAAAACTTTTCACCTTTTTTGATATCACTAAAATTTTCAAAAAGCTCATCATGAAATTTTCCAGCCTTTTCTTTAGACTGTAGTCTAATGGCTTCGTAGTATTGTGCTGCTGGCATAGCATTAGGATGAAAGCTTAAAGGTAAATGCTTATAAACAAATTGAATTTTTCCTTCATATTTTTCTAATAACTTTTGTACAGTTTGATAGCCACGTGAACAATAAGGACATTCAAAGTCTGAATACTCAACAAGAGTTATAGGAGCTCCCTTTTTTCCTCTAATGACATCATCTTCTCTTATTTCCGGCTTAAGAGGGTTGTTGAAACTTTCTTCAAGTTGCTTTTTTTGAGCTTCTTCAGCTTTCTTTCTTTGATCACCTTGTGCAGACTTTACCGCCTCATTTAAGGCCTCAATAAATTCAGATGGATTTTCTTTAATCGCCTCTGTAATCAACTTTGGATTCTTCTTCAACATTTCACCAATTTGTTTTTCACTTGGATTACAAGAAACAAAAAATAATCCGACTAATAAAGTTGACAAAAATAATTTAAAACTCATTTTTTTCCCTTTTGTTATTTTAGAAGTACTTAATTACATACTATCTTAGTTTAACTTATTATGATTCACCTTGCACTGTCTTTCAACATAGTCTAAGTATTTATTAAATTTTCGTCCATCTGAGCGAATATGTGAATAGCCAATTAAATGGACCCTCGCTTGAAAGTTCCCCTTCATGAAGGCTCTCATTGTGGCAAAAAAAGCAAAGATCGCCCCGCTGACTTTACTATAAAGATGAAAACTCAGCATGGTATAGCTCACCAAAATAATAAAGCTCGAAGCCACAACGATAGAATCAAAAATAAAAGACTGATTTTGAATAAAATAGCCTACGGTAGGATCTTTAGCTGATATCATTCTTAATGACAGATCCATTAAACTTGATTCAATTTCAGTATTAATATAAAAAAGAAAGAGTCCTGTAATCGTTCCTATAATAGTAATTAAAATAAAAAAATGTAAAAAAAAGTCTTTCTCAAACTTTGGAGTTCTTATCCGACGATACTCTTCTGGAATTGTATTCGGAGTCAATTCTTTGTGGGTCAAAGCCGACTCTACATATCTAAAAAAGAACTCACTAAAACGAGTTAAGACTTTATAATCCGAAAAAATATCTGGGCGATAATGTACATCTTGTCCTTGAGTTTTCTCCAAACAATACTGACCAATTAACTCAAAAGGTCGCAACAAAACTTTTCCTACGTAAGCTCCAGCAAAAAATAAAACAATTAAAAAAATAAAAATCTCAGGAAAAAGCTTATAAAAGGCTCCCAAGATATTTTGGATAAACGCCTCTCTTAATTCGATATCAAAACCAATTCCCTTAGATTCAAAATAGATATTATTTAGTGAAAGAATAATCCACATAATATAATAAATAAAAATTGCTGAAAATAAATAAATGGAGCTAAATTTTATTCCACAGACAAGTAAAAACTTTGATGACTCATCTTTGAAAACCTTTACCAGTTTAAATTTATTGCCAAAAATCTTCATAAGCTCTTATTCTAACCTTGTAATAAAAAAAGTGAAAGCTGGAGTTTTTGCCCGCCAAATCCTAATAATAAGCATACTCTTACAAAAACCCTGTAGATTTTACAGGCCATTTTCATATTAATTGCGCCAGCCCCGCAGCGTGTTATAATGCTTTTACTGAAACACTATCCATAGTGTCTAAGTACTCTCTCTCTCTCTCAATTGCGCAAGAATTAACTCCTCTTGCGCTTTTTTTTTGCTTAAAACAAAGGAATTTCTTTAGGAGGTAAGGTTCCATAATACTTCACAACTCCTTGAGCTATACTTTCAGCATAAGCATCCAGATAAGCTTTAGAGCGAATTTTAAAAATTTCTTTAGGGTTGGACATAAAACCAGCTTCAACCAAAACTCCCGGTCGCTTAGATAAGGCCAAAACATAAAAAAGACCCGGCTTAACTCCTCGATCTCTTAAGCGAAACCGCTTTTGCATCTTTTGCCCAACTGTATCATGAATCGAGTTGGCCAATTTTTTTGATCTTCCAACAGTTTGTTTAATAACTAAATCAATTAAAATATGATTAATAATTTTGTTTTCTCCTTCCATACCAATATTTTCTATCGCCTCAACTTTTTTAATGGCTTTATCATCGTGATTATCGAGGTAATAAGTTTCGAAACCGTGAAACTTGTGGGAAGAAGAAGAATTAAAATGAATAGAAATAAATAAATCTGCTTTAACCGTATCAGCTAATTCCGCGCGTTTTTCTAAGGAAACTGTTCGATCAAAACTTCTCGTTAAATATGTCGAAAAATGTTTTTCAAGTTTTTGTTTAATTTTTTTGGCCAAAGTTAAAGTTAAGTCTTTTTCATAAACTTTTTTTTTAATTTTTTTCCCATTTCTATCTTTTAAATAAATCGTTGAAACAGCACCTAGTTCCTTTCCTCCATGTCCAGGATCAATCAAAACCACAAACCCAAAACTTGGAACTGAAAAAATAAAAAATAAAAAAGACAAAATTAAAAACTTCATTTGCTAATAAATTTTCTTTAACGTTAATTCTGGAAAATAATGGGCCAAAATTTGCTGATAATTAAACCCTTGAAGCGCCAACTCTTTGGCCCCAAATTGACAAAGCCCAACTCCATGTCCATAGCCTGCACCAGAGACAACGACTTTATCACCTTGATCATAAATTTGATAATTATTTGAAGGAAGTGAAGTTCTTCCCATGGTTGATCTTAAGCGAGATTTTTTTACAGCTTTATACTTCCCATTAACATAAAATCTTAAACGAGATGAAAGTTTAGAATCTTCGGTGAACTTTACACTCGACTGTTTAAAACTTAAATAATCTTTTTTATAAACTTTTAAGGCCCGCTCAAGATGCTGATTTAAGGCTGATTTTGGAAAAGCATGCTTCCAATTTTTTCGCCCATGTTTATGACAAAAAGGACAGGGAACAGAACGATAGCCGGGGACCTTATTTTGCCAAACTTGATCAGGTGTTAAAGTTCTTCCTCCACATTTAGAATGGAAAAAAATAGGAGAAAGTTTTTCATTATTTAATGTAAGGACCTCTCCTCTTGTTTGTTTTGTGGCGAGGATTGTTTTTCGAGTAGCATCAAAATATGATCCACTCACTTGATGTTTTTCAGAACTCTCCAAATCATAATGAGTCATAAAACCTTTCACTTTAGAAACTTGATTTGTTTGAATTTTATAAAAAGCATATGAACGTGCAGCAACTGCTTGGGCCTTTAAAGCTTCTATTGGCCATTTACTATTCATTTCTTTTGGAAGCAATGTGGCCAGATAATCTTCAATAGAAACCTCATTAATCACATCACATCCATTAAAACGCTCAGAAGTTTGGATGTGTAATTTCCCTTTATATCTTTCTTTTTCCCAATTTAAAAGGCCAGTTAACGAACTGATAGAAGCTAGACGAATGGGGCTTCTGCGCTTAATACGCTTTTTAGATTTGCAATTAAACTGGATAGACTTTGGCCCGGCGTATTTTTTAAGTGATTTCTTTGGCCACAAATATCTTCTTAAATCCCTACCAGAGACGTGAACTTGCTCCAAAGACTTTGCAATTCTTACTTTAATGAGAGGTTCTTTAGCTGCAAAAGCAGATGCATTAATTAAAAGGATCAGTCCTAGATACTTTTTCAATTTTTACCTTCCTTGGTCAATCTTCTTTTATTCTAGATTTAAATGACTATAAATTCAAACATTTATCTTGCTAAGAACTCCATCGCTTTTTGCATATCTTTCCAAGCCGTTTTTTTCATATTTGGGGCAGTCTGCAGAAGATTTGGGGAAAATAAGGGCATAACAGTATAATTTGCCAAAGACTCTTTTTGATAAAAAAGCTCAACCTGTGACAATTTACCATGAATATCTTTAAGCCTCTGACCTGTTTGTAAAATTTTATTAGTGGCCACTGCTCCTAAAGTAATAATCAGCTTAGGTTGAGCCCATTGAATTTCACTCATAACAAGGTCAAATTGTTCTTTATCATCTACATATAAAGAACTCACTGAATATTTACCAGCAGTTAATTGCATGGCCTGAATCATACGATAAAAAAGCTGTGCTACAGCTAACTCAAAAAACACAGCTAATTCTTGATACTCTTGCGAAATATCTTCTTGGGCCGAATTCTCTAAAACTCTTTCAGTTAAAAAAAAGACTTCGATATCTTTTCTTTGCTCGAGATTTACCTGAGAAAAACGCTCACTCGTTTTTTGTTCTCCAAACACAAACTTAACTTGTTGCAGTAAACTCTCACCAGTATACAACTGGCCAATCTCTAAGCTTGAATCACTTGTTTGAACCGTCTCTTGCTTCTTTTGGAGGCTACCTCCTTTAAACTTATAATCTTGACCCTCTTGTAATTTAGACTGAGAGAAAACTTCTAACGAGTCTAAAACCCGCGTCTTTTCAGTTATATCCTCAGTTTTTACAGCTGTTTTAACTGGAGACTCTTGCTTAAGCCCCTCATTTTGAACCTTCTCAGAACTTCCCCGATAAACCCAATCTAGAGATAGCAACGAAGCAGTTTCATCATTATTTTCTCGTGCTTTGCGCAATAATTCTCGATACTTAATATCCATGCTTATCAATTAACAAAATGGTCACTAATTTCCTAGTAAAAACTAATCTTCGAGTAAATTTAAGCCAAAAACAGCAAGTCCCGAATAGCTTATTAACTTCACTGTAGGAGGAATAAACAATGGGTAAAGAAGTGGACTTTAGATTTGAGCGTTATGAAGAATATTGGGGATCTGTAGATAATGTACAAAAAATTATTGGGGAGTGTAAAATCTGTGGATCAAAGCTACTTCTTAGCCATCTTCCAGATTACAAGAATCTTATTGTGCAAGAAACGGCCCGCTGTATTGACTGTGGCTCAGGCACCAGAAAACTTATTCACGTTTTAAATTAAGAATTTCTCAAGAACAAAACTATTATATGGACGGTAGAGAAAACTCAAACTAAGCAACGAGTCACGATATGACTTTGATGAAGCGATTTTATCGAGGCGCTAGTTGACAGTAATGGCCAGAAAGATTTTCAATTTCTGAAAAAGTTCTTCTATTCAGACATCTCTACATTTTTGAGTCATAACAACATGAGCGCTTCTGTCTGTAAGTTTGAGTTTTCTCTTGCTCTCTATAATTTGGACTCAATTAAGAATCTCTCAAAGTATGCAAGTGCTCATAAATGGCCCTTGCATACCTTATTTCAATGCCAAGATATCTTTGAAGGTCTGAAATATTCAATTGGGCCAGCTCTTTAAGCTCCATCTCATTGGCCTGTAAAACTTGTTTTCTTACCTGAGCATTTAAACCTTTGACTTCTTCTACCCAGGAATGAATAAGCCGTTTTTTTTCAGCTTTATGATGTAATCTTCGAGAAAATCGATGGGCCTCATCTCGCATTTGTACCATAATTCGCATAAGAGCAGGGCATTTGTGCAACAAATAAGGATTTGATCTGCCCGGAATAATAAGTCTTTCTTCACTATTTTTTATTTCTGAAGAACGAAAGCCTAGTTTTTTTAAGTCTCTTGCTTTGGCTATACCTACCACTGGAATTTTTAAATGCATTTGTTCTAACACTTTAGTCACCGTATTAACTTGTTGGATACCTCCATCGACGATAAAGACATCTGGAAATTTTCCGTGCTTAAGCCTTCGTGAGAAAACTTCTTTCATCATAGCAAAATCATTATTTCCTTCAGGGAGCTCTGTTAAATGATAATGCCGATAACCACTTTTATCTGGCTTACCTTCATAAAAATATACCTGCGATGCTGTTGGTGACTTCCCTTGCCAAATAGCAATATCATAACACTCTAAAGATTTGGGACGATCTTTTAGTTTTAAAAGTTCTTTTAGTCGATTCAAACCGACAAAAACTGAGTCCTGATTTTCAATACGAACTCGTTGCTTTTCCTGAGCATGCCTTGTTACGGAATCAATCAAAGGTTTATATTTTTTAGTCGCACTTTCAACCTTAAATTTTATCCCCTCACCTACGATTGTTTTTAAAGCATCTTGTAATTGTTCGGTGTGTGTTTTAGAAAAACAACTAATAATTTTCTCAGGTAACACATCAACATTTTGTGAGTAATACTGAATCATCGCCAAAAGAATTTCTGATTTAAGATCATCAGAAAGATCAGCATTTAAAAAATGAAAATTTTTATGACCTAATAAATTCCCTCTACGGATCAGATAAATACTAATATCAACTTCGTTTTCTCCTACATAATAAGAAAAAATATCTGCGTTATTATCATTCAAGGCTTCTACATTTTGATCAAAAGATTTTTGAATAAAATGATCTAATTCCTCTATATAATCTCTGTACTGAGCCGCTTGCTCAAACTTCTCAAGCTTAGCATAGTCCATCATTTTTTGAGTTAGAAACTCCATAGAAGTTTGAACCTTTGCTTTAGATTTAAAAAAATTTGTCGCCAGCTCTAGCTGTTTAAGATACTGCTGAGAATTCACATAATCGACACAAGGTGCTGTACATTGATGAATTTGATACAAAATACAAGGAGTTTTTCTTTGGGCAAACTCATAGTTGGAACAGTCCCGAAGTTGAAAAGCTTTCGTTAACAGACCAATCACTTTATACAAATTATATCCTACCGGAAAAGGGCCATATAATTGTGTTTTATTTTTACGTTTAGGTCTGCGGACAAACTCTAATTTAGGAAAATCATCTTGATAATTTACTTGTAGGTAGGGATAAGTTTTATCATCCTTGAGTTGAATATTATATTTAGGTTTATGTTTTTTAATTAAATTATTTTCTAGAACTAAGGACTCAGCTTCTGAATTAGTTAAAATAAAGTCAAAATTATATATATGTGAAACTAAAATTGTTGTTTTAGCCGACTTAGCTGAACGATTAAAATAACTTGTCACTCTGGCCTTTAAGTTTTTAGCCTTTCCGACATAAAGCACTTCTCCATGCTTTCCTTGCATAAAATAACAACCACTAGACTTTGGCAGTGTGTTAGCCTTCTCAAGTAACTGATTAAAACGTTTTTGTTGAGATGTTTCCTTTACGTCATGGCCTTCTTTCGCTAAAATATTTCTAGTTTTTAAGTCCGACAAACGTAATCTCCATTTTTTTGTCTCGGTTTAAAACATTATATCGCATATCAATTGATATATTAAATTAATAAAAGGAAAACGATGTCATCATTCTCAGCAGGTAAAGAAGTTCTCTCCTATTGTGGCAAGTGCAAGCTTCCACTTGGCCATACAATTGTATCTATGAAAGATACAGCAACTATTGGTAAAGTTGAATGCAACACATGTCATGCCGTACATATGTATAAAGATCCAGCAACCAAATCGAAAAAAGTAAAATCGACCAGTCGCTCAACAAAAAAGAGTAAAAAAGCTGTTTCTGTAGGTGAACTTTGGATGGAAGAAATGGGAAAGGCCAGCGGAAAAGCCGTTGCTTATTCTATTCGTTCTACCTTCAATGAAGGTGATATCATTGATCATAAAAAATTTGGACCTGGAATTGTCCAAACTTTGATTGATGACAAAATCGAAGTTCTTTTCCAACACGAATTAAAACTCCTCGTTCATGGGAAATAAAAAAAGGGAAGCTTAAAGCTTCCCTTTTTTAATATCTCTCATTATTTTTTTTAATATATACCAAATCCCGCATTAATCGATGCTCCCATATTCATTGGTGAATAAGCCGGCATATATGGAGCACCACCTTGATAATTTAAATTATTCATCGCCTGACCTGCTTGATCTTGCAAGGCCATTTGCTGATAATAACTTCCTCCCATGGCCGCCTGTTGATTACTGGCCAAGCTATTTTGAGCTGCCCACCAGCCATTACCATTTTGAGAGTTATTCCAATAAGATCCTCCACCATTTTGCCATGGCACAGTTCCTTGGGCACCACTGCCCCATAAATTTCCATTAAAATAAGGTGAATTCCATGCGGTATTTCCCCCAGTATTCCAACCATAACCAGTGTTTGCTCCATTAAAATAAGGATTTCCCCCAAAAGCAAAATTTCCACCAAGTTGAGGATTTGCTCCCCAACCAGTATTCATACTATAGGGAACACCACCCCAGCCACCGCCAAGATTTCCACCCAAAGACAGCTGAGCATTAATTGAAGGTAAACCAAATAAAGAGCCTAAACTACCACCATTTAAATAAGCATTTCCACCAAAGCCGTTCCCCCCAATCATACCAGTCACACCGGTACCGAGATTATATTGATAGGGAGAACCGTACATTTGTGCTAAAAAAGCATTAGAATAACCTGCAGAGCCCCAGGGAGAGCCAAAGCCACCGTAGCCATTGCCACGCCAACCTTGAGTACCAGCAAATTGCCCTAAACTATATCCTCTACATTCAGGAGGAACAACTGTATCCCCAGGTAATTCATTATCGCTGTAATAAGCATAAGTATTAGTTACATAATTTGTTTGCATAATCTGACATTGCTCAAAACCTGTTGCAGCTGCTCCGGCCCAAGCCTGATTAGCGCCAAGATAGGCATTAGCTTGAACTTTCATCCCCTTATACATCATAACTGGAGGAAGAATAGCTCCGGCCAATTGAGCTGTCGCTCCCAAGACACTCGTAATTGTATCTCCATTATTTCCTCTTCCACGCGACCAACGTCCTCGACAGTCTGCGCAGTTATAAAGATCTAAAGCACCCCCGCTAAGAACATGTCCGTATCGTCCAAGACATTGTGACTCAGACTCTCCGGCAGCACATCTAAATCTTCTTCCATTATAACGAACATAATAAGCTCCTCCCCTACGATTAATAGGAGTCACTTTTCCTCCAAGATCTATATCACCACCAACATGGTACTCATATCCTTCACTGGTTCCTATTCCAGCACCTAAACATTCTTCACGTAAAACTTTTTTCTTTTTAATACAAAGTGTCCACCAATTACATTTTTCTTCAACACATAAACCAGGAACTTGCCAACTCCCACCAGCAGTAACATCAACCCGGTCACCGACACTGACTCCGCCACGGCGAGCGATTACAATTTTGCGACCATTACCATCGACTCCATCCACAGTAAAAGTAATCCCACTAGCAACAACTCCATTGGCCCGCAAACAATCATCAAAACTCATATCCGCATCACAAGTGTAAAGGCTTCCTTCAAATTTAATTACAAATTTTCCATCACCACTTACTCTTCCACCAGAGCCTGAGTCATCGTTACCACCACGATCTTCATCTCTTACCCTTTGACGAGTCGTTTTATATGTTTCACATTTTTCTCCAAAAGCAGCACCCATAGCACCATTTTGACCGGCGCGTTCAGATAATGATCTGTCCATATCGTCAAAATCAAAACTTCCCCCACCATCTCCAACAGTATAAGCACACTCAACTCTTTGACAGACTTCTTCTATTTTTTCAGTTGCAGTCTCAGAGATAACTGTAGTACGCGGCTCTCCTACCATTCTATTGTAGGATCCGGCCGTATTCTCACAACCCTTCATTTTTTTACTCAGCAAGTCGCCTTCATCATAAGCGACTCGAGTTGAAGCTGCTGCGCCACTAGAAGAAGAGCTGGATGTCATCTCATCAGAAGCCCGATCGGCTTGATTCGCATAAGAAGCCGGACTTACCAGCATTAAAAGACTTAATAAAAGTGTTGATTTTTGAATTCCCTTAAACATAGTTCACACCTATCTTGGAGTTTATTTCTATCCTTATTATAGTTTAATCAATAAAACTCTTTGAGTCGGAAAAATTTCCGCCTCTAAGCTCTATCGGTAAATACTGGGAATTCTTTAGTCTGCTATTAACCTATTGAAATACTAAGAAAAAAGGGAGGTTTAACACCTCCCTTTTTTAAGTTATCGAAAAATCGTATTTTAGAAGATTTTTAAAGCCCAGCTCGTGGGTTAAATTTTTTCATTTCACGAACAAGAAACTCAATTAACTCCTCATCCGAGCTATAGACATCATCAACCAAATCACAATTAAGTAAAAAATCCTTAACTCTATTGGCGACATTGTGCAATGATTCTACCATATACAAACCACCAAGATTTTCCCCTTGAAAAGATTTAATAATCTCTTTTCTAGCGTGATTAAACATTTCAGTTTCAGTGATATCTTCTGTGACTTCATCCAGACCAAACTTATCTTCTACTTCTTCAATGGCCTGATCTCTAATATCTTCGTCTGTCGAAAAACTTACACCTAACTCAGTGGCCAAAGCATCGATCAAATCAGCTCTTTTATCAGCTGCATATTCAATTATATCATCTTGATTTAAATGGTTTATTGTATGTGTGGCCAGCGAGATCAGCGTGTTAAAATCAGTTCTCATGTGTTGCGTCCTTTCATGCTAAAGTAAAATAATTCAAGCATAGTCTACCCTAGAAAAAATCGATAGCTCAAGTAATTTCCATCAATTTTAGTAAATTAACGTTTATTTCGCCCCTTAAAACGTGAAAATGCCTTTTTAGCAACTGCTCTTTCTCCAAAAACAACACAAAGGGTAAAGTAACATACAGCAATAGAAAACAAGTAAAAACTCAAAAGGACCACTCTTTGCAAAAAATGAACTTCAAAAAACTGAAAATATCCCTTTATCCACCAAACAAGCGCCCCACTTAAAAAGCCACACAAAAGAATTTTAACCAAACGTAGGTTTAAAAAAGTTTTTAAAGGTAAGACCAAATCTTTTTTTAGAATATGGCCCTGCAAATAAGTATTTAAAAACATAGAAAGACTGGTTCCCACCGCTAAGACTTCAAAGCCATACACAGGAGTTAAAAGTACACAAAAAATAATATTGACCACAATTCCAAAGATAGAACATAAAACAGGAATTTTTTGTCTATCAATAGCATAAAAAGTAGGAACAAAAATTTTATAAATCGAATACATAGGTAAGCCTATCGCATACCACCTCAAAGCCTTGGCCGTCATCAAAGTAGAGGTATGTTCAAACTGGCCATGCTCAAAAATAACATTAATCATTTCATCAGCACAAGTGACTAAAGCCACTGTCGCTGGAATCACTAAAAAAAAGGAAAGAAAATAACTTGATCCTAAAAGGTTTTTTGCCTCTTGGGTTTCACCATTTTTCCAAGCTTTACTAAAATGCACTAAGTTTGAATTACCAATTGAGACACTTAGTATTCCCACCGGTAATTGAAAAAGTCGAAAAGCAAAACTTAGCCATGAAACTGCACCAACAACTGTGGATGAAGCCAAAATCGTATTTACAATTAAGTTTATTTGAGAAGCTGCAAAACCTAAAAGGCCAGGGCCCAATAAAACGAGAACTTTTTTTGTTTGCTTGGAAAATATTTTACCAGGAATCGTTGGCCCATAACCTTGTCTCATAATCAAAGGAAATTGAACTAATGCTTGGGCCAATCCCCCCAACAAAACTCCGACTCCTAAAGAAAGAATAGGTTCAATGCCCTTTGAAATAAAATATCCTGGTAACAATGACATAGAAAGAATCATTACAATATTAAAAAAAGCTGGAGCAAAAGAAGGAAGAAAAAATATTTTAAGTGAGTTAAGTACTCCCATAAATAAAGCTGCAATGGAAATAAAACATAAAAAAGGAGACATAATTCGCGTTAACCATACAGTCACTTCAAACTTCGCTGGATCTTCATGAAAAGTAGGTGCAAATAAATGAATAAGCTCTGGCGTAAAAAAACAAATGAAGCCAGCAATAGTAAGTGAGACAAACATTAATAAACAAAATAATGACCATAAAAGTTTTCTTGCTTCTTCTTTATTTTTTAAATTTGCATCGACAAAGGTGGGAACAAAAGCCGCTGAAAAAGCCCCCTCAGCAAAAAGATCTCTTAATAAGTTTGGTATTCGGTAGGCCACTAAAAAAGCATCTGTGAAGCCTGAAGCCCCAAAAAGATAGGCTATAAATTGCTCTCTGACCAATCCAAGAATTCGACTGCAAAATGTTGCAATGGCCATCTTTAAAGACGAAAAAAAAACTTGTAGTTTATGACTCAAAAACTCTCCTTGTGCTTATAGATTAAAGAGAACGAGGTGCATTGTAAACGAGCTTCTAACCTCATCTTACATTTTTAAATAAACAAGGTGCATTTAGTCCCTACCCCCCTTACTAGCTTCACTTTAAGCATTTCAAGCACTTTACTCACTCCGCAAAGTCAAAAAGTCAAATTGAGCTTTTTTCTTCTTACAATCTCTCAAATCCCGGCCAGTAAGTGTTGGCCAAAAGTACGTGCAGTAAGTCTCAGACGTGGATATGATGATTTGGCAGAAGGCGAGCAAGGCCATGCAAAAAGTCTTCTAGGAAGGAAAACTTATGGCCTTAATTAAACCAAAGCAGAAGGCGAATAACGAATTAGGAAGGATTACCTAATGATGAGACAAGGAGGACACATGAATTTAGCCGTATGTGTAGAACCCAACAAAAACCCACACAAAAAACATGACTACAAGATTTGGTATCTTGAGCTTGATCACAGATCAAGAGTCATCAGCATTGGTGTTAAAACCAAAGAGGAGTTAGTCAAAAGCGTACTTACTAATTTTAGGCAAACCGGGAAAACAAATTGGAGATGTTTCCAAAAAGACCAAGAAGCTTCAACCGAAATAAGTGTTTATGACTTTATCGCGATGAATAGCTTTGAAAACACTCACTTTGGACAGCTACCAACTTTATCTGAATTTCAAGACACATTAAATGCTTTAGAGAGTAATTTTGAATTACGCTCTATAGCTTAAGCTACTTCCAGCTTATACGTTACTATCTGGCCCCTCTTCTATGGGGCCTTTTTTTGTTAAATTTCAGGGAATTTTTGTGAACTTACTACACAAACGCGCCTCTGACAAAGGGATTTTTAAATAAAAAGCTTTTTTAAATGATTCTGCTTTTTTTAATTCAAATCCACTAATTTTAAGTGTAAGGTTAGGTCGTTTGAGACAGACTTCACAGGGAAATACCACATGAACACAATTGCAATCATCGGAGCACAATGGGGCGACGAAGGGAAAGGAAAAATCACAGACCTCTTAGGTCAGCATGCTGACTATGTTATCCGCTTTCAAGGGGGGAATAACGCTGGTCATACCATCATTGTAAAAGATAAAAAAATCGTTTTACACCAAATCCCTTCAGGTATTCTGCACGACAATTGTACTTCTATTATTGCCCATGGAGTTGTTTTTGAACCAGAGGCTTTTTGGCATGAAGTTGAAAGTATTAAAGACCACATAACTGTCACTCCTGAGCGTTTAAAAATTTCTCTCAATGCCACGGTTATTACTAGATACCATAAGCTCTTAGATGCTATTAGAGAAGGAAATGGAAAACGAAAGATTGGAACGACAGGGAAAGGAATAGGTCCGGCTTACGAAGACAAAATTGGAAGAAGGGCCATTAAAATTAAAGATCTTTTTGATAAAGAACTTCTCATACAAAAACTTCAAATCGCTTTAGAAGAAAAAGCTTATCTGTTTGAACATTTTTACAAAACAGACTTCCCTTCAATAGAAGAAGAAGCTGAACGATTATATCAATATGGACAAAAGCTATTTGCTTTTGTTGAAGACACTTTTAGCTTAATTGATAAGGCGACCCAAGAAGGTAAAAAAATGCTTTTTGAAGGAGCTCAAGGGGTTTTACTTGATATTGATTACGGCTCTTATCCCTACGTCACTTCTAGTTCGACAGGCGCTGCAGGAATTTATACAGGTGCCGGAGTCACAAATGGAGTTGTCACAGAAAAACTTGGTATTGTTAAAGCTTATACCACGCGAGTGGGTGAAGGCCCAATGCCAACTGAGATATCAGAAGAAATTGGCCATATGATCCAAACGATTGGAAATGAATTTGGGGCGACCACTGGCCGAAAAAGAAGATGTGGTTGGCTCGATCTTCCCAGCTTAAAATATTCAATTAAAGCCAGCTCAATTACTTCTATTGCCCTCACCAAACTAGATGTACTTTCAGGCTTAGATGAACTTAAAATTTGCTATGCATACGAAATTGATGGAAAAGAATACGACTGCGCTTATCCTGGACTTGATTTGGCCAAGGCAAAACCCAAGTATAAATCACTCCCTCCTTTTAAAGATGATTTTTCTAAAGATAATCAATATGCCACAGAACTTAATGAGTATATCGAGTTGATTGAACAAACACTTAATATTCCAGTAGGGATTATTGCTTTTGGCCCTGAAAGAGATCAGATCCATTTACGAAAAAAATATTTTCATTAATAAAGACAACTTAAAATCGCCATTTAGCTTGGGCCTTTAAGACTGCAATAACCAGTTTATTAGCAGAGTTTTCTTTAAGTTCTTTATTTTTAATCTGAGAGACAAGACGATCTAACATCACACTCTGTTTAGGAAGCTCTTGGGCAATATCAAATAAAACTTTAGCTGCTTTTCCAAAGTACAAAAAATCTCCTTGAGAAGCCGACTTATAGGCACGAGCAACTGAGAGCAAAGATTTTTTTAAATCTCCTAAGAGCTCTTGCTCATAAGGATGATCTCTTTGAATAGAGTTTCTTGCCCATTGTTTAATCTCAGCAATATCTGTTTGATGAGAATAAAAACTTTCAATACGCTCAAACTCATATCCCCAACGGGCCTTTTTAACAATAACACCTTGGCATACAATCTTTTGAGCTTCATCGGCCAAACTGGAGACACGGACCTTACTTTTGCCCTTAATCATAACTTCTTTTGTTTTAGTCCCACATTCATAATCACACTCAAAGCTAATTTCTTTGGGATAAGCCGCTTGGAAATCAACCTCGAGATATTTTTTACTTGTTGGATCTGGACGACAAAAACCATAATCCAAGGCCATGGCGGAAGAAAACAACATATGCACTGAAACCAAGCTTAATAACAGCAACCTCATTTAGACAATCTCTCCTCTAATCTTCATTCCTTCCTGATGAGATAACCTTACTTTGTGAATGGTATTTTTCAAGTCGGATTCAGCCTTAACCTTAACTTTTAAATAATTTTGAGTATAGCCATGAAAATAGCCATCTTTTTCACGCTCGAAAAGAACTTCGGCTTCCCGACCAAGCATATTTTTAGAAAACTCATTAAGCTTCTCTTCTCCTAAGTTAATAAGAATTTTCACTCTTTCTTTTTTAAGTCCACCCTGAATATGATTATCCATTTTCGCCGCAGTCGTTTTTTGTCTTTTTGAATAGGGGAAAACATGAAAATGAGTTATAGGAAGTTCTTTTAAAAGATTATAAGTTTGTATAAACTGCTCATCCGTCTCCCCAGGATAACCAACAATGACATCAGCACCAATTGAAGCATCTGGAAAATATGATTTTACCAGCTCAATTGTCTTGCGATAAAAAGCAACATCATATTTTCGGCGCATAGACTTTAAAATCTCATCACTGCCTGATTGTAAGGGAATGTGAAAATGATCTTGGTACTTCCCTGATTTTCTCAAAACCAACAAAAGCTCTTCTGTGATTGTATTTGGCTCAACTGAAGAGAGACGCAATCTCTCAAGCCCCTCTACCTCAACGACTCCTTTGACTAAGTCAACTAATCTTTCACCTGATGTTGATTCGTATTCACCAATATTCACACCTGTTAAAACGATCTCTTTAAAACCATCTGCAACCAATTTTTGCGCTTGTGCAATAGCTTCACTCACAGTAATAGTTCTGGAGCGACCTCTTGCATGGGGAATAATACAAAATGAACATATATAATTACATCCATCTTGTATTTTTAAAAAGGCCCTCGTATGCGAATCAGCTTCCGTCGTTGCTGCCCCCCAAAACTCAGTACTTTTATCAATCTTAACTTGGACTTGTTCATCTTCATCAAGATAATCAAACACCTTATATTTTTCGTTTGTCCCTAAGATGAGATCCACTCCCTGCATCTTTTTTATTTTATCAGCTTCCATTTGAGCGTAACAACCAGCGACGACAACTTTCCCTTCAGGATTTTTACTATAGGCTTTGCGAATAAGATTACGACAAGTAGAGTCTGCACCATCAGTAACAGTACATGTATTTAGAAAAGTCACATCCGAAGGTTCTTCAAAACCCACAATCTTATAACCTCTATCCACAAATTTTTGTGCAATAGAGCCTGACTCTGACATATTTAAACGACAACCTAATGTATGAAATGAAACTGTTTTTTGCATAATTTTTTACTTTAATAGTTTTTAAATCGCCTAAAACTAGATAATCTTCTCAGTTTTGACAAGCGCTAGTCCTTATTTTGAAATGAAAAAAGATTATTTACTGAAACAATTACAAGCTGAAAAAAAACAAAAAAAACAATTAAAATAATATTGACAAGCTTACACCTAAATATTAAATTAAGTCTCACGTTTTTGAGAATGTTGGTTCCGTAGCTCAGTTGGTTAGAGCATCTCCCTTTTAAGGAGAGGGTCCTGTGTTCGAGTCACAGCGG
>PAKC01000064.1 GCA_002706205.1 Halobacteriovoraceae bacterium
ATCTCATCCTAAAAAAATTATTATATCTGACTTTGATAAAACATTAGTTGATACAAGATATTCCACACCTAAAGAGATGTATTATTCTCTCAATAAGCCGCTGAGCTACTTCCCCAGTGTGGAAAAAAGTATCACCTTACTCAAGTCATATATCAACCAGGAGTTTCAACCCTTTATTCTCTCAGCATCACCACATTTTTATGAAAACGCTATTAGAAATTGGCTTTATCAAAATGAAATCTATGCTAGTAATATATTTTTAAAAGACTACCGACACTTTATATCATTATTTGATGGTCTTCTCACAACAAAAGATATTAAGAAACAAGGGTTTTATAAACTCAATCAACTTGTTGATATCTTACTTATGTGCGGCTTTGCCAATGAGATCATCTTAATGGGTGATGGTTTTGAGTCAGACCCAGTTATTTATCTAACCTTGAAACGACTCTGTCATCCTCATAGCGATCCTTGGAAAGTTTGGCAATCTCTTAAATATCAAAACATATTCAATCTTACTTCTAAACAAGATTCTCATTTTATCACCAAATTTTACCAACTTAATGAATTGGCCAAAAAGAATAATTTAGCTGATATAAAAATTTATATTAGGTCGACCAAAGATAATATCCAAAATCTCAAAGAAAAAACTTTTCCTTCAGTTGAAACAACAGAACTTAACAAAACAGTTGAGTATTACTTAGCTTAACAGATATCCAGGAGCAAAGAGTATAAAATAACCTACACTGAGGTAAAACCCGTAACGATGAAATTTAGTTTGATCAATTTGAAACTTTTTTGTTAAGGGAAGTTGGTTAAAGTTAAATCCAATGACTTCTAAATATATTCTCAAGACACTTAAAAAAAGACAAACAACTATTAAAGCTTCATTGTTTAAAAAAGATTGTTTCATAAAAGTTGATCCTCTATAATATATTAAGTTATGACAAAGTCACACGAACATATTCATCTTCTCGGCGACCCTCAAGAAAACTTTTATATTTTGGGGAAAAAGGATAAATATTCCTATGCACAGATGTATCAACAGATTTCAATGTTGTGTGCGCGAAGTCCAAACATGGCGAAAATTATCAAGATAACAACTGAGCTAAGTCGTCAGCTTCTTATAAAACGTCAACCCCACAATATAAATGAATTAAAAGCTTATGCGGAAGGACTCGAACGAAGCCTTAATGATGTCCTATTCGCTTTATTATTACCTGAAATTGTGGCCTCATTTAATAAATGGGTTCCTCCCCTTATTTCGATTATTCCAGGGTGTTCTTCGTTATTTACCCACAACAGCTCAACTCAAGAAATTGTTCATACTCGAATACTTGATTATGCTTTAAGTGGTCCTTTTGAAAAATACGAAAGAAGTGTCTTTTATGATTTTAATGATCGATACAAAACATTTGCCTACTCAACCACAGGAATGCCCTTTCCCGCACTAAGTGCTATGAATGAAAAAGGCCTTTCTTTGGCCCTCCATTACAAACACGGAAAATTCTTTGACTTAGAAGGAAACTCAATATTTCTCATTGCCAATCAAATTATGAATCAGTGTTCAAATATACGAGAAGCAATTAAATTAGTAAAAAAAACCAAAAGTATAAGTTATTGGGGATTATACCTTTGTGATCAAAATGCTGAAGTTGCCTCTATTGATATCCAGGGCAATGAAGTCTTTCAAGAAAAATTTGATTTAACGGACCATAATTATCTTTATTTTAATAATCGTCCTCTACTTAAACAAAACGAGCTTGAGTCCATTCAGCCTTATGGAAATATTCATCAATGCCAAATGAGAAGAACTGAAGTTAAAAATCAATTTCATGGTTTTCACTCCCAAACCAGTGATGACTTAATGATGGATACGATAAAAATTCTTGGGAAACAAAAAAAATCAAAAAATAAAACGGCTAAAAATTGGAATTTATCAGCACTAACCCCAAGTAGTATACAACTTTGTAGCTTCGAATTATCTAAAAAAAGTTCTCTATTTGTCTGTGGAGATACGCCGAAATATTTTGAAGGGCATTATGTCCATTTCGCTAAAATTTTTCAAGATTTTCAAATGCATGAACATACTAAAAAAACAAAACGAAAAAGTAACTACATAATCGGACAAAGAAAGCTTGCAACATACCAATCCTTACTCGATTTAGGAAACATCACAGAAGCTTACCATGAAATCCAAATGGCAATTGAATATCTTTCCAATTACTCTGAAGTTTATATTGCAAAATTTTTCTTTCTTATTACTCAATATATTTATGAGACAGACAAAAGAGAATTGACTTATCTCCACCAACAACTTGATGCTTTGAAGGACAAACTTCCTAGTTATCTCGAAGACCATCGAATCTTATTTCTTATGCGTCTAGAAAGGCTCATAGGTCAAAAAGTCAACTCACAAATTGATAAAATACAACATGATAAATTAAAACAACTATATCGTCATGAAATAAAACTTAATGCAATTGCCCTTAAAGCTTTGCGCTCCTTAATATTTCCTAGAATAGAAATCGTAGATATTATTTATGCTTATTCTGATTAATAACTATAAGTAATTGATGCAGAAAGCTTAAACCCATTTAAAATAGGCTCAAACTCTTTAGGATACAAACCATTGGCCGGCAATTCCATATTATAAAATGTAAGCGCTTGATAACTTGCATCCAAATGAAGCGTATAATTTTCTTTTAATTTTCGCTTTAACTCTGCTGATACAATCGCACCTAATGCTTGCCCTGTAATCTTAAAGTCTTCACCTTGAACATACTCCACATAAGGAGTCATCAAAGGGCCAAAATAAAGATCAAATTTATATTTGTCATAGGATACTTCTTTAAGTAAAAAAGAAAACTCTAACAAGGGTATACTTAACTGCGCTTCATCCTTTTCAGCAGACATGTATTCTGTTGTTATCCTATAACCTTTAAATTCTTCTAAACTACGATAATAACCTCTAAGCCCAAAGCTGGTAAATATTAAATTCTGTCCTAACTCATCTGAAAAATCATTACGAAACAAAAGACCATAAAAGAGTCCCGTATATACACCAACTCGTCTTATTTCTTTTTTCTGATTAATTTTATCCAAGTACCTTTTGGCCACTATTTTTAAACTTTGTTTTGCCTTATCTGTTTGCTCACTTAAACTACTCACCTCGATATAAACGACACGATTCTTTAAAAGCATAGGCAGAACTAATCCATTATTTTTAGCCTTTTCTCCTACTCTAACCTTTTTTCCTTTTCCTACATATCCAATGACTTTTGTCATTTTTACATCAGAATAAATTTTAGCTCGACTGACTCCAATAACTGCCCACCTAGCAGCTAAGGCTTCAACACTTAGAAATATGAGGCAAAAAAGACACAAATACTTGGCACTAGAGATTTTAACAATACGACAAAAAATATCCATGGCCTTATGATATCTAATTTTTACACGAAATAACAACAAATTAGCACAGAAGCCTTTATTTCCCACCTTATTCCGACCCTTCCAGTCACCTTTAATGTTAAAATTAAATTAAGTTCAATACTAAATATTTAATTTTAAAAGACCGAAAAGATTATTGGATGGAATAAAATTTAGGGTATTTTATGAGATTAAATCTAAAACACATGCTATGTCTTTTACTTATTATTACAGCTTCAGCTTGTACTGAAGAGATATCTGAAGAAGTCAAAAAAAGTGAAACCCTTTCTGAAGAGACAGGATCTGAGCGCAGTAAATATGTCAATAAATCGATTAGAGTCGTCAATAAAATGGATAGTTCATTATCATATCTTTTACACAAAGCAGGATCTTTACAAGAAGCTTGTGAATTAGACTCACCTACTTTAGGCTTTAGTTCAGACAATTATGATAAAACAGACCCAGCCTCGGCGATTGATTGTATTATCGATGCTCAAGAATATGACTTATATTTTAGTGGCGCACAATTTGAAGTTCAGGTTGATCAAAATCTATGTGAATATGTGAAATATGAACCTTTTAAATTCCTCCAATATCCAACAGGTGAGTCTAATTATGAACTCTATCGAGTTGAATGTGATAGTGAATGTCAAGGTAATGGAGTCGTAAAAGCTTGTAATAAAGTTTTTAGAGGAATTAATACAACCCTCATTAACACAGGGATGACCATTGATCCTTATTACACTTATAATAGTGCTAATCCTTATGATTCAAATTATATTTTTCATGGTGAAGTCACTGAACCAGATAAATTTACTTGTCGTTTTGATTATACAAACCAAAAACCTAAAGCTGGTCCAAATTGTGATGAAGGGAAAGTAACGGTTCAGACCATCAAAATCAGTGCTTCTACAACGGGGCTATGTAGCGATGCGACCTATACAACAGAAACATCATGTATAGCCAATGGGGAAAGCTGGTCGACGATAAGAGTTTGTGATTCTTCTGCTGTTAGTGAATTACCCTCAATAAGTTTTGAAGAGAAATTTACAGAAGAATGTGGTGGGAAAAAATCGGCTTGTATTCAAGGGCCAGTTAATGAAGTCATTAGTGATCATAAATATACTGGAGTCATTTATCAAAACTTGGAACTAAATTCTTTCTCTCATGACATAACTGTTTCTGCACCAAAAGGTTTAAACTACAGCTCAAATCAATTTATTGCCAATTTTTCTCGTGTTTGTAGTAGTACAAGTAATACAAAGACTAATGCTCAATTTGATACCTCTCTTACTGACCTTATAGGTCATGAAGTCGAAGACATGCCAGAAAGATCTGCATTTAAAGAATATGAAGTCGATGATAACGGCGATGGAAAAATGGACTATACCGTAAGTGCTGATCATCCTTTTAAAGGTGCAGGTTATTATTCAAATTCTGTAAATACTGTAACTCCATATTATGCTCTTTATTGTTTAGATCAGGCCAGAGATGTCAAGGCCCAAATTAGAATTTTTATAAGAGATTGGGATAAAGACTTCTCTTCTACAAATCCATATTTAGCAAGACTAAGTGATATCAATCAAACAAATCCTTATATGGATAGTTCTGGAGACCAAGCTCCTGGTGAACCATGGAATGATTTAAATGACTGGGATGATTTATTCTCTGATTATGATTATAACTCAAGTAATGATTATGATGGTGATGGAAGTGGCTTAGATCCTCTTTTTACCAATAATCAATGTACTCTGATGAAATACGGCTATTGTTTTGAAAAACTACCTATTTATACCACAGAAGCAACATGTACAGCTGCGACTTATACTTGGTATGGATATGCCTCGGGAGCAGTCTATGGTGATATAGGTTTTTGTGCAAGAGACTTAACTGCTTATACAGACGAAGAAGACTGTGAAGACAATGGTGGAGAATGGAAAAGAGACTTCTGTAGTGATAGAAGTTATTTCAACCAAGCAGATTGTGAAGATGCAGGAGAAGTCTGGCATGGGATTGAATTGGCCTTTCCGGGACAATCTTTATAACCGACAGCTTAACGATTATTAAAAGCACAAAATTATTTTTCCATATAATCTTTCATTTGATAGTTTCGAGCTATCCAAACAAAGAAAATAGCAAAGACTCCCATAAGAATGGCAAAGAACATAAAAAAATGTCCTCCCTCAAAAATATTAATCTTAGCGATATAAGCCGTAATCATATTTCCAAAAAACACTGTTAACAACCACATCGACATAATTGTAGATTTCATAGAGCGAGGGGCCTGAGTATAAGCAAACTGAAGACCTGTTATCGAAATCATAACCTCGGCCATAGTAATGACTAAAAAAGGAATAATTTGCCAAAGTACAGAGATTTGATTTCCATCATCAAGCATATACTGATAAATCGCTACAAAAACAAAAGAAAAAGCTGCGACAAACATCCCGCTTCCCATTCTTTTTAATGGTGACATTTCTGTCTTAAAAATTTTTTCTAATAAAGGATAAATTCCAAAAGTAAAAAAAGGAATAAGAACCATTACCATAATGGGATTAAGTGCGGGAATTTGTGAAGGAAGCAAAGTTGTTTGATGGCCAAAGATATCGACAACAAGATTCATCTCCTTTGCTTGTAAAACCCATGAAGAACCATGTTGATCAAATAATGCCCAAAAAATTGTTATAGCAATAAAGATTTTTCCCACTTCAAAAGCTGCCTTAACATCATCCACAGCTTGCTTAGGGTGCTCCGCATAAGCACCACTAAGAATACCTTTAGAAAATTGAAAGTTTTTTAGAGCGGATAAAAGAACTCTCCCCGTCCCGTGAGGATTTGCTCCCGTCGGAGGGATATGAACATACTCATTGCGACCGAGCCAAAAAATAAACGTCGCAATGGCCATCAAGATCCCTGGAATACCAAAAGCAATACCTGGCCCGTAAGCCTTTAAAGTCCACGGTGTAATCATAGTAGAAAAAGTTGAACCAAAATTTATCATAAAATAAAAAAGATCAAAGACTTTTTGCAGTGATGCTTTTTGACTTGGTTTAAATTGATCTCCTACATGGGCTGAAACACAAGGTTTAATTCCCCCTGAGCCCAAGGCAATAAGACCCAATCCAATATAAAAACCAGTCAAATTATTTTCAAAAATAGCTAAGAAAAGATGCCCAAGGCAATAGACAATGGAAAGGTAAAGAATAGTCTTATATTTTCCCCAAAATCTATCTGAAATATAGGCTCCCAATAAAGGAAAAAGATAGCAAGCCCCAGCAAACAAATGATAATCAGAAGTTGCTTCAAATTTTTCAAGTCCTAAGTAACTGACAAGAAAAATAACTAGAATAGAGCGCATTCCATAATAAGAATATCTCTCACAAGCTTCATTCCAGACAATATACTTTATTTGAGAAGGAAAAATTGAGAGTTTTCTGGGAGAGCTATTTAAATTATTCATTATGAATCTTCTTTATTTGTTTTAAAAGGCTTAGGTCTGCGAAATCCACCTTGTTTTTTAGGTCTATCTTTAGCCTTTTCTTTCCGCTCTTGGATAATTGACTCAGCCTGCTGCTTAGTTCTTCTTTTAGTTACTTTTTTTACTGGCAAATGTGCTGAAATATCTACCGTAATATCTCCTAAGATATCAACCTGACAAGAAAGCCTTTCTTTAGTTAAGTGAAAAACATTCCCAAGGAGTTGTTTTTCCTCAAAAGCAATATCACTAATATTATCTTCACCTGTCTCTAAGACAACAACACATAAACCACATGTTGCGCATCCTCCACAAGTTGACTTCACTGTATATCCGGCCCTATCTAATGAATCTCTAAGATTTGACTTATCAGAAACTTCAATAGTTTCGTTATATGGTAAAACAGTAACCTTATGCATAAATAACCAACCCTACACAACTCTTTTTAACTGTTTATCTATACCTTCCAATACCTTGCCTTTCAAAGGCTTGAGTAAAAATGATAGATTTATTTTGACTTCACAAGCTTCAGGAGTAAAAAACATTTCCAACTCAAAACCTTTCCCCTTGGCCTTAATAAGGTCTGGTTGATAATCAAGTTCGGCTTTTACCTGAAATTTCGCCAATAATTCCGGGGTAATGGCCTGCTTTACGGCCTTATAAGCTTCATCTTTACTTGTAACGTGGTCATATTTAACTTTTAAATCCATATCTTTTCCTTATTTTGTTCCCGTGGAGCCAAATCCTCCACTTCCCCTACTGGTTTGACTTAATTTATCACTCACTAAAAATTTTGCTTGAGTAATAGGCGCCAAAACAATCTGAGCAATTCTATCACCATGATGAATGACTTCATCTGTTTGCCCAAAATTTCCTAAAATAACCTTTACTTCCCCACGATAATCGGCATCAATAGTTCCAGGAGAATTAACCACCAATAAATTCGTTTTTAAAGAAAGACCTGATCGAGGGCGAACCTGGACTTCATGCCCGGACGCAATTTCAAAACTTAACCCCGTAGGAATAAGAACCCTTTGCCCTGGCTTAATAATGATTGTATCTCGATTCTCTAAACAAGCACGAATATCGGCCCCTGCTGCATCGGTTGTCTCGTATTGAGGTAGAGGTAAGTTTTGATCATAATGATCTAATAATTTAATTTTAATTTCACTCATACTTATACCCTTTATTTTTTTAAAAATATTAACTTAGAATACTCATTTTTTTGATAAATTCTTTTTAATAATTTTTGAATTGAATGGCCACTAACCTTATTAAGTTTTTTTTCCATTTCCCCAATAGTTAGATCATGTCTTTGATAAAACTCGTTATCCACCAGAAATTCAGTTCGCTCTATTAAGCTATCAAAAGAACTCTCCCAATGGTCTAATATTTTTGTTTTGACGTGTCTAATTTTATCTTCCGCTAAAGGCTTTAATATTAAGTCATTTAAAACTTTATGCACTTTTTTATCAAGCAAAGAAACTCGCTGATTTTGAGTGTTAAAAATCATAATATAGCTACCTGCTTTAGCAAAAGAGTTTAAAGCAGAATCTAGCCCATAAATAAGCGAAGATTTTTCTCTAAACTCAACAAAAAAAAGTGAAGAGAGACCATCAAATAATATTTGATCTAAAACAACATAATCATAATAATCATCAGCATCAATTTTTGGGCCATCAAATGAATAAAATACAATGGCCGATTCCATAGCGCGTTTTCGTGTACTCCTAAAAGTCTTAATTGCTTGTTTTGTTTTATATCCGCGTGACCGAAAAGGCTGACGTTGCAAAGAAGAAGTGTATTTTTCGAGCGCATTTTTATAAATTTTTTCTAGTCTGTGTTTATCAATCTCTCCACCAACAATTGTAAGAAACATCTTTTGAGGTATAAAATGTTTCTTATAAAAATTTTGAGCATCTTGTACAGTAAACTTTCGAAGCCTCTTCTCATTCCCCCCAACAGGATGTCCTATATCTTTAGAGAAGTTTTTTTCAAAAAGCATTTCAATGCCTTGTGTTTCATGATCATCTTTATCCTCATGAAGTTCTTGAATGACCGTTTTTTTTTCACGCTCAAATTCTTCTTCAGAAAAGTGAAAACAAAGAAAATGAGTCAAAAAAGCCGGTAATATTTGTTCCAACTTTCGCCCTAGACATGTTAATTCAACACAAATATTTTCTTTATATGTATAAGCATTAACATCGGCGCCTAACATCTCTAATTCTCTAATCTTAGAGTTCTTTTTATCTTTAAAAAGCAAATGCTCTACCAAATGGGCCAGACCGTATTCTTTTTCATTTTCAAACATAGAGCCCGCTAGAAAATTTAAACTCACATGTGCTGTTTTATAACTTTCTGCTTGATGGAATATAAATCCAGCTCCATTACTAAAAAGAGACCTATAAATAGGTCCCTTTTTTATTGTATTAAATGTTTTAAAATGGGTTTTCTTAAGCATTATCCTGTTTAGCTTCTTCTTTTTTAGAATTATTTGCCTTAGGATTTTTGTTTACTAATGGCTCAATTGCTTTAGCTGATAGCTTAATTTTTCCAAAACGATCAATATCTACAACCTTAACTTTAATTATATCACCCTCAGATACATAATCATTAGGATCTTTAACTCTCTCCTTGGCCATTTCAGAAACATGAACAAGACCAGAAACTCCATCAGCAATATCAACAAAGGCTCCATATTCTTTAATAGTCACAACCTTGGCCTCATACTCAGAGTCCTTTTTAGGTCCATTAATCTGTAAATCTATAAGCATACAAACTTCATCTAAAATTTCTGAGCTTGTTCCTAAAACTTTAACTAGTCCTTCTTCAGTAATCTCAATTGAAACATCATATTTTTCTTGAATGGCCTTAATATTTTTTCCACCTGGGCCAATAAGAACACCAATTTTATCTGGTTTAATATTTAATGTTTGAATTGTAGGAACACCATCTTTAAAGCTTGGCCTAGGAGCAGAAATCGTTTTCGCCATTTCACCTAAGATATGCAGTCTTCCTTCTTTTGCTTGATCCATAGCTTTTGTAAAGATCTCGTTAGTAATTCCTGTAATCTTAATATCCATTTGTATGGCAGTGATCCCCTCTGTTGTTCCAGCGACTTTAAAGTCCATATCACCTAGATGATCTTCATCACCTAAAATATCTGTAAGAATAGTAAAATCATCACCTTCTTTAATAAGTCCCATTGCAACCCCTGCAACTGGTTTTTGTAAAGGAATTCCTGCATCCATTAGTGCCATAGAACCTGAACATACAGAGCCCATTGATGAAGATCCATTAGACTCCGTAACCTCACATGTCACACGAACAGTATAAGGGTATTCTTTTGGCATCATTTTTTTAAGCGCTCTTTCAGCAAGGTTTCCATGTCCAACTTCACGTCTTCCAACACCTCTATAACCTCTCGCCTCACCAACGGAATAAGGGGCAAATGTATAATGTAAATAAAAGTTCTGATAAGAAAGACCATAAATAGAGTCTTTCATTTGCTCACCCTCTTTACCACCAATAGTAACAGTGGCCATAACTTGAGTTTCCCCTCTTGTAAAAAGAGAAGACCCATGAGGTGATTTAAGTACTGACGTTTCAGTTTCAATTTCACGAACCTCAGTTAAGCCTCTTCCAGCGATACGTTTTTTCTCTTTCATAATATCATTTCGCATCATCTTATACAGAAGTTCATCAACTCCTTTATATGCTTCTTTACCGGCTTCATCAGCATTATCAAGACCAAATGCACTTGGATTTTCTTTGATGGCTTCTTTTACTTTATCATTAAGATCGCTAATAGCTCTTGAGCGTAATTGTTTATCCTCAATATTTAAACAAGCTCTAGCGTCTGCTGAATAGTCTTCGACTTTTTTCATAAGAGTTTCATTCGCAGCAGCTGTTTTCCATTCTCTTTTTTCTTTGCCAACTTCCTTGCGCATTTTAGTTAAAACATCACAAAAATCTTTAATTTGTTCGTGTCCAAACTGAAGGGCCTCCATCATATCTGCTTCAGAGACTTCATTTGCTTCCCCTTCAACCATCATAATCGCTTCTTTTGAAGCAGCAATAACAAGCTCGACATCAGAATTTTCCCATTGCTCTCGATGTGGATTTAAAACTAATTTTCCATCAATCTTACCTACTTTACAAAAACCAATTGGTCCGGCAAAAGGAATATCCGAAATTTCTAAAGCAGCCGCTGTTCCAAGTCCTGCTAATACCTCAGGGTCAACTTTTTCATCATAAGAAACAACTTGGGCCATCACAATTGTTTCAGTCATGTAGCCTTCCGGAAAAAGAGGTCTTAAAGGTCTATCAATCATTCTCATGAGTAAAATTTCATCCGTAGAAGGTCTCCCCTCACGCTTCATAAATCCACCTAAGAACTTACCTGCAGCAGTAAACTTTTCCTTATAATCAACCATAAGCGGAAAGAAATCTTGACCATCTTTAACTGTTCTTGCGCTACAAACAGTCACTAAAACTTGCGAATTCCCAGAAGTCACAAGGACTGCTCCATCTGCTTGCTTTGCAAGTCTTCCTGTTTCAATTGTTACTTCTTGTCCACCGTAATTAAACGTGAATTCTTTTTTGTTGTTTAACATAAACATCTCCTAAATAAATTAATTTTAGGAGCTCGAAAGGCAGTTTTAAAAGATAAATAAAAAAACTAAATCTCTTATGGTTTAATTTATTTATTTATCCCTTAAACTCACTCTTTACGAACTCCATTCTATATAAATTCTATAAAAACTTTATCGTTTTTTAAATAAAAAAGGGAGCTTAACGCTCCCTTTTCTTATTACTTTCTTAAGCCTAGCTCTTTAATAACCGCTTTATATCTTTCTGGAGACTTTCCATTAAGATATTTTAACAATCTTCTTCTGCGTCCAATCAATTTCATTAAACCTCTTTTAGAATGAAAGTCTAATTTATGATCTGCAAAATGGTTTGAAAGATAATTAATTCTTTCCGTAATGATTGCTACTTGAACTTCAGTTTTACCAGAGTTCTTTTCCGATCCGCCAAATTTGTTTACAAGTTCAGCTGTTCTTTCTTTTGTTAACATGTTTTCTCCTTACGATCTAAACCAAGTCACAAATTATTTTGAAACCTAGATAAAGATTATTCTATTTTAAAAGACAGTGTTATTTATCGAATAAATTCAGACATGTAAACCTTTAATTTATCAAGTAAACGTGCTTCAATCTGGCGAATTCTTTCACGAGACACTCCGTAGTCGTCAGCAATACTTTGCAAGGAAGGTGGGACCTCACTAAGTAGCCGTTTTTTAAAGATTTCTTGATCTCGAGGCTTGAGGTCTTTGACAAAATTTTCAAGATTATCTTCCAATAATTTAAGTCCTTGTTGGTGGGCCAAAGCCGCTTCAATATCTTGCTCATCAGACTCTAAAAGATCTGAAAGAGTGCCCGTCCCTCCACTCTGATTATCCCCGATTGGAGTATCTATACTCACCTCTGAGCCCTTAGAGCTGAGGCGTAAGTTCATTTCACGCACAGATTTTTGAGAAACACCTAAATTTTCAGAAATCAGCTTCACTTCTGGCTCTATTCCCTGGCTCATTAATCTCTCTTTTTCACGCATAAGATTATAAAAAAGTTTTTTTTGCTCAGCAGTTGTTCCAATTTTAATAAGACGAAAATTATCTAAAATAAATTTCAAAATATAAGACTTTATCCACCAACTGGCATAATAAGAGAGCTTTGCACCTTTTTCCGGATTATACTTAGATACGGCTTTCATCAAGCCCATATTACCTTCTTGAATTAAATCCATCACGTTCTTATAAGCACTTTTATATTCTAAAGCAATTTTGACTACTAAACGTAAATTGGCCATAACCAATTTTTTTGCAACGTCGATATCACCAGTTTCATGTAACTTGGCGACTAACTCTTTCTCCTCCTCTTGAGATAACAATTTATAGCGAGAGATTTCTTGTATATATTGATAGAGGGGTTCGGTTGACTTATTTTTAGTTGGAACTAAATCTTTTCCTGCTGCGACAGCAGGCAAGAGATCCTGAATAATTTCTATTTGAGAGGCTTTTTCCAGTTCATCAAGATCGATAAAATCGTCTTGATCATCTTCTTCAATAGTATCATCGGCTAACTTATCCTCGGCTTCTAGGACCTCGACTTCTATTTCTTTATTTTTTTTATTTTTAGAGCTCATGATTTATAAGATGGTATATCTTATTTAAAAGTCAATGTCTTTTGAGTTTTTTGTTCAAACTTATTCTTTTGCCTAATATAGCGCAAGGCAAAAACTCCAAATTTTAACTTAACTGGTATTTTCAATTTTTGTTGACTTAAAAGATTCATTTTTTCACCTGAATAGATATTAATTTGGCGAAGAATCTCATCGCCTATAATTTGGGCAAACTGCCGATTCCAAATTGGCAAATGTAACAGTCTTTGGCGATTTTTAAGTTGATGTGTAATTTTATCATAAAATCTCTCTTCAATTTTTTTTATCTCATTTTTTTGAACACGATTTGAAAGTAAATGAATTCTTTTTTTGATAGAAGCAAAATAATTCCAAGGAAAACTTAAATAAAAACTGGCGTCTATTTTATCAATATCTTCCAACACTTTATCCACCTCACTCAAACCTATATTAAACTCTACCTGAAAAACTCCAGACTTAATTTGCTCAACATTAGAATTCTCGACCAGGGTCAATTCTAAAGGCTCTTCATACAATTGATCTTTGTCAAAGCTTTCTAAACTTTTTTGGGCCCATAAATCCCACCTTGCCTTTATCGAATGTTCAAAGGTTTGAACAAGACCAGAAAATTGATCACTAGCAATCATAGGATCAGGAACCTTAGTTAACAGGGCAAAAAATTGCATCGCTTCAATTTTAGATTCGGCGTAAGCCTGTTCTTCAATCCACTTTTGCACCTTTGGATTGGTTTTCTTTTGCTTATATCTAGCAGAATAAAATTTTTCACAATACAAACGCTCCAGATCATCCTCAAATTTATAGCTTCCCACCATGCGAGGAAAAATTCTCTCAAAATCTTCTTTATTTCTTCTCCGACAGATCATATCTTCACAAGCGACCTGAACTCTATGAGTTTGGCCCTTTTGTAAAATAAGTTTTTGTAAGTCCTCATTAAAAACGAGTTCTTTATGAGAAAGTTGATTAAACACATAGCTCATAATAAAAGGATTTTTTAAGTAAGGAACCAACATACGAAAATCATCAATATCCCCATTCCAAGAACAAAAAGCTCGAAAGTTTCTGAGTGTATAATTAAATTCTTTATTGATCACTTCAGAGGTATTATGTCTGCGTTTAAAATTTTTTGAAAAAAAAGGATTATTCGAAACTGATGGTAAAAAGTCATTGGAAGAATTTTTCCATTGAAACTCAAAGTTTTTACGCAATAAATTCAATGAATAAACACTTATGTTCTCACTACAAGTATCTTGCATCAGTCTTTGAACAAATTTGTGATACTTATTATCCGAAAACTCTAATTTTCTAGCATAGGCTGCAATCGCCTTGACACTCCTATCAAGACCTAAATACTGTAACTGGGCAATAATCGAACGAACGGCTTGGTTTTCTTCCCATTGAGTTTTATATTCAGATTTTTGATAGATATCACATCTATTTTTGATTTGGCTTCCTTGCCAAAAAAGGGCCTTATATTTTTCAATTTTTTCAAGCTCCTTCTGGTCCTCATTAACTTGCGATTGTGAATAGCTCAAGGCATTTTGATAAGGATCAAACTGTTTCTTGATATCAACCTGCCCTAAAATAAGTCCTTCTAGAGGTACAAGTCCATAAGCACAAGTACTTATAAAAATAAAAAAGAGGAAAGAACTTACTAGTTTTATCATTTAAATATTCCTTTCTTAACTTATCGAAACAAAATATCGATAAATTGACTATGAATAAGCAAATGAGTTTATTTTTCCTAGTACTGTTTTTTTGGGGCCAAGTTGTGGCTTCAGCTGAAACAAAAAGATTTCCCTATAGCTACCCTGAAAGTGAATCAAGTCTTAGCAAAAACTCAATCGAGCAAAGCCGACTCAAAAACTACACTACTATAAGAAACTTAGAAGAAATCAAATATCACATCATTACAGGGAATTTTGATATTGCAAAAGTCATGCTCAAAGAAGCAAAATTAACAGAAAACTTTTCAAAACCAATCCAATATCGATATCTAGCACTTATTCATTTTGTAGAAGGTCAATACCAGAAAACACTTAGTATACTTAATAGTCCCACAATGAAAAATTTTGAACACCTTGAAAAAGTTTGTCTGCTTAAAGTGCTTTCCCATATTATTTTAGGGCAAACGAAAGAAATGACTCAATCCTGGAGTAAGTGCAGTGAAAGAATTAGACCCTTTTCTCAAACAAACTTAGTTTGGATTCAAATGATCATTGATTTAAAGCAAAAAGGAACAAAAAAATATATTCAAAACTTTTTTAAAGAGCGACCAATCGATAGCGTAGATAAGAAGTTTTTACGCGTTTATCTCAAGTTGGCCTTATATCTTAATCAGCAAGATAAAATCATTCCTCGTTTTAAGTTTTTTGGGGCTTCTGCACTTGAAGATGAAGTTTTTAGAGAGCTTATTGGATTAAATTATTATAGGAATGGAAATCTGCATAAAGCTTATCAGCTTTTAAAGGATCTCGACACAGCAAATGCCGAAATCTTTAAAGGAAATCTTTTTCTTTTTCAAAAAAAAGAAGAACTGGCATACGCTCAGTTTAAACTCGCCTTACAAAAAAAATCGAATTCTCTAAATGCTCTTGAGCGACTTATCCCACTGTCTTGGAAACTCTCACAATGGCAGGACGGAGTAAGCTTTTTACAAAGAATTCCAGAAGAAGAAATTAATGAGCTTAAAAACCATACCTTAATGAGCGTATTTTTAGCAATGGATAAAAAATATGAAGATTCTTATCAATATATAAAAAAAATTAAAAACATGAAAAACAATGCCATTCCTTTAGAAATTGCCCAGATAAGTGTTCTGAATCTTATGAATTTAGAAAAAAATAAAGAACTTGTTTCAGCAGCACAAAGAAATTGTCAACTCAAAGACGTTTTACACTGTTGGCTTCTAATACGCCTTAATACGTGGGAAAATATGCTTGAACACACAAAGAAGAAAGGAAGTTTACATGGTAAAACAAAAAACCTCGTTGATTATTATGCCCAAGATAACCCTGTAAAAAAAATAGAAGAAGAAAAGCTCATCCAACAAAAATATATTGAAGAATTAGATGATAAGCTCATAAAATTATAATATGCGAAAAGAAGAATTTAAAAACTACATCAATGAATCAACAATTAATATTAATGGAGATATTGTCAAACCTGAAGAAGCAAAAATCTCAATCTTTGACCGTGGTTTTCTGTATGGAGATTCAATTTACGAAGTCCTTCACAGCACACAAAGAAGAATTGTTTTTTTGGATGATCACATAAGTCGTTTGTATCACTCAGCAAACCTTCTCAGTATGAATATCTACTACCAACAACAAGATATTATTGAACAAATTATGAAAACACTCAAAGCTTCAAATCTCGATGAAGCTTATATTAGAATTATTTTAACTCGGGGTGAATCTATTTTATCACTTGATCCCACAAAATCTTTTACAAATAATTTTGTTATTATTGTCAGGCCTCGGCTAATCCCACCTAAAAAATTCTATAATGAAGGAATGAACTTATACATTCCTCATATTATTCGAAATGATATAAAAGCCGTTAACCCAAATGCCAAATCAGGAAACTATCTCAATAATGTCATGGCCTTATCCGAAGCTAGAAAGTATGGTGCTGATGATGCCGTTATGATTAATCAAAACAACGAAGTGACAGAGGGAACAAATTTTAATATTTGGATGATTAAAGATAATATTGTCTACACGCCTCCGGTTTCAACAGGCTTACTTAAAGGAATAACACGACAAAAAATAATTGATATATGCCAAGAAAAAAATATTGAACTTTCTTTGAGTGCTTTTCAAAAAGAAGACCTTCTTAAAGCTCAAGAAGTTTTTATCACCTCCTCATCCAGAGGAATCATGCCAGTAAAACAAATTAATCAAGTTATTTATGGTGAAAACATAAGCTCTTGGCCGCTGACAAAAAAACTCATGCAGCACTATCATAAAAAAGTGGCCGAAGAGTATCATTTAAACCACAATAAATATTAAATGAAATTATTATTTATTTTATCACTAATTTGTTTTGCTCTAACTCCCCCAAGAGCTTTAGCTTATTATTGGTCTTTTGGGACATATGTCCCCTATTTTAATCAAGCTCAAACTTCTGCAGGTGGTGCTACCAAAAAATTTGAAATCAACCCGACTTTTGGAGTCGGCACTCAATTACAAATGGTTAGCCGGCATTATTTCTCTCCAGAGTTTGGTTTCACTTACTTTTTAGACAATGCTAAAAATACAAAAAGAGATATGATCCATCTCAATTACAACTTTAGTTACATCATGGGAAACAACTTTACTCTCAGATACGGACTTAGTAATCATTGGTATCGGCTCCATGGACTTGGAGGATCAGTTTATTTGGATAACGGTAATGGAACAACTAAGTTTCCCTCACCAGACAAAACGAAGGTAAGCTATTTTTCAACACTTAACCTTGGAACTGAGTATTTATTTCCTTCAAAAAAGTATTCAGTACGTTTTGATCTTCAAATACTAAGCTTCCAACGGCTAGAAAATAAAGCATATAACTATCTGTTGAGTTTTAATTATTATAGGTAATAAAATGAAATATTATTTTTTGGCAATCTTACTCTTTTTTCCCTTTTATCATGCTTATGCCTGGACCTTAAACCCAAATACCCAGAAGGGTTTCAAAAATAATGAAATCAAAATATTTATTGCCAATACAACTTGCTCAGGGGCCGGGTTTAGCACCTCAAGATATGTAGACCTGATTAAGAATGCTGTTGAAGATTATTGGAATAAAGTCCCTACTTCTGCTCTTTTTCTTAAAGTTGAAGGAATAAAAGATGATATTGATATTACTGGAGATACTCACTCATCTGCATTAAATAAAGTTCCTGCCAATACTATTGTTGCTGGCTGTAATGCAAGTGCAACAGACTTTGATGATAGCTCAATTCTTGGCTCAGCAGCGATGCAATGTAGTGGAAGCACATGTCGTGCCATTCTTATTCTCAATGCTCACTCATCTTCAAAACTCCCCCAAAAATCTGATCGAGAAATTGAAGCCGTCATTGCTCATGAGATTGGCCATGCCTTTGGTCTGGGCCATTCAGAATATCAACAAAGTCTTATGTATTATAATACTTCAGGAAAATATCAAAAATGGTTGGGAGATGATGATATTGATGGAGTCACTTATCTTTATCCCCACGAGTCAAAGTTTGATCTTCTTGGCCAATCCTTACTTGGCAACTGTGGAGCAATAGCAGCTACAGACAATTTACAACAGCAAAGCTTTTTTGATTATTATTCATCCCTCGCTCTAGGTGTTGTTTTCGTTTTTTTTATTTATTTTATACGGCGTAAACTTAAAGGATAAATCCAAGGATTCTACAACACTTTCAGCTCTTTACCTTCAAAATTAAAGACAACTTCTTTATCCTCATACTTTGTTGTGAGGTTAATCGGCCTTTTCCACATAAAATAAAGATTGCTCATGGTTTCTGCAGCAAATTGCATATCTAAGTCAACTCCATAATGAACATGCTTTAAAAGGAGTTCTTTTCTATTTTTATAGTTTGCGTCCTCCACCTGTATAATAGGTGAACCAAAATTTGTTAACTGTGAAAGCAATTTTTGTTTTATGGCCTGAAAATCTCGAGTATCAATCTCCATCCTTTGACTTCTAGGATTATATTTATAAGTAAAAATTTGTTGTCTATTACAGAATTCGGGAGTTAAAAATTCATTAATAAACGAAATATCATTATGAGTTTTACGAATTTCAAAGATTTTATCTCTACCTAAACCAGCTTTCGTGTCCCAGTTTTCTTTATCATACATATTTGTGCATTCATTGTATTCTTTACCAAACTTACCGGTATTCCAGCGGTGCTCGATATCACGAAAAAGTTCAATACCAATTTTATATGGATTGATATTTTTTTTACTCATGGCCATAACACCAGCATGTTTACTAGCAAAGTCAATAAACTCTGAAGGTTCTAAAGCCTTGTGGTTCATGATGGTCGAATGCCAATAACTGGCCCAACCTTCATTCATAATTTTCGTTACTCTTTGCGGTAAAAAATAATAAGCCTCTTCTCTTAAACAAGCAAGAACATCAGCTTCCCAATCTTCAAGAGGGGCGTTTTCAATTAAAAACTTAAGAATATCTCTCTGCCCTTTAAAAACATTTTTCTCTGCAACGATCTCTTCAAAATCTTCTTTAGTTAAATCTTTTTGTAGGTTGTTTTGTCGATCTTTTGCGCGCATAAATGACTTCAAAGCCTGGGAACGATCGTCAACCATATACCCGCCAGTTTCTTGCTCCTGAAGGTATTTCTTTAATTTTTGATTTCTGCTTTCAATCACCTCAGAAGTTTCAAAAAGATTTTGAATATCAATAAGATTTTCTAAAGAAAGAACTTTATCAATAAAAAGTTCAACTTTTGCGTAACCATATTTTTCCATGTATCTTCTAATCTTAGAGCCATGATTGGCCATTACATCCATCATTTTTCGGTTCGTATTAGAAAACCACATATTGTTTTTAAAGAAGTCATTATGACCGTAAACATGGGCCATAACAAGCTTTTGGTCTAACCAATTATTTACCTCTAATAAATACGCATAACAAGGGTCAGTATTAATAACCATCTCATAAATTTTTTGGATACCATACCTGTATCCCTTGGAAAGTTGATCATAATCCATACCAAACTTCCAATGTGGATAACGAATAGGAAAGCCACCCTGAGCAGCTAAAATATTAATCGTATCATAATCACACATTTCAAATATTTGGGGAAAATAATCAAGGCCATAATCATCAGCATAACCTTGAATTTGTTTTTGTAACTTAAGCAAATCTGCTGAAATTGGCTTTGTTCTTAACATTATTTTCCTTTTCCTAGAAACTCTTTAATAGAGTCTAAGATTGCATCTTTATTTTTTATTTTACTCAAAATAACATCTTCATTTTCTGTGCCATATTTTTGCGAAAGATCCTTGTAAAACTGTCCAGAGCCATAGCGACTCTCCACTTGGCCATAGCAAAACATATTTGAATTTGGTAAAATAAAATTATCTAACAGATCTAAACAAACTTTTGTATCATCAGCAGACCAGTTATCTCCATCACTAAAGTGAAAAGGATAAATATTCCATTCATTAGGGTTATAATCCTCTTCAATAATATATTTACAGAGCTTAAAAGCTGAAGAAATTAACGTTCCCCCACTTTCTCTAGTTCGAAAAAAAGTATCTTCATCCACTTCTTTTGCTGTGGCATCATGAATAATATAACGTATCTCTATATCTTTATACTGACTTTTTAACCATAAATTGATCCAAAAAGATTCCGTTCTTACAATCTCTTTTTGCTCTTCACCCATCGAACCAGACACATCCATCATATAAATGACAACTGCGGAGTTTTCCATCTCTATTTTTGTGTCTGCTGCTCTAAAACGATAATCTTTTCGAATAGGAACAACTCTTGGGTTCATCGGATCATAAACTCCCATAGAAAGCTGTCGCTTAAGTGCCTCTTTATAGGTTCTTTTTAAATGTTTAAGCGAATCAGGCCCAGTTGTCCCGATAGAAGTATATTTATCAACAGTAGAGGCCAGTTGTTGTTTCCCCTTGGGTTCGATATTAGGAAGCTCTAGCTCTTCGCCTAAAATTTTAGCAAGTTCTTCAACTCCCATTTCAACTTCAAGCTCTTTTTTACCTTCACCTTCTCCAGCTTCCCCTTGACCAGGTTCACCCTCTCCAGGCTGACCATCTACAGGATCTCCTGCCTGTCCATCACCCTGACCTGTTCCCCCTTCAGACTTATCACCAAATTTAAAACGGGGAATATCAATACTGGGCATTGGGACTTTAAATTGATCATTACCTTTAGGAATAATCTGCTGGCCTTGAGAAATATACTTTCTCAAATTGTCTCGAATTTTACCTTTGACAATTTTTCTAAACCTTGCATGATCTCTTTTTATTGGATGATCCACCCATTCTCCTCTTGGTTAAGATTTAACTGAGTCGCCTTTAGCAAAAATACTAGAAACGTAATTCAATGTATCAGTGGCACAAATCTCACAATAACCAAAATTTTTAATTAATCTTGTTTTCACGACATCTATTTTTTCTTGAGTTTGCTTATCGACGACATTTGAAATAATCGTAGTTAACTTTATTGAGTCTTTTTGATCTTCAAATAGTTTTAACTCCAGTGCACGCTGAAGAGTTTCATTCATTCTATAGTCAAATTGTTTTCCTTCAATGGCCAAAGCACCGATAAAATGCATAATTTCACGTCTAAAATCGTCTTTAATAGACTCAGAAATATCAATTTTTTCCTCAATAGAACGCATAAATCTTTCATCAGCATCTTCAAGTTTACCTGAATACTTATTACGAAGTTTTTCTTTTTGGGTATAAGCTTTTACATGATCAATATAATTAGCACATAAAGTTTCGATAGCTGACTCATCAACACTAATGGCTTTTTGAACGTCATTTTTAACAATATCTTCGTACTCTTGTCTCGCTACTGCCAACATCTCTTTAAATCCATCTAATTGATCCTGTGAACTAATCAAACCATGGTGCTTTAAACCAGACTCTAACTCATTAAACACCATGAATGGATTTAGACAACCCGAGTGAGCATTTTTAACTAATGAATTAGAAATCTTATCTTGAATATATCGAGGAGAAATTCCATCAAGACCTTCCCTAACGGCCTCTTTTCTCAATTCTTTAACATTATCCTCATTATAGCCAGGTAAGGTTTTTCCGTTATAGAGTTTTAGCTTTTGTAATTTCGTTAAATCTGCTTTTTTAGGTTCTTCTAATCGAGACAGAATTGCCCATAAACTTGCCATTTCTAAAGTATGAGGGGCAATATGCATATGAGGTATAGTTGTTTCATTGAAGTCTTTTTTATAAATTCTGATTTCTTGATCTAGTCGAGTAATATAAGGAACATCAATTTTAACTGTTCTATCCCTTAAAGCCTCCATAAATTCATTCGACTGTAATTTTCTAAACTCGGGCTCATTAGTATGACCTAAAATAACTTCATCTATATCTGTTTGAGCGAACTTTTTAGGTTTAATAGACTGCTCCTGAGAAGCCCCAAGAAGATCATATAAAAAGGCGACATCAAGTTTTAACATCTCAATAAACTCAACGATCCCACGATTAGCAATATTAAATTCACCATCAAAATTAAAAGCTCTTGGGTCAGAATCTGAACCGTAAAGTGCGATTTTTCTATAATTAATATCACCTGTTAATTCTGTTGAATCCTGGTTTTTCTCATCTTTAGGCTGGAAAGTTCCAATTCCAATTCTATCCTTTTCAGACAAGATTAGCCTTTTAACACGAATATGCTTCATCACTCTATTCCAGTCCCCATCATATTTTTTCATAAACTCAGACAGTATAAAACGACAAGCTGGATTGACTTCCCCTTTAATTTTTATTCGATATTTTGAATCAGACTGAGAATTTAGCTCTTCTAAAAATTGCTTGCGGACTTCAAGCGGCACAAGTTTAAGGGGTTCCTCATGCATCGGACTTTCAAAGTGCTTAGCATCTCCCAATATTTCTGACTCTTCATCACTAATCCATTCATAAGTATAAAGGGCCCCTTCATCTGTTTTAGAATAATGTTCTAAACCTTTTTTTAATAGCCTTGAAATTGATGATTTAGCAGAACCTACTGGTCCATGAAGAAGCAAAACTCTTTTTTCGGTACCATAGCCATGAGACGCAGATTTAAAAAAGTTTACTAATTTCATTAAATGAACATCAATACCAAAGATGGCATCTTTTCCATTTTCAATAGGGTCATCAAAAAAGTGATAACGAGTTATTTCTTTTTTATATTCAGTATAAGTAGAAGTACCATAAGACATAATCATATCATGGACTCTCTGAAAAGAGTTTCGACATATTTGTGGATTTTTTATCACCAGATTTAAATAATCTTGAAAACTTCCTTCCCAGTGAAGATGAGAGAAATCTTCTTTAGAATAATTTTTTTCCATAAAACTTTGAATATCGATGCTCATTATTTCCTCCATAAGAATCCAGCTAAGATCAAGCTTAATCTTCACTTATTATTTTACACGCAATCATCAATTAAATAAAAGGTTAATCAACAAATTAGAGCATTTTTTTATAGAGCCAAACTGCACCACTGCACGAGTATTTTAATCGGTTAATAAAAAAGACTTTTAAAGATAGCCTTTTGTGTTTTATACTTATTATCATATCTAATAAACAAGTAGAGACATGGAGACGTCGTGCCTATTTTATTTAATGCTCAAACAGATATCGGTCAAAAAAGGCAAACTAATCAAGACTCGATCTGCACTCTCAAAGAATATAATTTTTTTGCTGTCGCTGATGGAATGGGTGGTCACAATGGTGGCGATATTGCTTCTCAAATGTCTGCAAAAATTTTTCCTGAGTTTTTTTCTGATAATGACAACTTCCTGGAGACTGAAGAGCTTCTCGAAAAGTCAATAAAATATATTAACAAAGCTATCTACGATCACGGTCAACAAAATGAAGAATTAAAAGGCATGGGAACAACAATCAGTGCTATTAAGTTTGACCAAGAATATGCCAATCTTGCTAATGTTGGAGACTCTAGAATTTATCTTGTTCACAAGAAAAAATTATACCAATTAACTCGGGATCATTCTTTAGTGCAAGAAAAATTAAATTTAGGCATTTACGACAGACAAGGGGCCAAAAGAGATCCACAAAAAAATGTACTCATCAGAACCGTAGGTTTTGAACCAGTGGTTGAAGTTGACATCTACAAATACCGGACTAATGTGGAAGATATCTTCTTAGTTTGCTCAGATGGACTCCATGGAAAAGTAGCTGATAGCGATATCCTAAAAATTATCAACACAAATATCCCTGTCCCCTCTGAAGCAACTCAAGAACAAGTAGACAATGCAGTAAGTCAACTTATCTACCAGGCCAATGTCAACGGTGGGCAAGATAATATTTCAGTTATTATCGCTCTTATCAAAGAATAAGTTCACACTTCACCTTAATTTGTCTCAGGAAAGTAATATTCATTATTTGCCTTATGCTTTTACTCAATTTACAATAGTTGCTGCAAGCAACAAAAATCACAAAAAAGAGTAAATACACGGAGTAAATTTTTGGATAAACACTACACAATTATGATTGTTCCAGAACAGGAAAAGGGTGTAAAATCTTTTAAGCTTCCTGGTATCTTCATAAGATCTCTGGCCTTTATTTTTGTTCTTGCTTCAATTTTGTTTGGTATTCTTCTCTACGATTACTGGAAAATCTTGCAACAAATCTCAGAAAACAAACATCTTAATCTTGAAAATCGTCAACTCAGAGAACAAATTCAACTATTTCAAATGAAAGTCAATTCTTTAGGTGAAGATTTACAGCGTATTAAAACTTTTGAAAATAAATTACGAATCATTACGGGACTCAATGATGTAACTAAAACAAAACCAATTGTTCCTGCTAATAATAATCACAAAGAAATGATGATGGATGATCACGGTTCATCAACAATTCGTGAACCAGTTCCAGAAGATGAATCTGTAGAATTAGAAAAAGATTTTATTCATAAATTTGAAAATATTAATCAAAGTCCAGAGTATCAAGAGCTTAAAAATCTGTATGATCAAAAAATTGCGGAAAACTTTGGCTTAACACAAAAGTATAAAATCACCCAAAAGTTTTCGGACTTAATCAAAAACAGCTTTGAGCTATCAACACAATATGCAACTTTTGATTACAAATTTAAAACAATCAGACAAGTTGCTTCAGACTTAGAGATGCGTATTCACAAACTAGATCAATACTTGTTAGATAAAGAGTCAATTCTCAAGTCGACCCCAACCATCCTACCTACCAATGGATGGATCACAAGCTATTTTGGACATCGTATTTCCCCCACAGCTGGTGTAAGAAAAATGCATGAAGGCTTGGATGTTGGTGCTAATTATGGGACTCCAATCGTAGCACCAGCGGATGGAATCGTTACATACGCTGGAAATAAAGCTGGCTTTGGCCTCTTTGTTCAAGTTGATCATGGTTATGGGATAGAAACAATATATGCACACTCTCAAAAGATTCTAACTAAAAATGGAGCAAGAGTGGAAAGAGGCGATATTCTCGCAAAAGTAGGAAGCTCTGGTTATTCCACAGGACCTCACCTTCACTATGAAGTCAGAGTAAATGGAATTGCTGTAGATCCTTTATATTTTATTTTAGATTAAACTGGAGTTAAAAATGATAAATGTACTAAAAAAAGTGTTTGGGACAAAACAAGATAGAGACCTCAAACAACTCAAGCCGATGGTAAGTGAAATAAATAGTTATGCCGATCAAATGAAAAAACTGACTGATGAAGAGCTTAAAGCTCAGACTCAAAAATTCAGACAACTTTTAGAAAAAGGATCAACTCTAAACGATATTCTTCCAGAAGCTTTTGCGACCATCAGAGAAGCAGCTGATAGAGTGTTAGGTTTAAGACCTTATGATGTCCAAATCATTGGTGGTCTGGTTTTAAGCGAAGGGAAAATAGCTGAAATGAAAACAGGTGAAGGTAAAACCCTCACTGCAGCTTTTCCACTTTATATTCATGGACTCACTCAAAAAGGAGCTCACCTTGTTACAGTAAATGATTATCTTGCTCAAAGAGATGCCCAAGAAATGGGTGAACTCTACAAATGGATGGGTTTAACAGTTGGCTGTATTATTCATGACATGGATGACGAAAAAAGAAAAGAAGCTTATGCGTGTGATATCACCTACGGAACCAATAATGAGTTTGCTTTTGATTACCTAAGAGACAATATGAAGTTTGATCTTGATGATTACGTTCAACGCGAACATAATTATTGTATTGTCGATGAAGTCGACTCTATCTTAATTGATGAAGCAAGAACCCCCCTACTTATTTCAGGGCCTTCAGAAGGAAATTCTGAGTTATATGTCTCTATGAATAAAATTATTCCTAAGCTAGATAAAGAAACTGACTACACCATCGAAGAAAAATCACATACTGCTGTCCTTACAGATGATGGGGTTGTTAAAGTTCAAAAAATTCTAGGAGTGGAAAATTTATTTGACGTAGCTAATATCGAAAAACTTCACCATATCAACCAAGCATTGAGGGCCCATACGCTTTTTCACAAAGACAAAGAATATGTGGTCCGCGATGGTAAGGTGATCATCGTAGATGAATTTACTGGACGTTTAAAGGAAGGAAGTCGATGGTCTGATGGACTTCACCAAGCAATAGAAGCAAAAGAAGGAGTTGAGATAAAGTCTGAAAACCAAACTCTTGCCTCTATCACCTTTCAAAATTATTTCAAACTATATAACCGACTTGCAGGGATGACAGGAACCGCTGACACAGAAGCAGAAGAGTTTAACAAAATTTATAACCTTGAAGTTGTCGTTGTCCCTACCAACCTTCCCATTGCGAGAATAGATTATGCAGATGTCATTTATGGAACCAAACAAGGTAAGTATAAAGCAATTGCAGAACTCATCGAAGAGTGTCATAAAAAAGATCAACCTGTTTTGGTTGGAACAATAACCATTGATGAATCTGAAATCATATCAAATTATCTTAAACAAAAAGGTATAAAACACGAAGTTTTAAATGCGAAACAACACGAAAGAGAAGCAGATATTGTTGCTAAAGCTGGACACCCTGGCTCCGTCACCATTGCTACAAACATGGCCGGTCGAGGAACAGATATCAAGCTCACCCCAGAAACCTTAGCAGCAGGTGGTTTATACATAGTAGGGACAGAAAGACATGAGTCCAGACGAATTGACAACCAATTAAGAGGACGTTCAGGAAGACAAGGTGACCCAGGTGCATCTAAGTTTTTTCTTTCTTTGGAAGATGATCTTATGCGTGTCTTTGGCTCAGATAAAGTCAAAGGAATCATGGAAAGGATGGGGCTCAAAGAAGATGAACCTATTGAAGCTAAAATACTATCTAATCAGATTGCTAAAGCACAAAAAAGAGTTGAAGGTCATAACTTTGATATCAGAAAGCATCTTCTTGATTTTGATAATGTTATGAATGAACAAAGAAAAGTAATTTATAAAATAAGAAAAGAAATTCTTAATGATGAAGGCAATAGAGAGCTCATTAATGAAATGATTGAAGATGTTGCTCATTTTCTCACATTATCCAATCGTCCTCAAAATCCTAAAGCTCCTTTAAACGAATGGAACTGGGAAGACATAAACAAAGGCTTTCAAAATATTTTCTCAACCCACAAAGAGATAACTATTCACGAATGCTCTAATGAATACAATTCAGATCTCACAAAATATATAATTGCAACTGCAACTGATATTCTTAATGAAAAATTCTCTCAATACGATAAAGAGNAAGTAAAAGTCACAATGCGAGAAGTCCTTCTTTCTACTTTTGATCAGCTTTGGAAAGATCACTTACTTAATATGGATCATTTAAAAGAGGGTATCAATCTACGCTCTTATGGCCAGAAAGACCCTTTAGTTGAATACAAAAGAGAGGCTTTTAATTTATACGAACAAATGAAAGAACAAGTACGCAGTGCAGTTGTAGAAAGAATTTTTTCGGTACGTCTGTATACTGCCGAAGAAATTGAAGAAATAAAAAAACAACAACAGGCCATGCTAGAAGCCCAACTAGAAGCCCATAAACGGGCCCAAAAACAAGCTGAACAGGCCAATCAACCTGTTCAAAGAAAAACAGTAAAAGTGGGAAGAAATGATCCTTGTCCTTGTGGCTCTGGTAAAAAGTTTAAACATTGTCACGGTGCTTAATTAAGGAGTAAAGATTGGCAACTAATGATGACGAAGACATCACTAGAATTGAAGACTTACCAAACCTAGATAGAAGTGAAGAAGATGAAGACTTTACTGATATTGAGATGATGGCCAAAAAAATGGGTCTTGAAGAAACTGAACAAAGCTCAGAGAAATTAGCTGATGAAGATGACGCTTATTCTGCACTGGATAAAGCTTTAGACGAGCAACTTCCCGATTTACCTCCATCAGAAGCATCTGAAGAAGAAATTTCAGAAAATTCATATGGCCAAGAGGAAGACTTTAACACTTTTGACGACTTTTCTAGTCCCGTTCAAGAAACAGAAGACTTTAATCAAGACAGCATTTCTGACAACCAATTTGCAAACTTTGATGATGAGTCTTCCCAGGAGCCCTTTGCAAACTCACAAATCAAAGATTTAGATCATGAAACAACTCAAAATGACATTTTTGAAAACACAACTAACGAAATTTTACAAGAAGACCTCAATCCAATAGAGCAAAATGAAAAAACCTCTTCACAACTCATAAGCCAAGAGGAACTCAAAGATGACGACAATGATCTTGAATCACTTTCAACTCATCCTGAAAAGAAGACTCTTATTGAAGATCAACCCTTAAACGAATGGAAACAACCAACCGAATTTGAAGATATTAAATCTTTCGCAGAAAGCATTTCATATGGAGACTTCAATGCCGAAGGAAACCCTCCCTTTAGCTTGATTATAAAAAATCCAAAATACTATGAAGACCTTAACGAAATTATCGAAATCCTCATAGAGTTTGGTATTTATAAAAACGAACAAAAAGAACAGTTAATTACTAATCTCAAACGCGGCCAAATGTTACTCCCTAGACTTAGTGAGTATGCCGCCATAACGATTGCCCATAAATTAAGGGCATTTGATATTGAGATATTATTAGGTCTTACTGAAGAGGTCAATCCTCCTAGAACTTATCAATCAAATGACAGAGGCTTAACATCAAAGGCCAGCGTGTATAACAACAAATCATATTTCTGGGGAAGCCATCAATCAAAATCAAGTAAAGATATTCTTATTTCAACTCTGCCTACAATTGAAGACTATTCTATTCAAGGGCATCTTGGAGTTGCAACTTATGCTCTGCAGATTTCTAAAGACGAACTTATCAATGAAGGCTTAGAAGAGCGAATCATGGATCACATATCTGCTGATGAAAAAGAAAAAGTAAATGATCTTAGACTTAAGCGAGAAAATCTGCTTGCAGCAAAGTCGAGTTATCACAATATTGACGATATCTATAAATCAAAAGTTAAAGATAAAGCAGGATCCCTTAAACTTGATGACCTTTACCAAGAAGTCGTAGATGGTTTAAAACAAAAAGCCTTAACAAAAAAGGCCAATGCTATTGTTGGTTTAAATTTTTCTATTATTCCTTTATCGCTTGATACTTACATTAAAGAGGGTCCTCGTTATCAAATTTTAGGAACTGGAAATTTAGTTTGGATTGAAAAAAAATGACTCAAAAAGAAAAACAAAAATATGATTATGACGTCATTATTATTGGTGGCGGTATTGTAGGTGCAGGTCTTTTTCGAGAACAATCTTTACACGGATTAAAATCTCTTCTACTTGAACAATCTGACTTTAATTCTCAAACCAGTCAAGGTAGCTCAAAAATGCTTCATGGAGGAATACGCTATCTAGAAAATATGGACTTTTCCCTTGTTTTTGAAGCTCTAAAAGAAAAAAATCTTTGGCTTAGACTCACTCCTCATATTACTAAGGAAATCCCCTTCTATCTTCCGGTTTATAAAGAAAGTAAATGGCCTTTATTCCTCATGCGAATAGGACTCTTCTTATATGACCTTTTATCCCTATTTCAAAATACCTCTCATAAAATTTTAAATCCTAAAAAAACACTAGAGCACATGCAAGGACTAAGAAAAGCTGGTCTTGTAGGGAGTGGTGTTTATTATGATGGAATTGTTGATGATGCAAAATTAGGTCTGGAGTGTATCTATGATGGATTGAACAATCCTCAATGCAATGCTCTTAATTACAAACAAGTAACTAAAGTCGAAAAAAATCAAGATTGCTACCAAGTTACTTATAAAGACAAAATCAATGATCAAACAGAAACTGCAAGGGCACAATTTGTGATCTTTGCAACTGGCCCTTTTACAGATCAAGTCATGAAAAAACTAGAAATTCCGTGGGAACCAGTCATTCTTCCATCAAAGGGAACCCATTTATGGTTAGATGGTAAATCACTTCCGATACAAGATGCTATGGTCTTACAAACTAAAGATCAGAGAATTATTTTTGTCATTCCCCAAAGAAATGCGATTTTAGTAGGGACAACTGAAAGTCCAATACCCGAAAATACCAATATGCTTGATATAAAACCAACTCAAGAAGAAATAGACTATCTCCTTTCTGTCGTTAATGAGTATTTTCCAGAGTCCAATATTACACAAAAAGATATCCTTTCAAGTTTTGCAGCTGTTCGTCCCTTAGTAAAGGCCAAAACTTCTAGTTCTAAAACTTCTCGCCATCATAAAGTTTTTTCTCCCCAAGAAAACATGTATGTTCTTGTAGGGGGAAAGTACACAACGTTTAGAAAAATGGCCCAAGATGTAAATAAAAAAATCTTAAAAAAATTAAACATAAAACATGACAAAAAAATCACCCTCAACCCCTTAAGAACGACCTCGATTGTCAGTAATCCTTTTACTGAAAAGGTTTCACATGAAAAGATCAAAGAGATTATTCAGTCTGAAAAGGTAAGAACAAAAGACGACTTACTTAAAAGAAGACTGTCCCTTCCCTCTTTACGTCATTTTAATGATCAGGAGTTAGAAAAAATACTTAAAGACCTAGATCTTGAATAATTTTTTAACCGACTGACTACGCTGATGATAAATCAAAGCCTAAACGTTTTAAATAAATCTGATTGTAAAAATAAATAAAGATCT
>PAKC01000065.1 GCA_002706205.1 Halobacteriovoraceae bacterium
ATATAGAATGTTTCTTCCTCTCTCATCTCTGTCCCCAACAATGATTCTAATGTGGGCGCCACTCACAGATTTAGCAATGCTCTCATAGCCGCCAATTGAGAAAAAGCCTGTAGCTACTCTGATAAATTCGGCATTTGATGCAAGATTTTCAATTATCATTTCCGCTTTCCCATCTTCAAAGATATTTTGTGATTCAAGCTCTATTTGTACCGCCTGGCCGTGAATACCTGGATAAGCGATCATTGTTGTGGTGGCCAAACGTGGTGCTCCATCACCCATAATAGCAACTTCAGGAAATTTTTCTTTAATTTTTTGTTCAAAAGCTAATCGAGACTCATTAACTTGGTTTAGTTTTTCTTTATTATTATAAAAGGACTCCATAGCAACTGCCATAGTTTCAATTCCAATATAGTTTTGTGTACCCCCTCTTAAACCTTTTTCTTGCCCACCACCTAAAATGAGAGGTTTTAAACGAGTTGGGTCTTTAGCGATAATAAAGCCAGCTCCAATAAGAGCACCAATTTTATGTGAGCTACAGACGGCATAGTCAATATTTGATTGATCAAAATTAAACTCTGTTTTACCAATGAATTGGGTTGTGTCACAAAAAAATGGAACTTTATTTTCTTGGGCGATTTTTCCAATTTCTTGATAGGGTTGTATGACACCTGTTTCATTATTTGCGGCCATGCTTGTGATTAAAGCAATTTGATTAGAAAATTTTTTGATCAATTCCTGATAGTGTTGAAGGTCTATCACCCCATTATCTAGGGTGTTAATGTATTCAATTTGATAACCTTTGTTTTGATATCTTTGACAACACTGGACGACTGCTGAATGTTCAATACCTGAAGTGATAATAATATTTTTTTCTGAGGGCCTTTCATCTAATAAAGAAAAAAAGATTTGCGCGATACCTTCACTGGCGCCTGAGTTAAAAATGATTTGATGAGTTTGGCAATTTAAATGTTTAGCAAGTGTTCTTCTACATTTTTCCATTCCAAACATCATTTTTTTTCCTAATGAATGAATGGCATTTGGATTTGAGTACGGGCCTTCGTTTATTCGTTTAACTAAATACTCACGAACATCGTCACATAATGGAGCTGATCCATTGTAATCCGCGTAAATCATTTTTATCACCTTGAGAAATATTATTGTATTAAGAAATATTTAGCATTCTATCTAAGGCTTTTAAAGCATTTTCTTTAATTGATGCATCGACTTTAATGATATTAATGGCCTTGCCCCGCTGGATTGATCTTAAACTCTCAAGCAACCATCTAGGGCGGACACGGTACATGGTCGTACAAAGACATTGATAAGGGGAAAGAGAAGTTATATCAAGATGGGGAAAGTCAGCTGCGAGACGATTTACTAAGTTGATTTCAGTTCCTATGGCCCACTTGGAACCAGCTGGAGCTTCTTTAATGGTGTTAATAATATAAGAAGTAGAACCGGCCATATGAGAAGCTTTAAAAACTTCATAATTACATTCTGGATGGACAATAACTGTCCGGTCGGGCTCTTGTTGTTTGATTTGATTGACTTGATTTATGTTAAATCCTTGATGAACTGAACAATATCCATACCAAAGAATGACTTTTGCTTTGGCAATTTCTTCCTTAGTCACTCCTCCGTGTTGTAAATTGGGATTGTAGACAATCATTTCATCAAGCTCAATACCCAATTCGCTACAGGTATTTCTTCCCAAGTGCTGGTCGGGAAAAAAAAGTAATTTATCACCTTTTTCTAAGGCCCAAGTAATCACTTTTTTGGCATTTGAAGAAGTACATATGGCCCCTTCATGTTGTCCAACAAAATCTTTTAAAAGAGCATCACAATTAATATAAGTGATTGGGATTATTTTTTCGTCGGTAGCGTTTTGTATATTCTCCCATGCGCGATCAATCTCTTTACGATTGGCCATATCTGCCATTGAGCAACCAGCATTAAGATCAGGTAAAATTACTTTTTGATTCTCACTTGTGATGATATCTGCAGTTTCGGCCATAAAGTGTACACCACAAAAAATAATATACTCTGCCTCTAGTTTGGCAGCTTCTTTGGCCAATTGAAGTGAGTCACCTTTATAGTCTGCTAAGGAAATAACATCGTCTTGTTGGTAATGATGACCTAAAACAACAACTTGATTTCCTAGTTCTTGGCGAATAGCATGCATGTGTTCAAGGACTTGTTGATCAGTAAGTTCTTGCGAGTTAATAGTTGGTAAATGATCAGTTTCATTATCATAAATATTTAGCATAGCTTTAATTAACATAAATTTTGTTTTGTTACTATCGACTTTTTCTAGACGAAAGGTGTTGGTTTTTTGACGCTTTATTTTAAGTTTAAATTGGAGTGTTTTTGAAAAGTTTTGACGTTGTGTGATAGCTACAATACCATTTTTATAAGGATGATTTTTAGACGTCGACAGGGAGTTTGACAATGGCAACAGTAATTACAGTCGCAAACAATAAGGGTGGAGTTGGTAAGACTATGCAAGCTTATCAGTTATCAACCTTTTTGGCCCATAATGGAAATAAAGTTTTAGTTATAGACTTGGATTCTCAAGCAAATCTTTCAACGACACTTGGTGTTGATGTAAGAAGAACACTTGTGCCTGAATGGTTAATTGGTGATGTGGATGCTGAGGATGTTATTTGTCCAAGTGAAGGAAAACATGATTTTTATAAAAATTTGGATGTGATTCCTTCAAGCCGTCATCTTGCAAACCTTGCAAAACTTTTAATTCTTTCTGAGGCAGAAGTGAGAAAAAATGCAGGAAGAAAAGAAAGGCTTCTTCGTTTAAGATTAAATGAAATTAAAGATAAATATGATTATGTAATCATTGATACTCCACCGATGTTAGGAGATGAGCTCATTATGGCCTTGGTCGCTAGTGATAGAGTTTTGATTCCCACCCAAGCTCAAGACTATTCTATTGATGGTCTAGAAGAGCTCATGGATACTTTCGAAATTATTAAAGAGTCTGAAAATCCAAATCTTGATTTTAATATTATTCCATCGATGGTGAATTCTCGAAGAAAACTAGAACAAGTTCGTTTAGAAGAATTAGCTCAGTCATTTAACGTTACACCTGGAATAAGAAATTTAGTTGATATGCAAGAATCAATTTCACTAAGAAAACCTGTTTTTCTTATGAATCGTAAGTCTAAAGGTAAAAAAGATTATAATAAACTTTGGGACTCTTTAGGTTTTATGCAACAACACCAAGAATAAAAAATTTAATTTAAAGATATGGAGATCTTTTATGGCAAAAAAATTTGCTGCACGTGTTTCAAAAAAAGAAAGGGCCAAAAAAGACATTGCGGCTCATTTAGATGATAGTATTTTTAGACTGAATGATGAAAAGCTTCTCAAGGGAGCTCAGTTAGATAATATTAAGTTAAGTAAAATCACGGTTAAAAAACAAGTTAGAACTAAATTTAACGATGATTCAATTGCCGAACTAGCAGCTAATATTAAAGAAAATGGGCTTATTCAACCTCTTGTTGTTCATCGAGAAGGTAATAAATATGTCCTGATCTGTGGAGAGCGTCGTTTTAGGGCCATGAGCACATTGGACGACATGAAAGAAGCTCCTTGTTTTATTTTAGAAAATAAAACGGCTGAAGAACTTATGGCGATTCAGTTTTCAGAAAACTCGGCAAGAGAGCAACTTCATTATATTGATCAAGCAGATTCTATTGCTGGCTATAAAAAATTAACTGGAGCAAGCGAGAGAAAAATTCAAGCGGCTTTAGGTATTTCAAAGTCAGAGGTTCATCGTTGTCTTCTCATTGCAAAACTACCTAAAACACTTAAAGAAGCTGCAAAAATTCATAATACTGAAAAATACGTTTTGTTAGAATGGAGTGCCCTCGATTCAGGTAAGGCCAAAAACGATTTAAGAAAAAAAATAAGTGAAGGTGCCATTACTAAAAGGCTTCAATTAAAAAGGGCCATAAATGCGAGTGGAGCCGTCGTTAAAACAAAAACGAAAAAATCTCCTTCAAAGGCAAAAGCAAATCCCTCAGCAAGCTTATTTATTAAGGCGATGAAAGAAAAGTCTAAAACAATGGATCTGTCTAAAGAAGAGATGATGATGCTCAAAAAATTAATGAGTGAAACCAAAGAATTATTAGAAAATTAAAAAAAGGCCAGATTAAAAATCTGGCCTTTTTTAATGACTTCTTATTGTTTTAAACATTTTAATAAATGATTATCTGAACGGGTCCGTTGAGCACAAAATTCAATCATTCTAATTCCCGGTGCATTTAAGATACATTCCATATAATGGCTTCTAAAGCTAAGAACTCTGGTACAAGTATTAATGAGTCGTGCTCTTCTTCCAGAAGCAAGGCATTCGAGTTTATCATTATCAAAGCTGAAAGCATTATTACAAGCATGAAGTTGAGCAATTGCTCTAGTACTTTTCATACATTGAAGATAATTACTTTTAAAGCTCATAACATCTGCACATGCTCTTATAATTCCTGGCCTGGCCCAAGTATTTAAGCATTCAATAACATCATCATCAAAGGTAAAAGCGCTATCACAAGCATAAACTTGTTGAGCACTTCTAGCAGACCGTATGCATTCAGCAAGATGAGAGGTAAAAGTCATAGAGTCTTCACAAGCCGTAACAACATTTGATTTGGCCTGAAAAGAAAATACAAAAACGAGTAAAAAGAAAAATTTTTTCATGCTCTCTCCCATGGGTATTTTTTCTAGTTTTCACAAAAATGCCCACTTTTAAAAGTGGGCTTTCTTTATACTAATTATAAAAGAATTTATAAACCAAAAACTTTTGTCATTAATTTTGTAGCGTGCTCAGGGGTGATATTGTTCTTTGCAGCAGCATCTTCAAGGAGTGTTGAAAGATCTGACATGTCACCTTCAGCAGCTTTTTTGGCAGCTTTTTTCCCAGCTGAAATTGAAAAGCCTAACAGCTCTGTTGAAAAATTATCTTGTTCAGCAGCTGTCATTCCTTTCATAGAAGCTTTTTCCCAGTGGGCAGCAAGTCTTGCGACTTCTTTAGAACGAGATAGGCTTAAACCAAATTCAGATGACAAAAATTTAGCTTTCTTCTCTAGCGTTGCAACTTCCTTTAAAGCAGCAACCTTTGCTAAATCTTTAGGTGTTGCAGCTGTTTTTTCAAAAACATAGCTTGAGTATGGATCTGCATATCTTGTTGGAACCCATACGTCATAGGCTACATAGTCATAAATTTCGTATCCGTAGCTATCATAACCGACAACTTCGTAGACGTAGTCAGTATCATAGTGGCCAGGAACAACATCAAGGTTAAAAAATGAATTTGATGAATTATTATAGTAGTAGTCCGAGGCAACATCGATGTCTGGATCATAATTTCCGATATCTATGGCATCGTAAGAGTCAGTATAAGGATCGTAGATAACGATATAATCAAGTTCAAGTGTGGTCTCTTTAACTAAAGTAACATCAAAATCAGCATCGATATTTAAGTTACTTACAAAAAGATTTGCAAGTTCTTCATGAGTGTATTCATAATAGCTTCCGCCACCACTGCTTCCGCCACTACTGCCACCGCTACTTCCTCCGCTGCTTCCGCTATCACATCCAACTAAAGTAACAGCTAGTAGGCTTGTTAGTAATAATTTTTTCATTTTGTTCCTCCCCAGTTTTTTTTGCTATTTCAAAAATTAGCTTTTCTTTTCATTTCCTCACATGCTAGTCAAGTGAGGAAGTGTCTTTTATTTAATTTTCGTGTTTAGGTTTTACTAAACATGGTCTTTTTAAGTTAGAGACCAAAAACTTTTGTCATTAATTTGCTAGCGTGTTCTGGTGTAATTCCATTTTTTGATGCAGCACTTTCAACTAAGTCTTCAATTTTTGCTGAGTTACCATTCATGGAATCTTTTACAGCAGCCTTTCCTGCTGTGATAGAGAAGCCTAAGAGCTCAGTAGAAAAACTATCTTGCTCTGCAGCTGTCATACCTTTTAAAGAAGCTTTTTTCCAGTGAGCCGATAACCTTGCGACTTCTTTTGATCGAGTTAGGCTTAAACCAAACTCTGAAGATAAGAACTCTGCAGACTTTTCTAACTCTGCAACTTCTTTAAGCGCTGCAACTTTTGCTAAGTCCTTTGGAGTGGCAGCAACTTTTTCAAATGTTATATCTGCATAACGATCTCTATATCTTGTTGGAACCCATACATCATAAGGCTCATAACCCCAAATCGCGTATCCATCAGCGTCATAGCCGACAACAGTGTAGTCATATTCCGTTTCATAATGGCCAGGAATAACATCTAAGTCATAAAAAGCACGACCTGAGTTATCAAAATAATAATCGGCGGCGTTATCAACTTCTGGGTTATAGTTATCAATATTGAGCGCATCATAAGAGTCAGTGTAAGGATCGTAGATAACAATAAAATTTTCTTGTAAAGTACTCTTTTTAACTAAAGTGACGTCAAATTCTTCATCTAAGTTAAGCTCTTTTACAAATTTCTTTGCCAATTCATTATGAGTATAGTCACCATGTCCATCACCATTTCCTCCATTACATCCAATGAGTGTTAAGGCCAATAGTCCAGTTGCTAAAATCTTTTTCATGTTTTTCCCCTTTTTTAGTTTTTAAAAATATATTTAAAAAAAACTTTCTTAGTTCTTGTTGTTGTAACTCAATTCCTGTGAGTAATTTTTCTTATAGTTGAGCAAGATGGGTGCCAAAAAAATAATTTTTTTAAAAAAACTAAAAACAGTAGTGCGCGTCGCGTGAAGTGTTTGAAGTTATGTTTCGAGGAAACATTATTTGAGATGAGGGCTTTTTATGGAGGCCAAAATTTAGAATTTTATTTCATGTCAGAACTACACTAGGTGCAATTTTGCCTTTATTTTCAGCGCGTTAATGGTTGCATTTAGCACCTTTCGGTATGTTAAGTTTGAGTTTTCTCTAGCATTAAATAGGTAAGTTGGTTTAAATCTTGTACATTTTACTCCATGCATAAAAAAATATGGTATCTGACAGGCACATAAGATATAAGCCTTAAAACTTGGGATATATATATGTATTTATACCGTTTACTAGGCTTAGTCGTTCTTCTTTTTTCCGCAGCTGCTCAGGCTGAAATTGTTAGTGTACCCCTAACATACACTTCTCATCCGGCTAAAGATTTGGTGGATGAGAATGGAAAATCATTAAGTGTCATTGAAGCAAAAAAATTGTGGCGTCAAACTCAAGACTTATCTCATCTTAACCCTAAAGAAACTGATATTTGGAAAAATACTATCGGTAAGAGTTTAACACCTGAGCTTGATGATCTTGCTATCGATAAAGAGGAGACTTTTAGCTATATTGATAAAGTCATTAGTCCCATTGGTTCTTTTCGATTTGTTGTTAATGAAACCAAAAGAAAGGGAGCTAAGAGAAATTTTAATATATGGCTAAGTAAGGATAGTCGTTCCATTTTATTAAGAAAAAATCTTTTAAGAAAACTTGGTTATATTGTTCCAAAGATTCAACATAGACAGCAAGTACGTATACAGTTTAAAGGGATGGCCACTCTTAAGGGTTTTTTAGAAGATTTGGAAACTTCAACTTTTGCTGATTCTAATCGTTGGAAAGTTGAAGTTGATGAGCAAAAATACATCTTAGTCTTGCAAGATGTCTTAATTCTGGGTTCAAACACAAAGATATACAATCTGGCCATGGGGCTGTTGGGATCAGAAACGATTAAGCATCGGCGAGTTCTTAATTCTTTGTCTTTAGCTTATGCCTTAGTCGATGTAAGAGAAAGCGTTGATGGACTTACGTGGCATATGGGCAGAGTTGATAATAAGGTTTTTATTTTAGATATTATTTCTGGTGATGCGTTTTCCACTACCTACTATGATGCTAAGTGGATGTATGAACGGCTTAAAAAACTTACTGATAAGGATTATCAAGAGATTGTAGACTATGCTTATCTCCCCAAGTCTGTGGGGATGCTCTTAAAAGAAAAACTTATGTCGCGTTTTAATTCGCTAGTAAGTATTTTTGGAAAAAATGATAATGAAAAATTAGTTATTAATCCTGAAGTTACAGACTCATCAGGAGAGCTTGTCGGAGGAAGATTAACTCAAGACAATTGGCAAGGACATGCCTCGCGATATTCTTTTGATGATACAGAGTCACCTTTATCTAAAAGTGAAATGGTGGCTTATTTTAAATCTAAGTTTTATTCAGGAATCATTCAAAACTTGGTTAGCTATGTAAATGAAAAGCTTTTATATGAAACAGATATCCAGGAAGCAGCTATTGAAAAAGCAGTTGAGGCGCAAAAAGAGCAATTTATAAAGCTTTTGGAAACTGGCAAGTTTGAACGCATTCCTTTTAGTGCCTGGGCAATTCCAACCGCTAAGGGGCATATTGCGGCTTCAAGAGATATTATTACAGGTTCCTATTTGGGGACAGATAATATGATTCAAATTGCAGATTCACTTGAGTTCATTGGTGAGGTGGGAGCTTTTGTTGGAACTTTGGGGCTTCCAACTAAATACCAGGTTTATGCAACTGGAAATGCAAGGTTTTCTAGGGCCTATACGCATGTCAAATCGATTAAAAGTATTAAAAAAGCTCTAAAAGAACCCTATCGAAATATTATCGTTCCTTATATGAAACGTAAAAAGGCCCGTTCTTTGGTGGGTATGATTGACGACTTACGTTCAGAAGAGTTTTCACAGCTAGAAGGTGAAGAGAGAACAGCGAGAGTTGAAGAAATTTTTAATGAACTCGATGAAGTCATGGCAATGGGAGACTCTCTTATCATTTCTAACAACTTGATTCTGGCCGGAAGTTTAAACGGAGGAGTGCAGGTTCCTTTTCCTAATACTGATAAAATCAATGCAGAACTGGTGTTGCAATTAAATACAAGAAAAGTAAATATTTGGAGATTGCATATAACACGCTCTGGAGAAAATACGTTTCAAATTTATAAAAGTAGGGCTAATGCTATGGGATACGGTGGGGGAATTCAAGCCAGTGCTTTAATTCCTATTGTGTCTTTAAATCTAGATCGCCAGTCTGGGGAAATTCAAACTGCTTTTCACTCATTAGAGTTTAATAATCAAGATGACACTAAGACAATGATAAGAAATTTATCTAAGTTACGTCAGGTTCTTGTGGAAAATTCTGTCGAGCTTATGCAAGCTGATCAAAAACCTTTTTTCATTAATCATCAATTTAAAGAACAAGTTAACTCTTATCGAAATCTTACCCATCAAAAATTGGGTTTGAAGCTCAAGGATCGATTAAAAGTTTCCCATCCTGAAGGATATGATGTTGAGTTTTTAATTAGAAGTACGGGAATGCGAAAGGGAACAAACTATATTCAAGTTGGGTATGATGTTTTAAATGCAGCATTGGATCAAGCCTTTGAAAATGAAGATATAAGTTTTACCAATACGGAGAGTGGAAATCCTGGAGATAGTTTTTATGGGAGTTCTTTTTCTCGTCAAACAATGACTGAGGTCCCAGATTTAGAAGAAAAATCTGAAATTCCTTTTGAAAATTATGCTCAGGTGAAGTCTCAGTGGAAAGGATGGAGTGCAAATCGATCTAAATTACTCGAAATTAAAAGAGATATAGATACGAAATATGGACGTGATGTTTTTTCTGATGAAATGTTTTATGATACGGATGAGATTAATCTTTACACTGTAAACGTTATTTTAAGTCTGTATGCAAGTGGGATTGATTATCTCGTTCGTTATGACCATCAAAAGTTAATGAACTTAGTTGAGCGTGAGTTGATTATGCCTTGGCCTAAAAATATGTCGCATTATTATTGGAAAGGAAAGCGCAGAATTAATATGTATCGCAGAAAAAGGGATCTTCTTATTAAAAGAATATCTCAAGCTCATTATGAACTAAGTGCAAACTATCGAAAACTTCTTTCCCATGAAAGACAATCTAAAAATATTACGTTCCTGGTAGATACTCTTGAAGCCGTTTTACCTTTTAAAGTCTTTAGTCAGTTGGTTGGCGGAGATGATCATTTTTATTTAAAGGGAACAATTAATGGGTTTCGTGTCGGTAGAGAAAATGGTGAAGAGTCAATTGAGTCTCATGCCATTGGAGAGTTTGGAAGTGAGTTCTCGGCAGGAATTGCAGACACATTAAGAAAAGCGATTAAAATATCCCAAGGTGAACTTGGCGCTCATTGGTTTTTAAGGAGATTATAGATGAGACTTATAGGAATAATGATCATTCTTTTTATGTCTTCCTTAGGTTTTTCCAAAACGTTTGTTGTAAAGCTTAATGCGCCCTTAGATGATAAAATCAGAAAAGAGTATCCTGGACAATGGAAAAAATTTACGAGTTATTCCGGATCTGAATATTTTCAAGATTTGTACTTATATAGGGCACAAAAAGAGTCTTTGCATTCGTTATCTTTCTCTCATTCTTATGTCGATAGAGTCGAAGAGACAACGACGATCTCAGCAACTTCTATTGAACCAAATGAAAATCGAGAATCAAACCTTGAGAATCCTTTACTTCCTTATCAGTGGGGTCTTTTGTATCAAGGACAAAAAGTTTATAATGAATTAAATGATCTTGAAAATATTCTTATTCCTGGACAGAGTGACGCAGATATAGGGATTAAGAATTTAGATTCTCTAGAGCAGAAATTTAAAAAAGATATTATTGTCGCTGTCATTGATACAGGAGTTGACTTTAATCATCCTGATTTAAAAGAAAATATTTATGTAAATGAAGTCGAATGTGATAACGGCGAAATCCCTTATGAGCCAGAGCAGAGTAATGATGACAATAAATATCCTGGAGATTGTAAAGGATGGGACTTTACTGATAAAGATGAGCTTGGAAGCAATCGTCCCGAAGACTTTGTGGGGCATGGAACGCATATTGCTGGTATTATCTCTGCCGTAAAAGATAATTATATCGGTTTGGCCGGCTTATCCAATCGAATTAAAATTCTTCCGATTAAGGTTCTGTCCAATAAAAGTGAAGATTCTCAGGCTTTAGGCACTAGTGATCGTTTATCTAATGCTATTTTATATGCGGTTGAAATGAAAGTAGACGTCATTAATTTAAGTTTGGGATGGCCACTTTCTTTTGATAAAGAACATTTAAGACAGGCCGTCTTGGAGGCCGTTAAAAATAATATCATGGTTGTGGCCGCTGCTGGAAACAACGACCATTCAGAGCCAATTATGCCTTGTGCGTATCCTGGAGTTATTTGTGTGGGAGCGACAGATCCTGATAGAAAAATGTCGGACTTTTCTAACTACGGTGCACATGTTGATGTTTTGGCACCTGGAAATAATATTCTAAGTACTTTTCCCACAGCAGAGACTCCTTTATTTTTTGATTTTAATGGGTATGAGATAAAATCGGGCACAAGTCAGGCTGCGCCTTACGTTTCGGCATTACTTGCGACCTTAAAAGGTATAAATCCTGAACTGACAACAGATGAAGTCAAGGCAAGATTATTTGGAAGTACTGCAGGTCCTTATCTTGATAAGACAAAATTTTCAAGTGGAAACCTGATTCATTTTCAAAAGGCCCTTTCTTATCAAGGAAAAGTTTTAAAGCCCAGCTTTAAAGGTTTTAATCGAGTTAAGCTAAATTTAAAGAACAGAAGTTTTGAGTTTAGCATTCCTTTTAAGGATTATTCCACCAACGTGGAAAAAGCTTTGGTCAAAATATCTGCTGGAGATAAATTAAACTTAGAGAAAAAAGAGTTTTTTCTGAACGCAAGTCAAAGAGAGGTTACAGTTAGGGGGACATTTAAAACCGCCGATGCTAATTTGCTGCAAAAATTTGAATTGAATGTAGAGTTTGAAGGCCATAAAAATGTTTACCATTTTGAAAAAAGATTTTTTATAGATTTTTCGGACATAGAGAGTACTCATTCTTATGAAATTGTGGGGGCAAATCCAAAAAGTATTACTCAACTAAATACAGTTAATTATTACCATATGCCTTATGACTTTCCTTATTATTATACTGAGTCGGAGCATAAAGAAGGAATTATTATTTCTCTTTTCACAAGAAAAGGAAATCGCATACAAAATATCGGAACGACTTTAGTCAAAGAGGCTAAATCGATACTGTCTTTACATCGACTTGATGCCAATCTCGATGGGAAGCCAGATATACTCATTAGAAGTTTAATCGAGCAGGATAATAGTGAAGGTGAAGTTGATGAAGAGGGGAATGTCTTAAAAGAACAAACGATTATGTACTCTTATTTAACGCAAGAGTTACGCCCACTCTTTTTTGAAGAATATGAAGAGAATGGACAAAAACGTAGAAAAGACTTATCTCAAATGAAATTAAACTTTGAAGGGGTTATTTTACAGGACTTAGATGATTTTGCTTTTGGGAAAATGAGTTATGGCGATTTCGGCGAAATCTTGGTCCCCGTATATTTGGCTTATAGTGATCAACTCCCCGAAGCAGATAGAAATCCCAATCCCTTTGCAAGATTAAGAAGAAGAGCGTTTTCAGCTCGTCTTTATTATTATGAGCCTTTAATCACTGAAACCGGCCCAAAACTTGTCACAAGAACATTTAACGATAACAACTTTGTTGATGCTTTAAAAAGAAAAATTCGTTTTAAGCCTTTTGAACAAATCTTTGTTGTTAAATTTTTGAAACAAAGTTTTGCAGATATTAAAGCTGGTAAGTTTAAATTAATGGTTTCACATGAAAGCGAAAGAAAGCTTCCGCGTAATTATTTATTAGAGATTAATGATATAAAAAATAAAAATTGGAATATCAAAAAAACAAATGGTATCAACTTAAATCTTTCTCAATTCATTACTGAAAGAGCTTTTTCTTTAGATAAGGATGCAGTGACTGCTCATATTGCTGATGAAGAACTCGTTGGATATGAAGAGTCTTCTGACCTTATGTGGGAGGAGTTTCAGTTAAAGGGAAATCGTTTAGAATATATTTCTCTTGTCCAAGATGATCCGAAAAATACATTAGAGTTTCCTATTAAGACATATATTGACGGTGAGACTAAATATCATTTCTATTTAACTCCGAGTAAAATCTTTTTGGAGAAAAGATCTCAGGGACATCGACAAAGGTTTTCGTATCCGGTTCATGTTTCAAGCTTTTTACCGGGTGTCTTATTTAGAGAACAACATTTTCCTATTAGTTTTGTTCATAAAGGCAAAAAATATCCAGCTTTATACGTTGATGCAACTCAAATTTCTTCTCGTAATATTTATTTAACAACAACTACAGAAGAGGGAAATTTATATGGGCCAGTAAAGTTTAATGTCAATATTCCAGAAAATTGTAAGGCCCTCAATCCTGTTGTTATTGATCAATACAAGTATGAATATAGTATTCAATGTTTTGAAAAGTCTGGAAAATCTTTTCTGTATTATATTCCTCTAGAAGATTAAAAGGAATATTTTCCCTATAGAAATGAGTTAAGGTGATTGATAAAATCAATCTATGAGCCGTTTAAGTGTCAACCCAGCTAAATTTTATACCCAGCCTGAAGTCAAGCATCAGCAAACGCAAAAATCAGTCAATGAAAATAAGACAGAAGATAAGGCCAAAGAAATAGCTAAAACAGGTAAGGGGAAACAAGAAGATACTGAGGTTACTCTGTCTGAGAAGTCAAAAGAGCTTCAAGAAAAGCTTTCAAGTGCTGAAAAAGCATTAAAAATTCATCGTAAAAAATTTGGAAATGTGGATAAACCAGGAATTTATTTCCTGAGTGGTTTTGATTGGTTTGGAGCAAGTTCTGTCAAAGGAAATTATGATGGAATTAGAGACATGGCAGAGGCGATTGAAGAAGCGGAACATTTTAGTTGGGACCAAAAAGATGAGGTCATTAAAGAAATCAAAAAAAGAAATCCAGAGCAGCCTATCATTTTAGTGGGACATAGTTTTGGAGGCGATAGTGCTGTTGAGATAGCTCAAGAATTGAATACTATTGAAAATGGCTTTAGAAAGATCGATTTACTTATTACCCTTGATTCTGTAGGGAGTGATAATGATTTTATTCCACAAAATGTAAAAAAGAATTTAAACTTTTTGGCACAAGGGCCTTATGAATTTTTAAACGATGGCCCTAACATAGCAAAAAACTATCATAAAACTGAGGTTGAGAATTATCTTAGGCAGGAAGAACATGCTGACTTAGATGATACAACAGATATTCAGGTCCAAATTCTAGAACAGATTGAAAAAATTCTCAGCTAGAGAAAACTCAAACTAAACCACTTCACTCTCTGAATAAGCTTAACTGTTCAGACATCTCTAAATTTTCAATGGTTAAATATTGGCACGCTCTTTGCTCTTTATAATAAGTAAATAAGAGTATTAATTAGCTAAGTAGCTGATTTAAAAGAGAGATTATGAGAGAGAAGAAAAAATATTGTAAAATTTATAAGCAGTTTTTCTTAGTTGTCTATTTTTTAGGCACTTGGGGGCAGGCTGAGGTTGTGGCCAGAGATATTGGCCGTGCTCCAGCGAATTTTGTGCCAGATGATGATGCTATTGTTGTTCCTATGGTCATAGAAAAAAACTTTATTGAGGAGTTTCATCAAAAACATGAGACAGACTTTAAATCTGCAAGAAAGAAACTCCATCGTTGGATTCAACTCGAGCAATACGCCGCAGACTATGGACTAGAGGATACGGGAATTGTTGATTTGCCAACAAATGAGGAAAAAGAAAAATTTTTACATCGCAATTATTTGCGATTTATTTCCAAGGATGTTGAGCGCTCAACCAATAAAGGATTACAAAACAAACTCGAAGAGTGGACAACAGATGATGAAATTGACGCTATTACAGCAGTAGAATTGCATGATAAAGTTTTAGTCAAGGCAAGAAAAAACCAAGGCAAAAAAACATTAAAAAGTTCTAAAACCGTTAATGTGGGAAAAGAAAAATTCAAATTTGGAGTTCAAGCTCGGCCAGAAATTGGGATGATGAAATTCACTTTAAAATCAAATTCTTTTTATGCAAGAGCCTGGGTAGGAATTAATGGTAACCAAGAATTGTATTTTGAAAATAAATTTCGGGCCACAAACACTAAGGCTTATGTGAACTATTATATTGAGCAAGCACGTGCTTTGGCAGCAGTGGATCAGAGACTTTCACGTCATTGGAAATTGCGTTTTACTCATGAAAAAAACTTTGATGAAGTTAACCGAGTGGATGACTCGGCTATCTCGGAGGTCAATGTGCTTCAGCTAAGATTTCATATGGGATTTTAGTCAAAAACATATTCCTAAAAAATTAAAGATAATTTATTCCCAATATTCTAAAAATCTGTAAAATGACTATAATTTAAGTAAATAAATGAATTAATGATGGAGTAAATTATGCCCTTGTATCACAGTCCCCTTTATAATGATGCCTTAGCTCAACTTGAGACCGCTCAAGAAGTGATGGGTGCAGATCCAAATATTGTAGAAAGATTAAAATATCCTAAAAGGGCGATTCAAGTTTCGATTCCTGTAAGATTAGATGATGGAACAGTCAGATGTTTTGAGGGCTATCGAGTTCAACATAGTATGACCTTGGGTCCAGGAAAGGGAGGGATTAGATTTCATCCCCATGTTGATTTGTCTGAAACAACGGCATTGGCCATGTTAATGACATTTAAATGTGCTCTTGTTGGTCTTCCTTTAGGGGGTGCTAAGGGGGGTGTAAAAGTAAATCCAAATGATTTATCTCGTCAGGAGCTACAAGCGTTAACAAGACGTTATGCTATGGAAATTGGCCCTTTTGTTGGGCCGGATAAGGATGTCCCGGCACCAGATATTGGAACAGACCGCCAGGCGATGGCATGGTTTATGGATACTTATTCTCAAATTCATGGATATGCTTCACATGGAGTTGTTACTGGAAAGCCGATTTCAGTTGGAGGTTCTTTAGGTAGAGAAGCAGCAACTGGTAAGGGGGTTGCTTATTGTGTCAACTTTGCTTATGACAAAATGGATAAAGAAATTACTCATAAAACAACAGTCGCAATTCATGGTTTTGGTAAAGTTGGTATGCCTGCAGCAGTTGATCTCGCTGAGCAGGGAGCTAAAATCGTTTCTGTTTCAGATTATACTTGTGCTTTATATGATGAGAAGGGATTGAATGTTTTAGATATTATTGAGTTTGTTAAAGAAAAGCATACTCTTGATCAGTATGAAAGAGAGGGAGTTAAAAAAATAACAAATGAAGAATTGTTGGCCTTAGATGTTGATGTTCTTATTCCAGCCGCAATCGACTCTGTTATTACAAAAGAGAATATGAAAACCATCAATGCGAAGCTTATAGCTGAAGGGGCCAATGGTCCTTTGACTAAAGAAGCTGTTAAGTACTTATCAGATAAAGGTGTATTTATTATTCCGGATATTTTATGTAATGCCGGTGGTGTTATTGTCTCATATTTTGAATGGGTTCAAGGTCTAGCGCATTTCTTTTGGGATGAGGAGCAGATTAACAGAACTTTACATAATATTTTAAAGACGGCTTTTTCTGAGGTTGTGCGCAAAGCAGATCATTATAAGTGTGATATGAAAACTGCAGCTATGTGTGCCGCACTGGCTAAATTAGAAGCGGCCATGAAATTAAGAGGATTATTTCCAGGGTAAACTTATGAGATACCAACAAAAGGCATATCTGATGATATGCCTTTTTTTTTGCATATTTTCTGTTCAGGCCAAGCTAGTCAAAGATGAACATTATGTTACTGGTTCCAATAAATACAATTGGTCTGATGTTTGTCGTGAAATGACAAAAAGAAATTCTCCATTAATTGAGTATGCTACTATTACAAAATTAGATTGTATGGGGCGAAAAGTCAGTGCAACTGATTTTTGTTTTCAAAAAGAGGCAGCAAATCCTTATTTCACACGAGGATATGTAGAGAAAAAATCTAGAAAGATCGTATGTCAAAGTGCCAAGCGAGTTATTTTGAAATGGAAATGTGAAGGAAAAAACGATAAATACTGTCAAGACAGTGAGGTTGGCTGTTTTTTATTTAAAGAAAAATTAGCAAGAAGGTTAAAGCTTGTTCATAACTCCATCACAGATAAAAAGTATTTAAATTGTTATTTTGATATACACTCAGAGGAGATGGAGCTCAATTTATGAAAAATATTAAAATATATTTCTCACTTTCTTTGATGGTTTTAATTGTTTTGGGAATTTTTCAACTTAAGAAGTCCATTCGACCAGAAGGATTTCAAATGTTTATGGATGATATTGAGCAGATAAAAGTTGTTGATTATAAAAAGTTCTCAACAGCGAAAAAGGGCGATTATATTGGCTATAAAACAAATAATAAAAGTTGCCCTTTAGAGTGGTTGTTAGAGAGAAAGCAAAACTCGGATGCCATTACTCTGAGATTGAAATTCGATTATAAAAATCCTTGTCAGTATAGTTTTGAACAACAAAAAAAAATACATCGTCAGGTTTTTAAAAGAGTTTTTGTTGATTTTAAGCCACAGCAGATTCAAAAAATGGAATTACCTAGCTTGAGATATCTTCAAAAAGATATGAGCTGGAATGAGATTTTGATTAATCAATCAGCTAAAATAAATGATAAAAACCTACATGAAAAAAAAACAAAGGCACTCGAGCAGCTGGCCCTTTCTTTTTTAAAAGACTCTTTAATTAATAAAAAGTTAAATTCTTTAGGTCAGCTAGAAGGTATGAAATTGAAACTAAGCCATGTGGAAAAAGTTTTCTTTTTAAAGGATGGTGCGGTAGCCGAAAAGATAAAAAAAGAAAATCAAAATCTTATTTATGATGTTGGAATGATTTATTTACAGCGAGATGAGTCTTAAGTTTCTTTTTGTTTTATTTTTCCACTATAAAATCAGCCAGTTATAGATATCTTCCTTAGTTGATGTTTGCATCCTAAAAGAAGAGGAGGAAAAATGGAAACTCAACTAAAAGCTTTTTACAAAACCCCCCAAGGAATTAAATTTGTCACTATTTTTGGCTATGCTACCAAAGGCGTGCCCTCTCTTGAAATTAATGGTGTTGGCAAGCTTTCGAAAAACATCAAGGAGAAAATTATCTATATGACACGAATTCGAAAGCTTAATGTTCCTATGAGACGTTTTGTTATTTGCTTAGATTTAAATGAAGTTAACATGCACGATGCGCATCATTTAAAGTGGCTTGAGTTTCCACTCCTTCTCTCTTATTGGTATTTATGTAATCTGATACCAATAAAAAAACTAGATAACTGTATTGCAGCTGGTTGGTTAAAAACCAATGGGGAAATCATACAAATGGGACTACCCAATTCTTTTTTAGATGCATTTAAGGCCAATTTTAATCCCATTGAGCAAAAAAATCTTATGTTAATCAACTTAACTTATTTTCAATATGTTAAGACAATTGATTCTTCCTTGTTATTGGAACATATTCCGAAGTTAAAGTTTCGGCTAGACTATATGGAGAGTTCTTCGGCAATCCCCACAAACTCTTTCATCGCATGATCACTTTTTTCTGAGCAATCAGTAAGAGGAACACATTCGGCATGATCATTTCTTACGACAATAGCATGTCTATGTTTTCCTTTGAGTAAAGCCTGAATACTCATTTGTCCCATGAGTGAGCCATAAAAGCGGTCATTAGCAGTAGGGCTTCCCCCACGTTGAATATGTCCTAAGATGCAAACTCTTGAGCTAATATGATGGAGATCTTCTAACACATGAGAAATATCATAACTACGGCCGGGCTTTGGGCCTTCCGCTACTATAATAATCGAAGAATTTTTTCCTCTTCTTTCTCCACGTCTAATGGCATTAGCAATTTTTTCATAATCTACTTTTTGATGACTTAGTAAAACATTTTCAGCACCTGTACAAACTCCTACCTTAAGAGCAATTGACGAGGAGTTCGCCCCCATAACTTCGATAAGGAAAGTTCGATCATTCGAAGCAGCTGTATCTCTGATTTTATCCACAGCTTCAATCGCGGTTTGAACAGCTGTATCAAAACCAATGGTGTATTCAGTTCCTGAAATATCATTATCAATAGTTCCAGGAATTCCAATGACGGGGATGTTTTGTTCTTGTTCTAAGGCCAGGGCACCTTTAAATGATCCATCACCTCCAATAACAATTAGAGCATCAACACCTCGGTCATCTAGAATTTGAGCCGCTTTTTCTCGATTGTGCTTTTCTTTAAACTCAGGACATCTTGATGAGTGGAGTATTGTTCCCCCGCGTTGGATAATATTTCCGACAGAAGATGCATTGAGCTCAACAAATTGATTATTAAGTAATCCTGCATATCCTCTCTGAATACCATAAACTTTGATCCCTTGACCTATGGCAGTTCGGGTAATGGATCTAATGACACAATTCATACCAGGGCTATCCCCACCTGATGTTAAAAGAGCAATCGTTTTGATTTGTTTTTTCTTAGTCATATTTTTTCCTTATTCAAAAATAGGAGTTCCTTGCATCTCTTTAGGTTTTTCTAGTCCCATGAGATGAAGAATAGTGGGAGCGACATCTTTAAGGGCGTAATCGTGATTCTTAGGTGTATAAGACGATTTTTTAAGCCCAGACTGAACTAAAATAAAAGGTACATTTGCGCTAGAATGAGATGTGTGTGGAGAGTTGTCCTCATAAATCATTTGATCTGAGTTTCCGTGATCGGCGGTAATGAGCATACTCATATTTTGTTCAAGACATTTATTTGAAAGCTGTTCTAAACAATGATCGATGTACTCAACGGCCTTAAGGGTGGCTTCATAATTGCCGGTATGTCCAACCATATCTGGATTGGCAAAATTAACAACGTAAAGTGAGATTGATTCATCTTCAAGTTTAGTCGTTAATTTTTCTAAAACTTCAGGAGCACTCATTTGAGGCTTTAAATCATAGGTCGCCACATCTTTAGGAGAGTTGACTAAAATTCTTTCTTCTCCTGTAAAAGGTTTTTCTTCTCCGCCATTTAGAAAATAAGTGACGTGTGCATATTTCTCAGTCTCTGCGATCTTAAGCTGCTTGAGTCCCTTACTTGAAATATATTCTGAAAGTGTCCCTTTGATTTTTTCACGATTAAAAAGAATAGGAACTTCAGGTAGTTCTTCATCAATATAAGGGGACATACAAAGAAAATAATGAGGACGAATTGAATTATCAAAATGTGAAAAGTTTTGATCACAAAAGGCAAAAGAGATTTGTTTGGCCCTATCTGGTCTAAAGTTTAGAAAAAAAGCACAATCATCATTTTCAATTTTTCCTTTTGTTGAAAATAAAACAGGGGTGATAAATTCATCATAGATATCTTGTTCATATTCGTTTTTAATGAATTCATCAGGCTTCAGTTCAGAAGTTTTGCCTTTGCCTATCATCATCTCATAAGCGTGTTGAATTTTTTCCCATCTGCGGTCACGATCCATTCCAATTGATCTTCCTTGAATACTAGCAATGGTACAACCACCATGTTCTTCAATATCTTTAATATATTTAATTCCATTTGTTTTGGGGGTATCTCTTCCATCCATAAAGGCGTGTAGATAAATTTCGAGATCATATTCTTTACGTAAAATATCTAAG
>PAKC01000066.1 GCA_002706205.1 Halobacteriovoraceae bacterium
TTAACCTCAATTTCATCAAAAGAGCTTACTGAGAAGGTTGAATCATTTTCAAAATCCGAAGATGAAGTCAAAGAGTTAAAGGATAAATGCTTAAATGGTAACGAGCTGGATGGTTGGGAACTCAAAGAAGGCGCCGAAAAAAAGGCTGAGTGTAAAGCCTTATTAGCAAAGCTTAATAAAACAAAATTCGACACAATTGAAATTGATACAGAAGCAAAGACAGCTGCAAAACTACAGGCCATAGATAAAATTTCAAGCAAAGAAGACTTAGAGAAATACCTCAAAGAGAATAACTTAGATCAATACATTGGACGTTTAGATCAACTCGAAGTTGGTGAGCTCAAACAACTTATTTCTGATGATTTTAAAGCAAAAAGGATGGCCTTAATTGATAATTTAAAAGAAAGGTTTAAAAAGGAAAAACAAATTCAAGTTTCAGAAAATTCGAATGAAGCCACTCAACTTTCAAATAAAGAAATTAAAAACGATGTGGCCAACCAAGCGATTTCGGATATTGAACAACATAAGAATAGAGTCGAAACGTTGTTTGAATACTCTAATATCGTTTCCTCCTACTTACAAGTAACAGACAATGAAAACAATATTGTTGGCTCTAACAAAACCGGTCGACAAATTGAATTAGCTGATAATGAAAACCTCAAGGCCCAAGGCTACTTCGGTGGAGAAGAAAGCATTTCATCAACAGGAGATAGTCTAGACTATATTAAGGCCATCGAACAAATTGTAGGTTTTGAAGAAAATGATCAAAATCAAAAGGAAGAACCATGAAAATAATTTTACAACTTCTATGCTTTTTTTATCTTGCCAATAGTTACGCCAATGAAGTCAAAGAAAAAAAAGATATTCTAGACCCTGGCAAAAACTTAACTTATTTAGCAAATTCTTTAGAAGCGGCTAAAAAAGGAAGGTATGTTTTAACTAGAACTGCTCAAACTCCTGACAAGGTCCATGTTAAAATTATTTTAAAAGGGGAGGTTGTAGATCCTTTTCAAAATAATCCACGAACATTATTAAGAGGTAACCCAGGTATTCGAGCACAAGAACATTTTGAAAAAGAAATTGTGTTAGACTTTTCAGGAGCAAATAAGTTATCAGATAATCAAGTTGAAACAATTATTTTGAATTTAGACTTTGCAGATAATCATATTAATCTCATTGATGCCCAAATAAATGATAGAGATCGTTATCATATCGAAAAAAGCTCACCCTGGTTTGTTGATCATGATTACGAAGTTAACTTTACTTCAAATGCCTCAAAAGAATAAATTTAAAGACAATCAACTATTTAGCTCATTATTGCCTTAAAAAACTGTCTAAATTTTAGACAGGACTATGTAAGCTTTTTCATTCTTATTCATCCTCAGCCTAAAAATGATAATCTAAAGCAAGTTTGAACGCATAATGAGGAGTTTTTATGAAAAAACTAGGTATTTTGGCACTAATCAGTGCCTTAAGCTTTTCGAGTCTTACTCAAGCTTTTGATAATTTTCAACTTGGAATTTATGGTATGGCCGAAAAAACAGACTCTAACGATAAATATGAATTAGATGGAGTTGTCTTTGTCAACTATGGTGGGTATGAACTTGGAATTGGAGAGGATAGTTATGTTGACTTAGTTCCTTTAAATCTAGAAGTTAGTATTGATGGAAGAATGGTTAAGGCTTATACTGACGTCGCGACACTAAGTTATTCAGGCTTCAATAAAGACGATATTTATACAGCAGTTACACTTGCTTCTGCAGACTTTGAAAAGTTTGACGATTATTCAATTAAAAGACAAGAAAAGCTTGCTGCAATCGATATTAGTGCTACTAAATATTTTACTCTTGGAAGTATAGAGCTAGATGCTACAGCTGCCATATCTGCTGGGGGTTATGTGAAAACGGAAACCTCTCCTCGAAATGGTCAAGCCTTTGATGATCGTGAAACACATTACGGAACAGCTGATTTTTCAGTTGGAGCGAACCTACCTGTTATGGAATTTTTTGATCTTTATGGTTATGCCGGTTATTCAAAAAGATATGGTAATAAGTCGAGAAAAGAAACAACTTATGTTGGAGTAAGAACTTATGGAATGGAACTAGCAGATGGTATTCCAACATTTATTGCAGCAGAGTACGTTAGAGATGACCTTAATTTTGAAGACAGATTTGCAAAAAGTTTAGAAGATTCATATCTACAAATTAAAGTTGGAATACAGTTCTAAAAACTGGTTCTCACTTTAAAAAAAAGAACTCACGAAGTGTTCCCCCTTCGTGAGTTCTTTTTTTTAATACTCTAAGTCTAAAATAGCATTATCATGAACAGCTCTTTTTCTCTTATCATAGATTTTTGTCGTTTCTGGTTGAGCATGGCCAACTGATAAAGAAACTCGATAAAGATCTTGGCCCTGGGATAAAAGGGAAGTGATAAGAGTTGCTCTAGCACTGTGGGGAGATATCTTTTGTCTTATTCCTGCCTGAAATGCCCTTTTGTTTAAGATTTTATACACACCATAGCGTGAGATATTTGGGCGTTCTTTATTACGATTATTCTTTAAACTAAAAAATAAATGATCATCACTTTTTAACCGCGATCGTTTTAACTCTCGTAACTTGGCCCTAAGGCTATCTAAATATTCTTCTAAAACTGTCTGAAGCTCTAAATGAACAGGAATCATACGGTATTTACCTCCTTTGGCACGAATTTTTAAAACCGCTTTACCATGATATAAAGTATAATCACCTCTCTTAATACTGATTAACTCAGTTACTCTTATTCCCGTAAAAAATAATGTATAGATCATTGCTTTATGTAAATGGTTAGTAAAACTTGGATGAGAACTCACTTCCAAGTTTAAATAATCAAGAAGTAGTCGCACTTGATTTTCATTTAAACAATCTGTTCCATGCGTAGCTGATTTCTTAGGCCTTTTAATCCCATCAACAGGATTATATTTTACAATATCTCTTTCCAACATAAATTTAAAATAACTAGACAGAGTTGCCATTTTTCTTCTTACAGTTAAGTTAGAAGCCTTTTGTTGATTAAAGCCACCACAATCAATAAGAAAATCTTTATAGGCCACGATTTCGGCCCGGGTCACATCAGAGGGATGTCTGATTGTTTTTTTAAACGCCATTTTATAAAAATCAAAAAAATGTTTTAAATCAGCATAATAAGCCTTACGTGTTTCTTGAGAATTAAAGTTTTTTAAAAACTCATAATGGAGTTTATGCCCAACACCAGCTTTGGTGAAAAATTCTAATTCTTCAAACTTCTTTAAGACCTGTGGTGTTTTTTTAATAATTTCTTTTGCCATAAAAACAGCATAATTGGCCTTTTTCATTTGGTCAACAAAATATGGATTATGTAAACCAAATTTAAAGACCAATAAAAACTTATAATAGGAAATAAAAAACATTTAGGATGAAAAATTAAGGAATACTTAATTAGGCTATTTTGCTTATCTAACTTTCCGTTAAGATAAAATAATGTAAAATAACCTGATAAAGGTTAGCAAAAATGGTAATTACACCCAGAATATTATTAGTAGATGATATAAAAACAAACTTAAAAATATACAAACATGTTTTAGCTGATGAAGGTTATGCTTTTTACAGTTATACTGATCCAGAAGAAGCTCTAGAGCACCTTACAAGTATTCAACCACATTTGCTTATTTTGGATATTGAGATGCCAAAAATGGATGGGATTCAACTTCTTAAGGCCATAAGAGAAAAATATGGCAGTAAGAATATCCCTGTTATTTTTATTACAACTTTAAGTAATGAAATCAGACTAAAAGAAGCTTATGAAGTTGGCGCAAATGATATTCTTTCTAAAGACTTCAAACCATTTCAATTAAAATTTAAAGTGAAAAGTTTATTACAACAATTTTTTCTTGAACAAAAACTCATGATTTTTGGGCGACAAATGCGAGAAAAATCAGAGGAAAATGAAAATTTAATTAGAATACTTTGTCATGATTTATTAAATCCCTTAACAGCATTAAAATTGCTCTCAAAACGCAATAAAGATGAGCGTTCAGAGTCTATCACAGATAAGGCGATCAAGATTATTGAACATGTCCGAGAAATGTTGGCCCTTGAGGCTGGAAAAAAAGAATTAAAACTAACTGATGTTAATTTGCGTCAGGCGATTGAAGAATCGTTGGAATATATGAAAGAAAAAATGCAAAAAAAGAATATTCAGTATTTTTACAATAGTGGCCTTTTGGAAGATGTCATCATCTCAGCTGAAAAAGTATCTTTAGTTAATCAGGTTTTAAACAATATAATCTCTAACGCCATTAAATTTTCAGAACAAGGTGGAAATATTTATTTTAACACTGAAGTATCCAATAATCAGGTTTATTTAAAAATCCGAGACGAAGGCATAGGTATCCCGAAGCGAATTTTGCCAGATTTATTTAATAAATATGTGAAAACTTCCAGGCCAGGTACGGCCAAAGAAACTGGAACAGGTTTTGGTTTGCCCATAGTAAAAACTTATATGAATTTTTACGGAGGAGATGTCAAAGTTGAAACTAAGGCCATTGGAGATGAAGGAGTCGATGAAGATAACCAAGGTACAACATTTATTTTAACTTTTAATCTTGTCGAGGTTGAAAGCGAAAATAGCTAAAAAACAACTACTGTACAAACGCACGATAAGAAACATTATCGTGCGTGGCGTCATATTCTCAACTTGTATTTTTCCTGAATTTTAAGACAATAAATACATACACTATATTACAAAGGAACTTAACTTCATGGAAGAATTTAAGATTGATGACCTCTTTAAAAGACTTGTCTTTGGTGCTGGAACTGAAATTACCAATACATCTTCACGTATGGACAAAGACCTATCACGGCAACAAGAAATTATTAAACAAAGTATTCTAGGCTTTAAAAACTTTCAAAATGGACTAAATTCGATTCATCAATCCGTTGAGACCATGGCGACATCTGTTGAGCACGTTAGTTCTAGCACATCCCTAACCACAAACGAGCTTAATCTTGTTCAAAATCAAATGAAAAAGCTTGAAGATCAATTTTTAAATATTAATGATCTTTTAAAGCAAATAAACTCTATAGCTGACCAAACAAATCTTTTGGCCCTCAATGCCACCATTGAAGCTGCCCGTGCAGGAGAATATGGAAAAGGTTTTGCTGTTGTTGCCACAGAAGTAAAAGAACTCTCCAAAGTAACGAAGATTGCCAATGAAGGCATTCAAAAAACGTTAAGTGAAGTTGGAGAAGCCATAAAAGAACTTTCATCAAGCGTTGGTAAGTCAAATACTAAAATGCAAGAAAGTCTAACCAATGTTGATACAACTCAAAAAGAAATGATTGCAGTTAATGAGCTCACCCTTAGTTTTCAAGAAGAAATGTCTAAATCCATTAAAACTTTTAATGAATTAGAAAGTTCCTCTGACAAAGTTAATAATGAAATACTAGAATTAAAAACGATCGGAAATACTTTTGAAAAACTTATGCAACTTATGCGTATTCACAAATTAGTCAATCAAGGCATAGATCCCATAAAAAGACTCGCCCCAGCTGTTTTGGCCAGTGATTACGAAAATAAACAACGTTTTACTAAGAATGAAGAAGAATACGTTCTGACTAATCATGATATCCTTATTTCAGCTACAGATAAAAGAGGTGTCATTACTTTTGCCAATAACAAATTTTATGAAGCTGCACAATATGAATACGGCGAACTTNTAGGAAAGCCACATAATTGTATCCGTCATCCTGATATGCCCAAAACTGCTTTTGAAGATTTATGGAATGTTATAAAAGAAGGAAAAATATGGGAAGGATTTGTTAAGAATTTAGGAAAGTATGGACGCATCTATTGGGTAAAGGCCATTGTTTTTCCTTGCTTTGACATTAATAAAAATATTGAGGGATATATATCAATCAGAATTAAACCAACAAAAACTGAAATTGATAATGCCATTGAAGCCTATAGAAAGCTCCCCTAATTATATATCAGTATTGAATACTAGCTGCAATTTCCGAAAGTGGAATATAATTTTCTGTTGGCATCTCTTTTTCAGTTTGTTTTAAGTCAGCATGAAATTCTCTGACCAGTTTTTTTAGTTCTGGTTGTTTAAATGCATAGTTTACATCAGCTAATAATGTAAGATTATTTTCTTTAAAAAACATCAAATTAGCAAACTTATGTCGAATATAGTCCTCACGGGTTACAACATCTTTTAAATCTAATTTAAACGTAGAGTTTTGAGGACTTGGAAATGGTATTCTTATTCGCAACGGTGAGTGCTCAAGAGGGATACGGCTATAAGTGTAATGATCTACAGCATGGGAAACTGAACAATTATGAATATAACTCGTCAAGGCTTTGGCCAGAACATCTTTTTTTAGCATTTGTTGAGCATTGGGAAAGCCTGGAACATATTGAGCAATAGAATTGGCCCACAATCTTATCAAGTCCGAGTCGCAATCTATGAACTCTACTATTTTCTTTACAAACCTATAAATACATAACCAATACTTCTCCAAAAAAATTGAATAATCTGTTTCGAATCTTTCAACAGATAAGGGGTAACTATATTTAGGATAACGAAAATTGCCCTCAACTCCCCTATAGCCTAAAGCCACTTGTTCGAAAAATCCTTTTCTTCCACAAGGGTATGGAGTGTAGATTTCACTTTGATCACCATGTGCAATCGATTTACTTATATATTGAACAGCAAAATTAAGTGGCAATTGAATATACATATGCGGTGAAAGAAGCTGAAAAAGTATGTGCTCTTTTGGAATTAATGTTTTAGTTATGCCATTAATACTATCTACGGGAAAATGAATTCTAGGGTGTATGCATGCTGTAAGAATAATAGAGGCCCCTTGCATTACATATAATTTGGCCAATTCCCATCGATCATGTTCATCAGGAGTAACAACCTGCTGCTTAATATAAATCGCACAAGGAAATAATTGGTCTCCTTTTTTTTCAAATAATGAAATTGTTCCTTCTGTGTACATATCAGGATATGTTTTCATCGTTTTTAAGGGCATTAAATTATAAGTAAAATATTCTTTTTTATCTTCTATGACATCAAAAAATATACGATGCTCATCTGGCGATATGTTTTTACTCAAAATTTTTGAAAAACATGTTCTGAAAATATAATCACAAAACTCTTTATCATTAAGTTTTCTTGCTAATTTATGTGATCCCCCCTTCGTAAGAGACTTAAAAGAATGAGTCTGAATTGTTTTAACATATCTGCGCACAACTTTTTTAATAAAATGCTCAATTTCTTTTTCGGGGACATGGACAACACAACTAGGTAGTTCAAAAGGATTCATGGGAGATGGCTGTGGCCATGGAGAGTTTTTAGTAAGCTCATTTGCCCTTACTTCTTTTACATCTGGTTTAATAATATTGCGAACAATTCTTAATGTGGATCTTTTACTTGCTCTTTGTTCAAATCTTTCAAAGTATTCGTGCACACCATATCCTTAATACTATTCAATAACTTTTTTAACAATATGCTAATAAGAATTTTTAATATAGATATCATAGTTTAATTAAATGTCATATAGAATATAGCTTTATTAATAAAAAACTAACATAAAAGAAAATTTAACTTCATAAGAAACATCACTAGAGAAGAATTAACGCAAAGAGCAATTAAGATAGAGTCACTTTTCATTGCATTATTATACTTACCAAAGCGGTTTTAAATACTAGCTAAAAAGCTCTAGATAAACATAAGCCCCAACCCCTAATATTATAATTGCAATAATAACCGGAATAAGAGGATTCTGTTTTTGTGGTGGAGCGGGACGATTTTTTGGGGCTGGAGTAGACCTCTTCGTTGCAACTTTCTTTTTTGGATTAGTCGCACTGGCCTGTTTTGTTTTCACTTGGTGCGATTGTGATTTGTCATGAGATTTTTCAGTAGCTTTTAAAATATTTTTTCGGGTCGATGTGAGATTGCTGTTACCAAGAGACTGAGCTTTTTCGTTTAAGACAGCACTCGCGCCACCATCGGCTTTTGCCTCACCCGTTTCCGATTTTTTAATTAAGTCATCTGTTATGATTTGCGACACATTAATCCCTTCTTCGGGTTCTTTCATTTTAAGCATTTCATAAATTGTCTTATTGATTTCTCTCATATTTACATTATACTTAAAGTTATGACGAAAACAAATTATAAATTTTATAAAGATCACAAGTTTATGGTAGTTGACGATGACGATCGGTTAAGAAACCAGGCCATTGGTGTTCTCTGTGATATCGGTTTTTCAAAAGCCGCTATTACGCCAGCCGTAGATGGTAAGGATGCCTTAAAAAAATTAGACCAACAAATTGATATTGAATTTTTTGTTATCGATCTAGTCATGCCAAATATGAATGGTCTTGAATTATTAAACGAACTCAAGACCAACCCAAAATATGAAAAATACAAAAACATTCCAAAGTTAGTTTTATCAAGTGAGTCGGATGCAAATATTATTTTAAATGCAGTAGAGTCTGGTGCAAACAGTTATCTCAACAAACCTTGTGAAGCTTATATGCTAGCTAAAAAATTATTTGAATGTGTTTCAAAATAAGAACGTCTTAATTTTAATTGTTTTATTTTTTTCNTTTAAGACAATCGCTTATGACCAAAAAGATTTTAAGTCTGATTTATTTTCTCCTCTGAAATTTGAAGAATCAAAAGAAACCTTATTATNGGGAAGCTCATTGACTCTTTTTCTTATTGCCACTCAAGAAAAAACAATCAGACCAACTCAAGATACCATTTCATCTAGTAAACCTTTAGGAAACTTAGCTCAACTGGGAGATATTAGTGGTCAGATGGTGCCTAACCTGCTTTATATGTTTTATCAATATTCATGGGAAAATGATATAAGACGAACACAATACATGTTAAAAACGAGTTTTTTTGCTGGCTTTACGACTTTTTTTCTCAAAAGAATAGTTAATCAAAAAAGACCTAATAGCTCTGATAGAAACTCTTTTCCCTCGGGGCATACCACAACGGCCTTTGCTTTTGCAGGCGTTGTTGCCAAAGAGCATCCAGAGTATCAACTTTCTGCTTATGGCCTAGCTACTTTAGTCGCTTTAAGCCGTATCAATGATAATGCACATTATTTACACGATGTTGTTATGGGGGCCAGTATTGGTTTGGCCTACGCACAAGCCTTTGGGAGAGAACAACAGAAAAAGCTTTCTTTTAACCTCATTCCTTTTGCAGATGGGGCTTTTCTTTCAAAAAAATGGATTTTCTAAAAAGTATAGGGTTTAGATTTACTGATAATGAGCTTTAATTCGTAATAACCTTCATTGACTCTTTTTAACTGTGAGCTGTAAATTTTATACTGCATATTTTCATAATCTGCTTCAATTTCTTCACAGTCCTTTAAGCTACAATGAGTTGCTAAGACTTCATAAGCTTCTTCATAATCAGAAATAGCATATTCTTTATAGCGATCAAAACTTAGATTTTCTTTTTTAATTTTTTTTATCATCATCTACCACAGTATATTGTGCATCAATGATATCATCATCTTTTTGCTTAGATTTTTTGCTGTTTTTTACTTGGTTTTGTAGCTGATTAAACTTTTTTAGGTGATTCATAACCAATCTTACAGCTAAGAAAATAAGCGTTAGGTATAAAATCTTAATTAACATAGCAAGAATATCTCTTTTCTAGAACAAGATGTAAAGCAAACATTTTATATTCACCTTACTCCCCTAGCTCATTAACCACTTTCTGTGCTTTTTGATCAGTGGCCTTTTCTTTTTCCTCAGCCGCCTTTTGGGCCTTTAGTGCTTCTTTTTTTGCCTCAGCTTCTGCTTGTTTTCTTTTAATATAATCTTCTTTAAGTTTTTCAACTTCTTGGGCGTCAGAAGCCTTGGCCAAATCTAAATCACGGAAAAAAACAGAGTTAATAAAACGCCTTAATTCTTTTTTTTCTAACTCTCCTGTTGCATGAATAATTCCATAATACTGAGAGTTAATGCTTGTAAACTCTGGAGCTGCAACAATTGTCACATACATAGGAACAGGCAAAGAAACCCGAATAATACTTCCTTCTTTAAGTGGCTCCAATGAATTAAAGTAAATATCATTTTCTGAACAACCCAACAGGGTAATATCAGTTTCGATTTCGGCGTAACTTAAATCTGTCGTCTTATCGATATAAATGTCCCCCTTTTTTGGCTGAGAGAGTTTAGCAGAAATCTTGTCCTTTAATTTTTCGGCCATCTTTAAGGCCAATTCAGTATCCATTGGCTCCTTAACAGCTAACAAACTTGGATAATTAAAAAGTTTTTGCATTTGAGCAGAGTCATATTTTCCCGAATTAAAACAAACGATAATCGGGGGGAAATCTTTACTAACTTCTTTTACTGTTTTGATAAGATGTTGAAACATCCGTGAGTCATTATAAGTGTAAGCAATATCTGCATTTGCTTCTAAAGTTTCTTTATCTACATCTTCCAAATTAAATAAGATCAAATGAGGTTTAATATTTGTTATTTCTTTTTTTGCGTTAGAAATAAAGGGTTGATTTCTAAAGACATAAGAATAGCTATCTGTTAAGGGTGCATGATCATAAAATGAGCCTGTTTTGTCTACGACATAAGCTTTTAAAAGCTTAGGCCTTGAATTTAGTTGATTATCTTGAATCCACTTTCTTAAGCGATACTTAGACTCCTGAATAAGCTCTTGTCGTTTTTGTTGTTTAAGATCAAAGTCCTCTTTTGTCATATTATCAGTTTGCTCAACGGGATCAACATGAGCAAGCTGTAAAACTTGGGAAAACTCATGATTATAATATAAATTCTCTTGCGACTGATCAACACACATAACCAATGAAGAACGGATAATTTTATTTCGTTCCCAGTAATTTCCTAAGCGCAAAATTTGCTTCGGCTTCATTCTTAAGTCTGATTCAATCCGAATAAAATTTTCATTAACAAGGCTTAGCTTGCAGGGATGAAAAGCATGAATTGGATCATCCATTTCCGCCGTTGCAAATCCATGATTGACAACCTTATCCGCAAAACCCAAAATCCCCATACTGTAAACAACGGCCTCATACTCCAAAGACTTAACATGAACACTGGGCATTCGAGTCATGATGGCCTTAACAATAACGGACTTGCTTTGTTTATAATCACATAGGCCAATAAAGTTTATTTTTGAATAGAAATTCTGTCGCATCCAAATCCGTGTAATATGAAGTTTTGCCTTTTCATTTTGTGAAAAGTCAATCAAAACAACCTTAGGCTTTAAGTCCCTTATTTTTAAAATATATGATTGAATTATCTTTGGATCTTCAGAATTAAACTGTAAAAATTCAACATCTATATCCTTGAAATGCTTTTGAAATTGCTCCTTAATATTGGAAAAAAAATTCTCATCACCACCAATATAAATAATTTTATTGCTTGGTTTTTTTTCTTCCTCTTTTTTCATAGCTAAATCCATAGTCTAATTATATCAAATAATTAAAGCTTTCCTAATAAATAAAATAAGTTCTTAATTTTACTTTAGTTAATTTTTTAAATACACATCAAAAATCAAGACTGCCAAGTTTTTGTGCATATTGATCATAAATGGCTTGAGCTTTCGCCTCAAAGGGAAGCTTATTCTTATAATAGTTTAATTGTTTATAAAGGTAATTCTCTTGTACCTTTCCTGGCCTCTCCCACAGTAAAGAACCAATTTCAGTAATTTTCTCTACTGCAACTAGATCCAAGACCATAATTTCATAATATTTTCCCTGCTCTTCTACTAAAACTTCATCTTTTAATCTAAGATCTGTTTCTTTAATTAAACGCTGTCTAAGTTTTACGTTATTTTTATGTAAACTTACAACTAATGTATCATTTAAAGTAAAACTCTTTAAAATCTGTAAAATTATATTGAGCCCAACATCTGTGCCTACACCTGCTACAATATAAGTGTTTCTTTTATTAGTGGAGAGTTTTGCATAATCATACTCAATTGCATTCGCTGTCATAACTTTACAAGAGGACAAATCAGTAGAGTTCGCTGCTAGTTTCAACTTTAATTTTGAAGTAATGCTCTCAACTCGATCAATAAAAATAACGTTAACTTTTGAATTAAGAAATTGAGAACCAATTAACCCATGATCACAACATATATCCCAAAGAACCTGTGTGTTCTCCGGAACAAGATTAATTATTTTTTGTAAACGCCTTGATAAATTCACCTAATTACTATAAAAAATTGTCATAGGTCTGACCATATTTTCTATCATTTTCTTCTGTGAAGTATTTTCTTACAAAATATTGTCCAGAGCGAATTGTTTCAATAAAGCCAAATCCTTCAAGCTTTCTAATCGTTTGGTGCAAGATATCTGTAGAGATGTCTAATGTTGAAGACAAATCTCCATAAGAAACAATAGGTGCAATCCCAAACTTTTGATGTAAATTGGCCTTACACCAAGTGATTCTGTACAAATACATCAATAAAAGAATCTCAGTTCTTGTTAATTTAAATTGAATTAAAATCTCATCAAAAAAAAGATCAGGAATTTCAGATGTAGTTGCTCTAACTTCTTCGTTAGTTGTCTTTATCGCCTTAGCAGTAGCAGAGTTTTTTGAATGATGAGAAGAAAGTATCGTCTTTAAATCTTCCATAACCCACCTCATAAGACACATTATTGTATCTTAACTTTAAGTTTAGGCCCAAAGCATAAAAGATTCAAGCGAATTTTATTTAGGGAATTTTTTGCCCCTTACAAAGTTAAATCCAAAGGTGCTCCATGCCTCATTGTGTTAATCGCAAAGGCCCTACAATGAGTATATCGGTCAAGTGCTTGCCAGAAATTTATCTTTCCTCCTCCATAATAAATTTTTGTTAGATTTTGATCAAACTGTAAATTATTTATTAAGGATTGAAAAAATTGATCATCATATTCCCTTGCAAATAAGATAAATTGATATTTCTCTTCTTTAATAATTTTTTCCAAACTTTCCTTACTGAGTAAAGATAGTGAAATATTATAAATTGAAAAACCATTCTTATAAGCAATCTCAACGACTCTTTTCCATTTTGCATATATCTTCTTATTTGTCGTCATAAGACTAATTCCATTTCCAATAGTAGCATTAATAAGAAAGTCTACTAAAACATCTACTGATATTCTTTCGCTACAATCAACAATAAGCCCATTTCCAATTGGTAAGTCTTTTTGATTAAAACTAATTTGTCCTGGGATATCTCTATTTGGAAAAACTTTCTCATGTAAATTAAACTCATGACTCACTAAAGCTTCCAAAAACTCAATAAGCTTATTTTTTTCAATTTCAGAAATTTCTTCAAGTAATATCTCAAAATGTTCTATTATTTCAGTTGTCAGTGCTGTCGCATTTAACACCCTACGCTCAGAAGCAAGCTTCGATGTTTCAGCTAAAAACTCTCTTACTTCTTGATCGACATCAAATATTGCCTTTCCTTGGTAGTTTTGCATAAGCTGAGAACGATTAAACATACTAAGATATTCTTTTCCACCGGCTTTTGGCCCTGTGCCACTCATTTTGAAGCCTCCAAATGGCTCAATAGCAACTCTTGCCCCAGTATTCGAACGATTTATATAAATATTTCCGGCCTCAAGTTTTGGAACGATATAGTCTAAGTCATCTTGGGACTGACAAAAAACTCCCCCCGTTAAAGCATACTCAGTACTATTAAATAGCATAATGGCCTCATCTAATTCCTTGTAGGGAATAAGATGAACTAATGGTCCAAAAACTTCCTTAGAAGCAATCGTTTCTTTTCTCATTGTTATGTCTGCAGGGATTTCAAAAACACTTGGTCCAACACAATGGCCAGGCACTAACTCTTGAGATCGATCAATAAGAGTTCGTCCACCATATTGTTTAACTTCGGTAGCTGCCTCCTGGGCCATAGTTCGAACACGACTTTGATCTTCTTGCGTTATTAAAGGATTAATAACAGTTGCGTAATGAAACGCCTCCCCAACTTGAATGTCTTCTACCGCCTTTGTAAAACGTTGAATAAAAGCATCCTTAATCTTTTCATCAATAATTATTCGAGATGCTGCTGAACATTTTTGTCCTGAATGGGCAAAAGCGGAATAAAGAATTCCTGAAACTGTTTCATCTAATTCACAGTTATTAGTGACAATAATAGCATTCTTTCCTCCCATCTCAGTTATCGCAAACTTAGGCTCTGAGGGGTAATCATATCTATCCGAAGTTTTTTCTTTAGATAGTTTGCGATAAATACTCTCACCGACTGCTTTTGAACCAGTAAAGACGACTCCAACAATAAGCTCATGTGATACGATGGCCTGTCCAACTTCAGCTTCACCAAAAGTCATTTGTAAAACATCTTGAGGAATTCCTGCCTCATAACATAATTGTACAAATTTTCTTCCAATTAATGAGGTTTGTTCTGCCGGTTTTACAATGACACTGTTCCCAGAACATAAAGCCGCTGTCGTCATCCCACAACAGATTGCTATCGGAAAATTCCAAGGAGCAATAACACCAACAACACCTTTAGCTTTGAAGTCTCCAGCAAGTCCTAATTCTATTTGTTCTCTGACATAAAAATTAATGAAGTCAATAGCTTCATCAACATCCGCAATGGCTTCGTCAAGAGTTTTTCCTGCCTCAAAAACGATCAATGAAGTTAATTCTTCTCGATTAAAAGTTAATAAATCAGCCAATCTTAATAAGTGGGCAAATCTATCTATTTTCCGAGAATTTTT
>PAKC01000067.1 GCA_002706205.1 Halobacteriovoraceae bacterium
TGAAGTTGTTTTTAAAGAAAATGAACTTTGAACTTACTTAAGTAGACTTTGTTTAGAGAGGTTACCCACCATCGACCGAGTACATCCGATATTATTAAACTTGCCCTTCTTAGAAATAAAAATGTTAACGTTTTTGAAATGGTCGCTGATACTCATCACTACCAGCTGAAGCCTAGAAAAATATTGTTAAGTTAAAAGTTTTTAATGATGTTTCACTTTTATGCTGCTTTTTTACTTTCTTCAATGAGTTCTTTTTCGAGCTTTTCATTAAATAAATCAATATCTCTTTTTTGAAAGATGAGATCTTTAAACCATAGAAATCCATCAGCAATTATAATCAAGATTCCAGTAATCATGACAAAGAGGTTAGGTTCTTCTTGGGCAACACCTACAAGTAAGATTAGCCATCCTAGCATACCAATTATCATGTGAACTAAACCATGAACAATTTGTCCTAAGTAAAAACGATGACCTCCCAACGAGCCAAAGACCCATAACACTACAGCATAGGTGTCAGGGTCTTTTTGTTTATTCTCAAGTTTTGAGTAAAAGTATACTCTTTGATCATCATTTAGATCTTTGAGGCTCATTAACGATCTTTTCCATAAACAATAATTGCAGAATCAACATTCCAGAAAATGAATTTTCTTCTTTTTTCAGTGAAAATTTGAGCTACATAGTATCCTTGTGCTGAATGCTTATTTAGTGAGGCTTCAAGCTTTTTTGGGTTTATAGATGATGCTCCTAAAAATAGAACTCCAAAAAAACCTTCTGATAAATGCTCAACTTTATATTCTTGGTTTGGTTTGAAAGCGAACATGCCTTGCTTGTTAGAACCCTGATTTGATGAAGAAATTGGCTGTACTTGTGCCTCTCCCATAATTGATACTCCTTATGTTTGTTATTGTTTGACTCTGATCGACTGATTTATAATAAGTATGAGTCAAATATTCGAAACAGATTAAAATTTTAGTAGTTTTTAAGGTGTTGAAGCTGAGGTATATGATTAAGCGAGGTTACAATCAATTGAAATCAAAGTTGATACTAAGCTTGAAATATTATGGATTCATATCGCTTTTGTAGAAGCCAAGAATAGCGATAAAACACAAAAAAACTTCACAATAACAAAGTCTTAAAATGGGGAGATATTCCCTTGTAATGATTGATTTCAGTCGTTTTTTTTGAAGTATTCCGGCGAATCTTTCAATACATCCTTGAAGTAAGTGATTGCATCGAGATAAATTGACCCATTTATATTATCTTCAATTTCCTCTTGAGTCTTTCCATTTAAAAAAGTCGACGACTCACTAAGAATGCGCTTTCTTTCTTGAGCATAATCCAATTTCTCAAAATAACTTGAAACTACTGAAATAAATCTATCCTCTGCATCTTTAGGAAAGGTGTAGTCACTATGTTCATCAATGAAGAAGTTGATAACTTTAGCTTTAATGTATCTAATTTCACTTTGATTATTTTCTTTATTTCTCTTTCTTTGAGTATAGATACTGGCAATAGTAAGTACTATAAATATAACGAGTACGTAGTTGCTTTGTAGGAAATTGATCATATTTACACCTTAATATTTTTATACCAGTTATTCGGAAAGTAAGTGCAGATACTTAAATAAAGCTTTCTTGATTCAATTTCGTAGGAGTTTACAAGCTGTTAAAACTAAGCTTGTGGTTAAATTATCGGCTTATTGATATAGATAACTATCATCTGAAGACAAATCTGAAGACAAAAGTAGCACTAAGCTTGAAATCCTCTGAAATGTAATGAAATACGAACTAGTTTTACCTTTGCAAAGGCCTAGAATAACGTTGAAATGTTTTGAAATAGATTGAAAGGCAAAAAAAAAGCCTTATCCGAAGAAAAGGCTTTTTAAAAATGGGGTGACCGATGGGACTCGAACCCACGACAAACAGAATCACAATCTGTCGCTCTACCAACTGAACTACGATCACCACAAAATCAGTAACGCTATTTATATATAAGATAGCGCAGATTAGCAATAGTTTTTCCGTTTTTACATAGGGTTTTAACGGCTCTTCCTTGAGTTTGTGTGCGCGGTGTTATTTTTAAGTTTTTTTGACGAGTCGCATTTTTAAGCTTAGACTTTTATTATTGAGAGTAACTGTATAGTAATAACACTTGTGAGGGGTTTATGAAAAAAATATTATTTGGTTTAGTCGCTTCTACTTTTTCTTTGGGAGCAATCGCATCAACGGTAGGGATTTCAAATCACCCTTTTCTTATGAAAAAACATATTTTTAATACTGAGTACAATAATTATTTTAATGATGGTGCTGGTTCTGGCCTCAATGTTATGTATCATCAAAGATACAATAGTCAGCTAAACTTTGATGCTGGTTTTGGTTTTACAAATGGTGATAGAGAATCGAGAGCTTTTGTTGGAGCTAATATGCAGCTTATTCCAGATTATGGAAGACAGCCAAGAGTTTCTTTGAAAGGGACAGCTGAGACAGAAAATCTTGATGGGGATAGAATTAATACTTTTGGTGTGGCCCCAACGATTTCAAAGGGTTTTGTGATGTGGGGGAATGAAGCATTTCCTTTTATTTCACTGCCTTTAAAAGTGAGTTTAAATGAAAATGAAAAAGAATATGAAACTTCAACTGCCGTGGCTTTAGGGATGACAGGAAGATTGCCATTTGAAAGTACAAGAAATCTTGTAGGAAATATTGAAGCAAACTTTTCTTTAAGAAATAGCTACGCATCTTTAGTGATGGGAGTTTCTTTACCAATTGAATAATTTATGAAAATAATTTTTTCCGACTTTGACGGCACCCTGACAAATAATGGCAAATTGGGTGCCGTTTTTTTTGATCTTTTAGAGCTGATTGAGAGCAGGCATTCTGAGCTGGTGATTGTTTCAGGGCGTTCTATCTCTTGGGGGCATTTTTTGTTAACTCATTTTCCTTTAAAGCATGTGATCATGGAAGGAGGGGGAGTTATTGTTTCTAAAAATGTCGAAGGGCAAATTGTCGAAGAGAATTTAGTGACAGAGGCAGATATTATTCATTTAGAACAGGTGACTGAACAGTTGCGAGAAAACTATCCGCATTGTGTTTTAAGTGCAGACTCATTTGGTAGAAGAACTGATAGGGCCATTGAGTTTTCTCAAATGAAGGAAAGTGATTTAGCTGAGGTTGAATTATTCTTACATAAAAATAAGGTGAATTTTTCTCGCTCAAATGTGCATATTAATTTTTGGGTAGGAGAAATATCCAAGTATAAAGGTGTGCATCACTTTATGCAGCATTATACTCCCCATGTGAAGAAGGAAGAATGCCTTTTTTACGGTGATGCGGCCAATGACGAGTCCATGTTTGAGTTTTTTCCCAATACAGTAGGGGTGAGTAATATTTTAAGCATTCTAGATAAATTAGAGTATAAACCTAAGATTATTTTAGAGGGAAAAGAGAACTCAGGCGCTTATGGCGTTTATAATCATCTTAGAGAGGTTTTAGAATCAAGTGAGAATTTTTAACACTTTTTCTAGTTTGGGCTTCCAGCCTTTATCCATCAAACCTGTTTCATAACAAGCTTTTAAAAAACCGAGATCTTTAAACTTTTCTTTTCCATAACCTTGCTCAAAAAGTTTTGTGATTTTTAAGTTAGGAAAGGGTCTTTCTAGTGCCGTTAAGTGATCACTGATTTTAACCTCACCTTCTTCTAGAATGCGATAGAACCAACCGACATGGCCACAGTTGATGACTTCTTTGAGGATGCGCTTGTCTTCATAGGAATTATTAAGAGTCGCACAAGGCCTGCGAGGAACAGTAAGCTGAATTTTAGCGCTACCCAAATTAAAGATATCTCCTATGCATAAATCATTTTCACTGAGTTCATTTGTGTAGAGATTCTCTCCAAAAGAGCCAGGGATAAAACGTTCAGCGATTTCTGGAAATTTCTTTTTTAAGTGTTGGTAGTTTTTTTCTGAGTAGTGATGAAGCACACGCATATCGCCACCATGAAATCTTTGATCGACAACGGTATCATCTTGAATACGATGGGATTTCAGGATGAGTGTTTGAGTTGGTTTCTTTCGGATAGCACTTTCTTGTCCGTTTGGAAGTGTTTCTTTTTTACCAGTAAAAAGTCCTTGAACTGCATAAGTTTTATGGAGCATGAAAGTATTCCTTTATTTTAAAATCAATTTTCTTTTGAAGTTGATCCAAGTCGAGGGATGGTATATTTTTTTGAATCCAATGATTTAAATCTTCTGGGATATGAGAGGTAAAAAGTGAAAAATTTTCTTTAGAAGGATAGTTAATTTTTAGGGCCATGGCATGTAAGGCATGACGGGGAAGTTGCATGAGTTCATGGTCTTTTTGAGTTGGGATCATGTCTTTAAAACGCATAAAAACAGTGGGATCACCATTATACAGTTTATCTCCGACTAAGGGGAAGCCATGGGCGGCAGCATGACAGCGGATTTGGTGTTGGCGTCCTGTTTTGGGAAAGGCCAGACCTACAATATAGTTTTCATTTTGATAGAGTTCTTGAAATGTGGTTTGGGCGTGTTTTCCTTGAGTGGAGTCTTGAGCAAACCAATGATTATAATTTCGAGGAACAAAGTCAGGAAGAATCCCTAACCTTTCTTTGGCGACAAGAGGAAATTCTAAGGAGGATTGTTTGACTCCTATAAAAAAATAGCATTTTGCTACCTGGTCTTTTTCAAATAAGTCAGTACAGATTTGTGCTGTCTTGGCATTTTTGGCCAAAAGAAGGACTCCACTAGTTTCTCGGTCAAGGCGATGAATGGAGCATATTGAATGGCCGAGTTTATTTTCAAGATAAACCGTAGCACAGTTAAAAAGATGTTTTCCTGTAGGGTGGGTTGCCATATAAGCAGGCTTGGATAGGACTATGAGGTCTTGGCTTTCAAAAATAATTTCTGGCTCAAGTTGCAAGTTTATTTTTTTACCATTCCAGTATTCATCTTCAAGGTCTCCTCGATAGGTTTTAATTTGTACTTTTTCTCGGTGGTAGACCTTCACTGAGGGTTTATGAGGAAAAGGGCGGTCAAAAATTTTGATCTCCCCTGCTAAAATTTTTTTTTTAATATTTTGTCGTGAAAATGAAACTAAAAAAGTGGCACAGTATTGATCGAGGCGCATTCCATCTTGATCTTCTTCAACTTGATAGACCGCTTCGTATAATTCTGGTGTAAACTTTTTATAAACATCACTCATGAATTTGTATTTATATTATATCGTTTTTTAATTAAATATTGGAGGATGTTAATAGCACCTTCGGTTGAGTAATGAAAGCTTTTATTAAGATGATCAAGAATCCCTTCAATTTGTTTTCGGCCAGCATCGCTTAAACCAGACCTACTTTTTTGAGCTTTGTTCTTTTCTTGAATTTCACTCAGATAAAACATGAGATTTGAGCCGACAGAATTGATAATTTTCTTCTGCTCATTGCGAAAGCTTTCTTTTAATTGCTTCGTAATCCCATCTAAAATGGAGGTGTAGGAGATAACAGCACCTGGGTTATCTAGGTAATAAGCTCCAATCTTAGAGAGAATATGGGAACGAAATTTTCCCGGATCTTCTTTTAAATGAATATTGTTTTCAAATTCTTTGATAAAATACATATCAGGTTCTTCAAATTTTCCCGTGACTGTATTTTTTATTTTTTCTTTCTTTTGAAGTGCATTGATATGTAAGACATATTTAGAGATATAATCTTCATAAGAGCGGTTATCAACTAAGCCAAGCGACTCTCGAACTTCAGAATCAAAAATATTTAAAAAATGTTGTTCGGTGAGATAAAGAAACTTTTTAGGATTATGGTAGTCACCTTGACTTGAAATATTGAGAAAGTCGTACTCTGATTTTTTCTCCGAAAGAAACTTAAGGTGATCTAGAATCTCTATGAAAGTGATAAACTTATTTTCATTTGAAAGGTCGTAGATAATTTGTTTAATTTCACGTGGAGAAATTCCAAATTTACCTTCATACATAGATTCGTTCTCAAATTCATCTCTGACTTCCTCAAAGCCTAGCTTAAGTTGTTGCTGCTCTTCTTGGGACAGATATTCAGGCGTCACTTGTTCTGAAAGAAATAAGGACTTTTCCAAGGGAGTTAATTTGGGAACAATATCACTGAGTTTTTTGTCTTGATAATTTTTAACTTGAGGATGTCTCATGCGAGTCATGGTCGCCCATAAACATAAGGCTTCTAAAGCATGGGGTTCGAAATTGGCCTTATCTTTAAGATTTTGAACTTGATTTTCATAGATGATCATTTCTTCTTTATAGTTGAGAAGATAAGGAACTTTTAAGAAACTAAATCGTCCTTTAAAAGAATTATAATCAGGGTGTTGTTTAAAAGCATTGAAGTGAACTTCATTGGAGCTTCCAATAAAGAAAATATCTAATTCTGTAAGGATGCCTCCCAAATTGATATTTTTTGTTTCCATAGTCATAAGTAAATACTTAAAAGTATCAAGAGGTCTTTTTAAAAGGTCTGAGAATTCTAAAAGACCACGATTGGCCAATACTGCTTCACCACTGAGATTAAACAAGTTAAGAGATTGAAGTGATGGGGGAAGGGAAGCGAGTCTTTTATCCATAGTAATTTGCTGTAATTTCGCATCGACGTGTAATTGGGGTTCAATAGAGGTGGCCCCTACGGAATATCTTTTATCAATATAGTAACGTTCAACACGAATATGTTTAAGAACTTGCTCAAAGCTTCCTTTATAATTTTTTAAAAGAGCATCAAAAATAAGCCTATTTCTTTTAGAAAGATCACCGTTGTAGAGATAGGTTTGTTTTATTTGACTGAGTGTATCTTGATCATCCCCAATATATTTCTCAATAAGTTTTTGTCGTGTTTTTAAAGGTATAAGTAAGAGAGGATGATCTTTGAGTTCACTAGGCATGATGGCCGTAATTTCACTATCTTCCAGATGAGCAAAACTTGTAAGATGTTTATCAACTTGGGCCGAACTTAGTCCTAGACTGCCTTTAACATAATTATCAATAGGAAAGATCCATGAAAAAGTATAAAGTTTTCCTTCATCTGTACGTGAATAGTCTTCTGCAGCTTTCATGATTTTTTTGATTAAAGAGGACTTGGATGAGCCATTTGGACCTATTAACAATAAGAATTTGTTATTAAATCCTTCTTCAGTGAAGTTGATAAGATTATTATAAATTTTTTCTTGTGTTTGAAATTGTCCGGCCACCTTGGGAGCATCAGGATGTTCTTTTTTAAAAAGTTTAAAATGTCCTGCTTCGTCCTTGCCAAAATAATCAAAGAGATCTTTGAAATACATGGCCGTTGTTCTTAGCTCTTGTAGGAAATTTCTTTCAAAAATATCCATATATTCGTCAAAAGAGAAAATTTCTTCAAATCTTTCTTCTTGATTGTTTACTTCTTCTAGCCAGTCCATATACACTTCCTATTGATGATGAATCTCTCTAAAACTAGTATAACAAAATTTTTTCTTTTCGTTTTTATAATGATGCTTTTACCATTAAGTTTTTGGTACTTTTTTGGGAAAGATAAGACGCCAAAAGCTAAAGAAGAGTTTTCTTATCAAGAAATAGTCGAGTTTAAGCAAAAATTAACAACCCGTTGGCTCCTTGGCGATAGAGAAGGTTATTGGGGAAGCTCACAAATGAAATGTTCGGATATTCCTGTTCGTGCTAGCGAAGTGAATCAAGATTTTCTCAAATGTAACCCTTTATATTTAAAATGTATTTTTAAAGGAGAAGTTGAGGGAATTTCTTCAAGTATTAAGACGAAGCATAATTCGTTTAGTGCCGACATAAGCAGTTTAAAACTAGATTCAAAAGGGAGATTAAAACTAAAATTTACGATTGAGGAAACTCAGCAAAAGGTTTATGTGAGTTTAAAAGATACTTGTCATAAAAAAAAGCTTCCTGAAAATATTTATTCAGCTGGGGTTTCTGAGGAAAATGGGGAGTTATGGGATAACTTTGGTCGTGAGATCTTGATTGATAAGTTTTATGTTACTAAGTGGGATTATCAACAATGGAAAAATAAAAACTTTTCACTTCATTCCATTAAGGATTTATCACCAAAGCTTGACTTAAGTTTAAAGCAGCAAAAAAAATATTGCATGGAGCAGGGGGGAACACTTTTACAAGCACATGTTTTTGACGCTTCAGCTTTTTATCCTAGTAAGATAAAAGGTCATTATATGTTTAAGTCGCGTTATCCATGGGGCAAAAGTTCTCGGTTACCTGAAAAGAAGGATCTGTGTCAAAAAATGTATACACTTGAATGTAGAAAAAAAGAGAGAAAGCCTTTTGAAACAATAAGTGTGAGTTGGATGGGACTTACTCATATTTTAGGAGGAGAACTTGAAGTTTTTGATAATATTTTTAATCCAAAAAGAAATTTAAAGGTTTCTAGTAAGTACTTAGAACGCCAAAGTCATTGGCATAGTAACCTCAAACGGGCCTTCTGGGATGGAGAAGAGCTGGGAGAAAGTCATTTTCAACCTCGTTTAGATTTTGATGTAAAAGGAGTCGCCTTTCGATGTATGTATTTAAATTAGTGATCACCTTTTTAATCATGATGACCATGGCCCATGCAAACTTAGATAAAAACCAAAAGTATTGGCTTAGTACGTATGAGGTACAAAAAAACCCTCGATTCCCTATGAAGGAAATTATTAAGAGTCCTAAAGGAACATATCAAAATATTTTGAGCCTGTTTTATTATGACTCTAATCAAGTTCTTAGAAAAGATTGTTTAATTTATTATGTACCCAGTGAGGAAAAGCCCGGGGAATTAAAAATCATAAGTCTTAACAAGTTTGAGAAATGTGAAGAAAATTTTTTTACAGCGACAAAAAGAACTTATCAAAATATTTTTAATTTTACTTATGAGTTAAAGGATAAAGAGCTTACCCTTTTTGTGGATGAGAAAGAATATCAGTTTACTTTGGAGGGAATGGATAATAAATCACCTCTTTTTTTAAGTTTGATTGAAAGTCACTCTGGAACAAAATTATCTGAGGGGGATTTGTGCTATGATGTAGATGACCAATGTCAGGTAATAAAAAAAGATACCTGTCATTTATGTCCTGGAAAAATAACTCAAGTTGTAGCGAGTGGCTGTCAAAATGACTTTCGAAAATATTGTTTAAGTAAGCCATGTGGAAAAAAACAAGCTCCCGCCTGCATAAGAGGTTTTAAGGCCACTGGAGTAAAGGAGAAATATTGTTTTGTTGGAAGTCCTGTCGGGTTTTGTCGCAAACCTAACCGTGTTTACTGTGAAAATTCAGAGCTTATTTGCCGTTAAGGAAGATTTTTAATATGAACTTTTTCTCCTAAAAATAAGGCAGGGATAAGTTCTTGATAGTCAAAATTTTCGTTGGTATAGCAGTCTAGAGTATCTTTAAAAAATTGGTGGCATAATTGAACTGGTTGGTGAATTTTTGTTTTTTCAGAGGCAATCACTTTATGTTTTGTATCGTAAAAAATTTCTGCCCAACCTAAAAATTTTCCTTCACCAGGAGTTTGTATGACGGGAATATCATTAATGAAGTTTGCGACTTTTGATTTATGGCCACTACTGATAACCAGATCAATCATTTTTGGTGGTAAGAGATTGAGAGTTTTGAATAATTCATTGCCATCTCCGTGACAATACATTGCATCTTGAGGGTTAAAGTTGACTTTTTCTTGGGCCAGTCCTAGCTCGTGTGCTTGCATTGAAGTACAGTCTATTCCTCCACTAAGCATAAGGACAATGACATCGGCCCCTTTTCTTCTTAGTGCATTGGCNTGGGTAATAATATTTTTAGCAGGTGATTCTACATGCAGCCCAACAATATTATTATCTGGAATTTTTTGCATGACATCTTGAGCTAAAGCACTGATATGGCCAATTTTAAGTCCATTGGTTTCGGTAATATAACTTGAGTGAATCCCATTGTCCTGGAGCTGCTCCTGAGATAAAAGATAAGTAATATTACTGTTAAGAATAGGAAATTTTGTTTTTTTCGAAAGTTTTTGAATAAAATTTAAATAATTTTTTTCATTATAAGCATTGGTTAAAAGAAACTCATTTAAGCCCAATCCTACCGCTGTTGGATTCAAATAGTTGTAAAGAAAAATTGTTTTTTCATGGTTTTTTTGAGGATTCAAAAAAGATCCAGCATCCACATAATTCACTTGTTCTGGAAACTTTTTCTGAAATATATCTAAATAAGCTCTCATGGCAGCAATGCCGCCAATTTCTATTGTTCTTTTTTCATTGAAACGATTTTTTACTGGGTAAAAACTAGGCATAATATTGCCATCGAAATCATTACTTGAAACGATAACAAGCCGTTTGAAACGACCTTGTTTAAAGGGTGGTTGTTTTTGAGGATAGGTATAAAGTCGATAATGTCCTTCTTCTGTTTGATTTTGAGACATCTTATCCGAGGTTGCACAACTGCTGAGAAGAGCAAGGAAACTAAAAAATAAAATTTTATACATAAAGAAACACTTCTTTTAATAGCTTTGTATTTTTTTTAGCTTATTATAAGCATTTGTGAGTGCATCTTCAATTTTGTCATATAATTCCTGGTTTGCATTTAGGCAAAAGCTAATGCGAATGACTCCACGTCCAATATCATCATTGATCTTCATGGCCTTAAGGACTCTTGAAGTTTCTGGTTTATTATCTGAGCAGGCAGAGGATGTCGTGACAAAGATATTTTGTGATTCAAGCTCTATTTGTACCGCCTGGCCGTGAATACCTGGATAAGCGATCATTGTTGTGGTGGCCAAACGTGGTGCTCCATCACCCATAATAGCAACTTCAGGAAATTTTTCTTTAATTTTTTGTTCAAAAGCTAATCGAGACTCATTAACTTGGTTTAGTTTTTCTTTATTATTATAAAAGGACTCCATAGCAACTGCCATAGTTTCAATTCCAATATAGTTTTGTGTACCCCCTCTTAAACCTTTTTCTTGCCCACCACCTAAAATGAGAGGTTTTAAACGAGTTGGGTCTTTAGCGATAATAAAGCCAGCTCCAATAAGAGCACCAATTTTATGTGAGCTACAGACGGCATAGTCAATATTTGATTGATCAAAATTAAACTCTGTTTTACCAATGAATTGGGTTGTGTCACAAAAAAATGGAACTTTATTTTCTTGGGCGATTTTTCCAATTTCTTGATAGGGTTGTATGACACCTGTTTCATTATTTGCGGCCATGCTTGTGATTAAAGCAATTTGATTAGAAAATTTTTTGATCAATTCCTGATAGTGTTGAAGGTCTATCACCCCATTATCTAGGGTGTTAATGTATTCAATTTGATAACCTTTGTTTTGATATCTTTGACAACACTGGACGACTGCTGAATGTTCAATACCTGAAGTGATAATAATATTTTTTTCTGAGGGCCTTTCATCTAATAAAGAAAAAAAGATTTGCGCGATACCTTCACTGGCGCCTGAGTTAAAAATGATTTGATGAGTTTGGCAATTTAAATGTTTAGCAAGTGTTCTTCTACATTTTTCCATTCCAAACATCATTTTTTTTCCTAATGAATGAATGGCATTTTGATTTGAGTACGGGCCTTCGTTTATTCGTTTAACTAAATACTCACGAACATCGTCACATAATGGAGCTGATCCATTGTAATCCGCGTAAATCATTTTTATCACCTTGAGAAATATTATTGTATTAAGAAATATTTAGCATTCTATCTAAGGCTTTTAAAGCATTTTCTTTAATTGATGCATCGACTTTAATGATATTAATGGCCTTGCCCCGCTGGATTGATCTTAAACTCTCAAGCAACCATCTAGGGCGGACACGGTACATGGTCGTACAAAGACATTGATAAGGGGAAAGAGAAGTTATATCAAGATGGGGAAAGTCAGCTGCGAGACGATTTACTAAGTTGATTTCAGTTCCTATGGCCCACTTGGAACCAGCTGGAGCTTCTTTAATGGTGTTAATAATATAAGAAGTAGAACCGGCCATATGAGAAGCTTTAAAAACTTCATAATTACATTCTGGATGGACAATAACTGTCCGGTCGGGCTCTTGTTGTTTGATTTGATTGACTTGATTTATGTTAAATCCTTGATGAACTGAACAATATCCATACCAAAGAATGACTTTTGCTTTGGCAATTTCTTCCTTAGTCACTCCTCCGTGTTGTAAATTGGGATTGTAGACAATCATTTCATCAAGCTCAATACCCAATTCGCTACAGGTATTTCTTCCCAAGTGCTGGTCGGGAAAAAAAAGTAATTTATCACCTTTTTCTAAGGCCCAAGTAATCACTTTTTTGGCATTTGAAGAAGTACATATGGCCCCTTCATGTTGTCCAACAAAATCTTTTAAAAGAGCATCACAATTAATATAAGTGATTGGGATTATTTTTTCGTCGGTAGCGTTTTGTATATTCTCCCATGCGCGATCAATCTCTTTACGATTGGCCATATCTGCCATTGAGCAACCAGCATTAAGATCAGGTAAAATTACTTTTTGATTCTCACTTGTGATGATATCTGCAGTTTCGGCCATAAAGTGTACACCACAAAAAATAATATACTCTGCCTCTAGTTTGGCAGCTTCTTTGGCCAATTGAAGTGAGTCACCTTTATAGTCTGCTAAGGAAATAACATCGTCTTGTTGGTAATGATGACCTAAAACAACAACTTGATTTCCTAGTTCTTGGCGAATAGCATGCATGTGTTCAAGGACTTGTTGATCAGTAAGTTCTTGCGAGTTAATAGTTGGTAAATGATCAGTTTCATTATCATAAATATTTAGCATAGCTTTAATTAACATAAATTTTGTTTTGTTACTATCGACTTTTTCTAGACGAAAGGTGTTGGTTTTTTGACGCTTTATTTTAAGTTTAAATTGGAGTGTTTTTGAAAAGTTTTGACGTTGTGTGATAGCTACAATACCATTTTTATAAGGATGATTTTTAGACGTCGACAGGGAGTTTGACAATGGCAACAGTAATTACAGTCGCAAACAATAAGGGTGGAGTTGGTAAGACTATGCAAGCTTATCAGTTATCAACCTTTTTGGCCCATAATGGAAATAAAGTTTTAGTTATAGACTTGGATTCTCAAGCAAATCTTTCAACGACACTTGGTGTTGATGTAAGAAGAACACTTGTGCCTGAATGGTTAATTGGTGATGTGGATGCTGAGGATGTTATTTGTCCAAGTGAAGGAAAACATGATTTTTATAAAAATTTGGATGTGATTCCTTCAAGCCGTCATCTTGCAAACCTTGCAAAACTTTTAATTCTTTCTGAGGCAGAAGTGAGAAAAAATGCAGGAAGAAAAGAAAGGCTTCTTCGTTTAAGATTAAATGAAATTAAAGATAAATATGATTATGTAATCATTGATACTCCACCGATGTTAGGAGATGAGCTCATTATGGCCTTGGTCGCTAGTGATAGAGTTTTGATTCCCACCCAAGCTCAAGACTATTCTATTGATGGTCTAGAAGAGCTCATGGATACTTTCGAAATTATTAAAGAGTCTGAAAATCCAAATCTTGATTTTAATATTATTCCATCGATGGTGAATTCTCGAAGAAAACTAGAACAAGTTCGTTTAGAAGAATTAGCTCAGTCATTTAACGTTACACCTGGAATAAGAAATTTAGTTGATATGCAAGAATCAATTTCACTAAGAAAACCTGTTTTTCTTATGAATCGTAAGTCTAAAGGTAAAAAAGATTATAATAAACTTTGGGACTCTTTAGGTTTTATGCAACAACACCAAGAATAAAAAATTTAATTTAAAGATATGGAGATCTTTTATGGCAAAAAAATTTGCTGCACGTGTTTCAAAAAAAGAAAGGGCCAAAAAAGACATTGCGGCTCATTTAGATGATAGTATTTTTAGACTGAATGATGAAAAGCTTCTCAAGGGAGCTCAGTTAGATAATATTAAGTTAAGTAAAATCACGGTTAAAAAACAAGTTAGAACTAAATTTAACGATGATTCAATTGCCGAACTAGCAGCTAATATTAAAGAAAATGGGCTTATTCAACCTCTTGTTGTTCATCGAGAAGGTAATAAATATGTCCTGATCTGTGGAGAGCGTCGTTTTAGGGCCATGAGCACATTGGACGACATGAAAGAAGCTCCTTGTTTTATTTTAGAAAATAAAACGGCTGAAGAACTTATGGCGATTCAGTTTTCAGAAAACTCGGCAAGAGAGCAACTTCATTATATTGATCAAGCAGATTCTATTGCTGGCTATAAAAAATTAACTGGAGCAAGCGAGAGAAAAATTCAAGCGGCTTTAGGTATTTCAAAGTCAGAGGTTCATCGTTGTCTTCTCATTGCAAAACTACCTAAAACACTTAAAGAAGCTGCAAAAATTCATAATACTGAAAAATACGTTTTGTTAGAATGGAGTGCCCTCGATTCAGGTAAGGCCAAAAACGATTTAAGAAAAAAAATAAGTGAAGGTGCCATTACTAAAAGGCTTCAATTAAAAAGGGCCATAAATGCGAGTGGAGCCGTCGTTAAAACAAAAACGAAAAAATCTCCTTCAAAGGCAAAAGCAAATCCCTCAGCAAGCTTATTTATTAAGGCGATGAAAGAAAAGTCTAAAACAATGGATCTGTCTAAAGAAGAGATGATGATGCTCAAAAAATTAATGAGTGAAACCAAAGAATTATTAGAAAATTAAAAAAAGGCCAGATTAAAAATCTGGCCTTTTTTAATGACTTCTTATTGTTTTAAACATTTTAATAAATGATTATCTGAACGGGTCCGTTGAGCACAAAATTCAATCATTCTAATTCCCGGTGCATTTAAGATACATTCCATATAATGGCTTCTAAAGCTAAGAACTCTGGTACAAGTATTAATGAGTCGTGCTCTTCTTCCAGAAGCAAGGCATTCGAGTTTATCATTATCAAAGCTGAAAGCATTATTACAAGCATGAAGTTGAGCAATTGCTCTAGTACTTTTCATACATTGAAGATAATTACTTTTAAAGCTCATAACATCTGCACATGCTCTTATAATTCCTGGCCTGGCCCAAGTATTTAAGCATTCAATAACATCATCATCAAAGGTAAAAGCGCTATCACAAGCATAAACTTGTTGAGCACTTCTAGCAGACCGTATGCATTCAGCAAGATGAGAGGTAAAAGTCATAGAGTCTTCACAAGCCGTAACAACATTTGATTTGGCCTGAAAAGAAAATACAAAAACGAGTAAAAAGAAAAATTTTTTCATGCTCTCTCCCATGGGTATTTTTTCTAGTTTTCACAAAAATGCCCACTTTTAAAAGTGGGCTTTCTTTATACTAATTATAAAAGAATTTATAAACCAAAAACTTTTGTCATTAATTTTGTAGCGTGCTCAGGGGTGATATTGTTCTTTGCAGCAGCATCTTCAAGGAGTGTTGAAAGATCTGACATGTCACCTTCAGCAGCTTTTTTGGCAGCTTTTTTCCCAGCTGAAATTGAAAAGCCTAACAGCTCTGTTGAAAAATTATCTTGTTCAGCAGCTGTCATTCCTTTCATAGAAGCTTTTTCCCAGTGGGCAGCAAGTCTTGCGACTTCTTTAGAACGAGATAGGCTTAAACCAAATTCAGATGACAAAAATTTAGCTTTCTTCTCTAGCGTTGCAACTTCCTTTAAAGCAGCAACCTTTGCTAAATCTTTAGGTGTTGCAGCTGTTTTTTCAAAAACATAGCTTGAGTATGGATCTGCATATCTTGTTGGAACCCATACGTCATAGGCTACATAGTCATAAATTTCGTATCCGTAGCTATCATAACCGACAACTTCGTAGACGTAGTCAGTATCATAGTGGCCAGGAACAACATCAAGGTTAAAAAATGAATTTGATGAATTATTATAGTAGTAGTCCGAGGCAACATCGATGTCTGGATCATAATTTCCGATATCTATGGCATCGTAAGAGTCAGTATAAGGATCGTAGATAACGATATAATCAAGTTCAAGTGTGGTCTCTTTAACTAAAGTAACATCAAAATCAGCATCGATATTTAAGTTACTTACAAAAAGATTTGCAAGTTCTTCATGAGTGTATTCATAATAGCTTCCGCCACCACTGCTTCCGCCACTACTGCCACCGCTACTTCCTCCGCTGCTTCCGCTATCACATCCAACTAAAGTAACAGCTAGTAGGCTTGTTAGTAATAATTTTTTCATTTTGTTCCTCCCCAGTTTTTTTTGCTATTTCAAAAATTAGCTTTTCTTTTCATTTCCTCACATGCTAGTCAAGTGAGGAAGTGTCTTTTATTTAATTTTCGTGTTTAGGTTTTACTAAACATGGTCTTTTTAAGTTAGAGACCAAAAACTTTTGTCATTAATTTGCTAGCGTGTTCTGGTGTAATTCCATTTTTTGATGCAGCACTTTCAACTAAGTCTTCAATTTTTGCTGAGTTACCATTCATGGAATCTTTTACAGCAGCCTTTCCTGCTGTGATAGAGAAGCCTAAGAGCTCAGTAGAAAAACTATCTTGCTCTGCAGCTGTCATACCTTTTAAAGAAGCTTTTTTCCAGTGAGCCGATAACCTTGCGACTTCTTTTGATCGAGTTAGGCTTAAACCAAACTCTGAAGATAAGAACTCTGCAGACTTTTCTAACTCTGCAACTTCTTTAAGCGCTGCAACTTTTGCTAAGTCCTTTGGAGTGGCAGCAACTTTTTCAAATGTTATATCTGCATAACGATCTCTATATCTTGTTGGAACCCATACATCATAAGGCTCATAACCCCAAATCGCGTATCCATCAGCGTCATAGCCGACAACAGTGTAGTCATATTCCGTTTCATAATGGCCAGGAATAACATCTAAGTCATAAAAAGCACGACCTGAGTTATCAAAATAATAATCGGCGGCGTTATCAACTTCTGGGTTATAGTTATCAATATTGAGCGCATCATAAGAGTCAGTGTAAGGATCGTAGATAACAATAAAATTTTCTTGTAAAGTACTCTTTTTAACTAAAGTGACGTCAAATTCTTCATCTAAGTTAAGCTCTTTTACAAATTTCTTTGCCAATTCATTATGAGTATAGTCACCATGTCCATCACCATTTCCTCCATTACATCCAATGAGTGTTAAGGCCAATAGTCCAGTTGCTAAAATCTTTTTCATGTTTTTCCCCTTTTTTAGTTTTTAAAAATATATTTAAAAAAAACTTTCTTAGTTCTTGTTGTTGTAACTCAATTCCTGTGAGTAATTTTTCTTATAGTTGAGCAAGATGGGTGCCAAAAAAATAATTTTTTTAAAAAAACTAAAAACAGTAGTGCGCGTCGCGTGAAGTGTTTGAAGTTATGTTTCGAGGAAACATTATTTGAGATGAGGGCTTTTTATGGAGGCCAAAATTTAGAATTTTATTTCATGTCAGAACTACACTAGGTGCAATTTTGCCTTTATTTTCAGCGCGTTAATGGTTGCATTTAGCACCTTTCGGTATGTTAAGTTTGAGTTTTCTCTAGCATTAAATAGGTAAGTTGGTTTAAATCTTGTACATTTTACTCCATGCATAAAAAAATATGGTATCTGACAGGCACATAAGATATAAGCCTTAAAACTTGGGATATATATATGTATTTATACCGTTTACTAGGCTTAGTCGTTCTTCTTTTTTCCGCAGCTGCTCAGGCTGAAATTGTTAGTGTACCCCTAACATACACTTCTCATCCGGCTAAAGATTTGGTGGATGAGAATGGAAAATCATTAAGTGTCATTGAAGCAAAAAAATTGTGGCGTCAAACTCAAGACTTATCTCATCTTAACCCTAAAGAAACTGATATTTGGAAAAATACTATCGGTAAGAGTTTAACACCTGAGCTTGATGATCTTGCTATCGATAAAGAGGAGACTTTTAGCTATATTGATAAAGTCATTAGTCCCATTGGTTCTTTTCGATTTGTTGTTAATGAAACCAAAAGAAAGGGAGCTAAGAGAAATTTTAATATATGGCTAAGTAAGGATAGTCGTTCCATTTTATTAAGAAAAAATCTTTTAAGAAAACTTGGTTATATTGTTCCAAAGATTCAACATAGACAGCAAGTACGTATACAGTTTAAAGGGATGGCCACTCTTAAGGGTTTTTTAGAAGATTTGGAAACTTCAACTTTTGCTGATTCTAATCGTTGGAAAGTTGAAGTTGATGAGCAAAAATACATCTTAGTCTTGCAAGATGTCTTAATTCTGGGTTCAAACACAAAGATATACAATCTGGCCATGGGGCTGTTGGGATCAGAAACGATTAAGCATCGGCGAGTTCTTAATTCTTTGTCTTTAGCTTATGCCTTAGTCGATGTAAGAGAAAGCGTTGATGGACTTACGTGGCATATGGGCAGAGTTGATAATAAGGTTTTTATTTTAGATATTATTTCTGGTGATGCGTTTTCCACTACCTACTATGATGCTAAGTGGATGTATGAACGGCTTAAAAAACTTACTGATAAGGATTATCAAGAGATTGTAGACTATGCTTATCTCCCCAAGTCTGTGGGGATGCTCTTAAAAGAAAAACTTATGTCGCGTTTTAATTCGCTAGTAAGTATTTTTGGAAAAAATGATAATGAAAAATTAGTTATTAATCCTGAAGTTACAGACTCATCAGGAGAGCTTGTCGGAGGAAGATTAACTCAAGACAATTGGCAAGGACATGCCTCGCGATATTCTTTTGATGATACAGAGTCACCTTTATCTAAAAGTGAAATGGTGGCTTATTTTAAATCTAAGTTTTATTCAGGAATCATTCAAAACTTGGTTAGCTATGTAAATGAAAAGCTTTTATATGAAACAGATATCCAGGAAGCAGCTATTGAAAAAGCAGTTGAGGCGCAAAAAGAGCAATTTATAAAGCTTTTGGAAACTGGCAAGTTTGAACGCATTCCTTTTAGTGCCTGGGCAATTCCAACCGCTAAGGGGCATATTGCGGCTTCAAGAGATATTATTACAGGTTCCTATTTGGGGACAGATAATATGATTCAAATTGCAGATTCACTTGAGTTCATTGGTGAGGTGGGAGCTTTTGTTGGAACTTTGGGGCTTCCAACTGAATACCAGGTTTATGCAACTGGAAATGCAAGGTTTTCTAGGGCCTATACGCATGTCAAATCGATTAAAAGTATTAAAAAAGCTCTAAAAGAACCCTATCGAAATATTATCGTTCCTTATATGAAACGTAAAAAGGCCCGTTCTTTGGTGGGTATGATTGACGACTTACGTTCAGAAGAGTTTTCACAGCTAGAAGGTGAAGAGAGAACAGCGAGAGTTGAAGAAATTTTTAATGAACTCGATGAAGTCATGGCAATGGGAGACTCTCTTATCATTTCTAACAACTTGATTCTGGCCGGAAGTTTAAACGGAGGAGTGCAGGTTCCTTTTCCTAATACTGATAAAATCAATGCAGAACTGGTGTTGCAATTAAATACAAGAAAAGTAAATATTTGGAGATTGCATATAACACGCTCTGGAGAAAATACGTTTCAAATTTATAAAAGTAGGGCTAATGCTATGGGATACGGTGGGGGAATTCAAGCCAGTGCTTTAATTCCTATTGTGTCTTTAAATCTAGATCGCCAGTCTGGGGAAATTCAAACTGCTTTTCACTCATTAGAGTTTAATAATCAAGATGACACTAAGACAATGATAAGAAATTTATCTAAGTTACGTCAGGTTCTTGTGGAAAATTCTGTCGAGCTTATGCAAGCTGATCAAAAACCTTTTTTCATTAATCATCAATTTAAAGAACAAGTTAACTCTTATCGAAATCTTACCCATCAAAAATTGGGTTTGAAGCTCAAGGATCGATTAAAAGTTTCCCATCCTGAAGGATATGATGTTGAGTTTTTAATTAGAAGTACGGGAATGCGAAAGGGAACAAACTATATTCAAGTTGGGTATGATGTTTTAAATGCAGCATTGGATCAAGCCTTTGAAAATGAAGATATAAGTTTTACCAATACGGAGAGTGGAAATCCTGGAGATAGTTTTTATGGGAGTTCTTTTTCTCGTCAAACAATGACTGAGGTCCCAGATTTAGAAGAAAAATCTGAAATTCCTTTTGAAAATTATGCTCAGGTGAAGTCTCAGTGGAAAGGATGGAGTGCAAATCGATCTAAATTACTCGAAATTAAAAGAGATATAGATACGAAATATGGACGTGATGTTTTTTCTGATGAAATGTTTTATGATACGGATGAGATTAATCTTTACACTGTAAACGTTATTTTAAGTCTGTATGCAAGTGGGATTGATTATCTCGTTCGTTATGACCATCAAAAGTTAATGAACTTAGTTGAGCGTGAGTTGATTATGCCTTGGCCTAAAAATATGTCGCATTATTATTGGAAAGGAAAGCGCAGAATTAATATGTATCGCAGAAAAAGGGATCTTCTTATTAAAAGAATATCTCAAGCTCATTATGAACTAAGTGCAAACTATCGAAAACTTCTTTCCCATGAAAGACAATCTAAAAATATTACGTTCCTGGTAGATACTCTTGAAGCCGTTTTACCTTTTAAAGTCTTTAGTCAGTTGGTTGGCGGAGATGATCATTTTTATTTAAAGGGAACAATTAATGGGTTTCGTGTCGGTAGAGAAAATGGTGAAGAGTCAATTGAGTCTCATGCCATTGGAGAGTTTGGAAGTGAGTTCTCGGCAGGAATTGCAGACACATTAAGAAAAGCGATTAAAATATCCCAAGGTGAACTTGGCGCTCATTGGTTTTTAAGGAGATTATAGATGAGACTTATAGGAATAATGATCATTCTTTTTATGTCTTCCTTAGGTTTTTCCAAAACGTTTGTTGTAAAGCTTAATGCGCCCTTAGATGATAAAATCAGAAAAGAGTATCCTGGACAATGGAAAAAATTTACGAGTTATTCCGGATCTGAATATTTTCAAGATTTGTACTTATATAGGGCACAAAAAGAGTCTTTGCATTCGTTATCTTTCTCTCATTCTTATGTCGATAGAGTCGAAGAGACAACGACGATCTCAGCAACTTCTATTGAACCAAATGAAAATCGAGAATCAAACCTTGAGAATCCTTTACTTCCTTATCAGTGGGGTCTTTTGTATCAAGGACAAAAAGTTTATAATGAATTAAATGATCTTGAAAATATTCTTATTCCTGGACAGAGTGACGCAGATATAGGGATTAAGAATTTAGATTCTCTAGAGCAGAAATTTAAAAAAGATATTATTGTCGCTGTCATTGATACAGGAGTTGACTTTAATCATCCTGATTTAAAAGAAAATATTTATGTAAATGAAGTCGAATGTGATAACGGCGAAATCCCTTATGAGCCAGAGCAGAGTAATGATGACAATAAATATCCTGGAGATTGTAAAGGATGGGACTTTACTGATAAAGATGAGCTTGGAAGCAATCGTCCCGAAGACTTTGTGGGGCATGGAACGCATATTGCTGGTATTATCTCTGCCGTAAAAGATAATTATATCGGTTTGGCCGGCTTATCCAATCGAATTAAAATTCTTCCGATTAAGGTTCTGTCCAATAAAAGTGAAGATTCTCAGGCTTTAGGCACTAGTGATCGTTTATCTAATGCTATTTTATATGCGGTTGAAATGAAAGTAGACGTCATTAATTTAAGTTTGGGATGGCCACTTTCTTTTGATAAAGAACATTTAAGACAGGCCGTCTTGGAGGCCGTTAAAAATAATATCATGGTTGTGGCCGCTGCTGGAAACAACGACCATTCAGAGCCAATTATGCCTTGTGCGTATCCTGGAGTTATTTGTGTGGGAGCGACAGATCCTGATAGAAAAATGTCGGACTTTTCTAACTACGGTGCACATGTTGATGTTTTGGCACCTGGAAATAATATTCTAAGTACTTTTCCCACAGCAGAGACTCCTTTATTTTTTGATTTTAATGGGTATGAGATAAAATCGGGCACAAGTCAGGCTGCGCCTTACGTTTCGGCATTACTTGCGACCTTAAAAGGTATAAATCCTGAACTGACAACAGATGAAGTCAAGGCAAGATTATTTGGAAGTACTGCAGGTCCTTATCTTGATAAGACAAAATTTTCAAGTGGAAACCTGATTCATTTTCAAAAGGCCCTTTCTTATCAAGGAAAAGTTTTAAAGCCCAGCTTTAAAGGTTTTAATCGAGTTAAGCTAAATTTAAAGAACAGAAGTTTTGAGTTTAGCATTCCTTTTAAGGATTATTCCACCAACGTGGAAAAAGCTTTGGTCAAAATATCTGCTGGAGATAAATTAAACTTAGAGAAAAAAGAGTTTTTTCTGAACGCAAGTCAAAGAGAGGTTACAGTTAGGGGGACATTTAAAACCGCCGATGCTAATTTGCTGCAAAAATTTGAATTGAATGTAGAGTTTGAAGGCCATAAAAATGTTTACCATTTTGAAAAAAGATTTTTTATAGATTTTTCGGACATAGAGAGTACTCATTCTTATGAAATTGTGGGGGCAAATCCAAAAAGTATTACTCAACTAAATACAGTTAATTATTACCATATGCCTTATGACTTTCCTTATTATTATACTGAGTCGGAGCATAAAGAAGGAATTATTATTTCTCTTTTCACAAGAAAAGGAAATCGCATACAAAATATCGGAACGACTTTAGTCAAAGAGGCTAAATCGATACTGTCTTTACATCGACTTGATGCCAATCTCGATGGGAAGCCAGATATACTCATTAGAAGTTTAATCGAGCAGGATAATAGTGAAGGTGAAGTTGATGAAGAGGGGAATGTCTTAAAAGAACAAACGATTATGTACTCTTATTTAACGCAAGAGTTACGCCCACTCTTTTTTGAAGAATATGAAGAGAATGGACAAAAACGTAGAAAAGACTTATCTCAAATGAAATTAAACTTTGAAGGGGTTATTTTACAGGACTTAGATGATTTTGCTTTTGGGAAAATGAGTTATGGCGATTTCGGCGAAATCTTGGTCCCCGTATATTTGGCTTATAGTGATCAACTCCCCGAAGCAGATAGAAATCCCAATCCCTTTGCAAGATTAAGAAGAAGAGCGTTTTCAGCTCGTCTTTATTATTATGAGCCTTTAATCACTGAAACCGGCCCAAAACTTGTCACAAGAACATTTAACGATAACAACTTTGTTGATGCTTTAAAAAGAAAAATTCGTTTTAAGCCTTTTGAACAAATCTTTGTTGTTAAATTTTTGAAACAAAGTTTTGCAGATATTAAAGCTGGTAAGTTTAAATTAATGGTTTCACATGAAAGCGAAAGAAAGCTTCCGCGTAATTATTTATTAGAGATTAATGATATAAAAAATAAAAATTGGAATATCAAAAAAACAAATGGTATCAACTTAAATCTTTCTCAATTCATTACTGAAAGAGCTTTTTCTTTAGATAAGGATGCAGTGACTGCTCATATTGCTGATGAAGAACTCGTTGGATATGAAGAGTCTTCTGACCTTATGTGGGAGGAGTTTCAGTTAAAGGGAAATCGTTTAGAATATATTTCTCTTGTCCAAGATGATCCGAAAAATACATTAGAGTTTCCTATTAAGACATATATTGACGGTGAGACTAAATATCATTTCTATTTAACTCCGAGTAAAATCTTTTTGGAGAAAAGATCTCAGGGACATCGACAAAGGTTTTCGTATCCGGTTCATGTTTCAAGCTTTTTACCGGGTGTCTTATTTAGAGAACAACATTTTCCTATTAGTTTTGTTCATAAAGGCAAAAAATATCCAGCTTTATACGTTGATGCAACTCAAATTTCTTCTCGTAATATTTATTTAACAACAACTACAG
>PAKC01000068.1 GCA_002706205.1 Halobacteriovoraceae bacterium
TAAAAAATTTTATGCAAGTTATGGAACATGAACATTTAGACTTTACAAATACTTTTAGATCTCTAAGTTTTCCCGAAAAGCGACCAGCTCAATTAGGCGCCTTAATGGATAACTGGAGTCATATTCTGCAAGAACAAAACCTTTCAATGGCAAAGACCCAATCAAAATTAAAAAAAATAAATCCCCAAATTATACCGCGAAACCATATCGTTGAAAATGCTCTAGCACAAGCTTATCAAAATAACTTAGAAGAATATGAAAAACTGTATGAGCTGATTCAAAACCCATTTGAAGAAAAAAATATCGATTCAAAATATCTGACTCCCCCCAAAAAGGGGCAAGAAATCACGAGAACTTTTTGTGGAACATAATCGCTATTGCTTTTTTGAAATCCCATCAATCATCAAAATATTAAAAGCGGCAAATAAACTAGAATTATTCCAACGCAGTAAAGGTTTATAATTACTCCCTCTCAATATTAAAGGGGAATTCTTTAAAGGTATTTCTGCTGGTCGTCTTCTTACCCAGTTTTCATTTTTTATTTGAGTTCCATCTAAATTTTTAAAACCCAACCGTCGGTATTGGTCTTGAGTAAGATATTTTTTTGCATCAAGATCAATCCCTTTTGTATTCTTAACTAAGGAGCCCACACTTTTATCTTTTTTCCAGCCAGCTTTTTTTAAAAGATTTGCAATGGAAGCAAAAATATCTGCATGAGTATGCCAAATATCTTTTTTCCCATCTTTATCATAGTCAACGGCATAAGCATTTATATTAGAGGGCATAAACTGGCATTGACCTGTGGCGCCTGCCCAACTTCCCTTTAGATCCTTAACTGATACATGCCCAGCACGTACAAGTCTAAGAGCTGCATTTAACTGAGTTTCGTAAAACTTCCTTCGCCGCCCGTCAAAAGATAAACTCGCCAATGACCTTACAACATTATAGTCTCCAGTTATTTCCCCATACAAAGTTTCCACTCCCCATAATGAAACTATAACTTCTTTATCTACGCCAAAGTCTTGTTCAATTTTAGACAAAAGAGCATGATGTTTTTTTAGTTTTTCTCGACCTAATTTAATTCGTTTATTGTCATCTCTTAACCATCTTTTAATAAAGTCTTGATAGTCTTTTTTCTTACTTAAAAGAACTTGATTATTATCCTTTTCAACAGCTTTTTTATCATAAGTAATTTCTTTTAATGTGTCTAAAACGAACTTTTGGGGTAAGCCTCTTTTGGCCGCTCTTTTAGCGTAGTCTTTTTTCCATTGTTCAAAACTGTTTGCATAAGCACTAAAAGATATTTGTCCAAAAAACAATATAAAAAAAACAACCTTTAAACTCATACTTTTGACTCCTCAAGAAAATATATCTATTAAGTCAATTATAACAACTTTACAAAATACTTACTAGTAGATTTAGATTAGAATAATAGTTGTGTAAGAAAAAACTAAAACTCTAAAATAATAGAAGTTCCTACATTAGGCTTAGTTACAACTTTAATATTCCCATCAAACATTGAAACAATTCTATTAATAATAACGAGTCCCATACCTAATCCATCAGTTTTTGAAGAAGATTTTTTATAAAAAAGTTGCATTTTTTCTTCATCAGTCATACCTGAGCCATTATCAATAACTTCCAAGCGCATACCCGTTGTCGAAAAATTCACTTTTAACTCTACCTCAACGGCGTCAGAAAAGTTTGCATATTTAAAAGAATTTTCAATAAAGTTTTTTAATAACACATTCAAAAAGTAAGCCGGTATAAATTCAATTTTTTTATCGGTTTGACCTCTTAGTTTTATCTGATCTTTTCTCTTTTTAAACGTTGGAAGTTCAAAGATTTTCTCTACAACTTCAGCAAGAGAGTCAAATTCAATTTTTTCCTGAGAAATAAATTTACCTAAATGCAGAATCTTTTGATAAGCTTGGACACCTGAGTCCTTAACCATCCTTAAATACTCAAGTTCAGATTCCATTGACTCAAAGGAGCTTTCAAGAAACTGATACTGATAAGCTAAATTCAAATCATTTCTTAGATCGTGAACAAGTTGATAAAAAATTGTTTTATAATCAACTTTCTTATCAGCAATATAGCGATCGCTACGGATAAGCTCTATATAATAAAATAAAAACTCTTTAAAGTTGTCATTTTTTGAAAGCACAAGAGCATTCATCTCAATAGGTATTTTTGTTAAATCAACATCATCTAACTTTCCTGAAGCGATAATAACTGGAGGGACAATTTTATTATGTTTTTGAATCGAAATAAGAAAATCAGTAACAGGTTCTCCATGAATAAAATAATCAGAAATAATAAAATCATAAGCCTGTAAATTTAAATCTAAACTTGGAATTTTATTTTGAATATCAACCTGATGTTCATGTAAAATCTCCTTTATATAAAGTGAATCTGAACTATCATCTTCAATTAAAAGAAAATTCATTTGTATTCTCACTGGTTAAATTTTATTATAACAAGAATATTTATTCCTCTCATCATAGGACAGCTTATGAAAGTTTTCAATATAAAAGAATCTCTTCCCCATGCTGCGGGACAATCAGAGATGAGCTTTTTCTATTTTCATCTGATACCGGATATAATCATTTTTATCGGCTATCTTTGTGCCAGTTTTCTATGTTTTTATTTTTATAAAAAAAAATCATCATTTTCTAAGTTAAGCCTTCTCATCTGTTCATTTTGTTTATTACAAACTATCAATTATGGTGTACTTATTTACATGCCCTCACTCTTTTTTTCTTCCTTTGCAGGAGTTATTAAGCTGTTATCTGCAGGCATAATCCTCTTAAGTTTTATTCTACTTACTAAACGCTTCTCTTCTCTTTTTAAAGATAACCTTAATAAAGATTCATTAGACATGGCCAAAGCGCAGTCCTCAAATTTTTTAAAAGAAAGCAAACAAAAAGAACACATCAAAGAGCAAATAGAAATCCAAAATCAAATCATTAAAACAGCGACCTCTTCCCTTCCCTCATTATTATCCTACATAGACTATAGGGGATTTTATCAGTATGTAAACCAGGCCTACCAAACCTACTGGGGAATTGAAACTGAAGAAATTATAGGAAAACATTTCTCCGAATTAATCCCTTCTGAATCCTTAGAAGGGATTAAACAGCATGTCGCGAATGCCCTCTCAGGGCATGAAGTTCATTTTCAGGTTGATATAAATTTTCCACTTAAAGGACATAAAAAACTAGATGTTTATTATACTCAACACTATGACAAAAATAATCCTCATCATATTTTAGGAATTATTGTTGCCGCACACGATATAACTGATTTTGCGAAGACCCAACAACAACTCATCTTAACGAACCAACAACTCGAAGAATATGTTTTCTTAGTCTCACACGATTTAAGAGCACCAATCAGGCATATTACAAATTTCATCGAACTTCTCAAAGCAGAACTCACCCAAAATAAGCTCAATGAAAAAGAAGAAAAATACATGCAGATTATTAGTGATAATACAAACAAAATTCAACATATGATTAGTGGAATGTTAAAAATAGCCTCTGTCTCTCAAATGAAGCTTAATCTCGAAAATATTAATTTACACCAATATTTTGAAGATTTATTGAGTAAAGATATAGTCAACAATGACTTTCAATACAGCTTAGAAATGCAAGAAGACCTTTATCTTTATACTGATAAAGACTTATTAGATCTTATTTTTCAAAACTTGCTTGAAAATAGTCTTAAATTTAAGGGACAAGAAAAATTAACAATATTAATTGAAGCAATTTCCAATGGTGAAAATCTTGTAATCAATTTTTGTGATAATGGAAGAGGTGTTTCTAAAAGTATTGAAAAGAAAATATTTAATGCTTTTATTAAATCAGAGAATTCCTCAGGCCTAGGACTCGGGTTAAATATAGTCAAAAAATCACTACAAAAACTTGAAGCAAATATTTTATTACAGCAAAATAAAAATCAAAAAGGGACTTGTTTTCAAATTGAATTTAAAAGGCAAAAAACTAAATAAAACTTAAGCAAGAAATTAAAGCAGTCTTAATATCTTTTAAATCTAAATTTTTTATTTCAACATCATGAACTCTTTAGTCTTTTTTATTGATCTCTGTGCAATTTTTCTATTTAATATAAGAGAGTGATAAATTATACGAATGGAAACCTATGAACGAATTAACAAGTAAGATTAACCTCCTGCTTATTGAAGACGATGAAGCTGATATAATCCTCATTAATGAAAAGCTAAAAAAAGATCAAAATTTTGACTTCCAAATTGATCATATTTCTGAGTTGTCATTATTGCAGAATAAGTTAGATAAAGAAAACTATGATTTAATACTATGTGACCTCAACCTCAATGATACAAGCGCTACAACAACTCTGAGTCGTTTAGCGCCATTCACTCAAACTTACCCCATTATTGTTATTTCTGGAATGGAAGATTTCACCCTTTATGAGAAGGCAAGCTCCTATGGCTTTAGTGATTTTTTATATAAAGACCAAATTGATTACGACCAATTGGGGAAAAAAGTTTTTTTCGCCCTAACAAGACATAAGTCAGATTCCATAAAACGCTATGAAGATGAAATAACTCTTTTAAAAGATATATCAAGTGAGGCTTCACACAGATTTAATAATTATTTGCAAATTATTTACCATCTCATTACAAAGCATCTTTCACAGTCAAAAACAAAATTAAGTGATGAGATTGAAGCAAAACTTTTTAATACAATTACAGAAATGGGCTCCATATCTGATCAGCTCTTGTCCATATCAAAACAACAAGAGTTGAGGCTAAAAGAAATATCAATAACAAAAATTCTCAATAAGGTTTTGTATAAATACAATTATCCCGTTTTGAACCATAGTGATAACTATATGGCCTACGCTGATGAAAGTTTAATGACAAGTGCCTTTGAAGCTTTGATTTCATGTCATCATATTAATGGGCCTGAAACGTCCCCACAATTAACTATACAAAAGATTCAATTCACTGAAGCTCCCAATCAATTACTTCAAAGTAATAATCATGCAGAAAATTTTTTAAAAATAAGCTTAAATTTATTACAGCCTTTAGAGCAATCAAAAGACCAAAAGCTTGTCAACTTTAACCGCTTGCTTTTCAAAGGAGTTATTGAACAACATAAAGGTTATATTGATCATGACTTATTTCACAACAAATTAATTACACTCTACATACCTATTCAAAAACATCATAAAGCTCAGCCCAAGCCAACATCATCAACTCAAATAAAAACTATCTATATTGTTGATGATGAAGATGACATTAGGGAGCTCCTACAAGAATTCTTACAAATTCAAGGTTATCAATGCAAAATTTTTGGTAGTCCCCTAGAAGCTCTAGAGGCCATTCGTGAGGAAAAGCCAGACTTACTTATTACAGATTTTCAAATGCCTAAGATGACTGGGAAAGAGCTTTTTAATCAATCTCTACAAACCCATCATAATTTAAAATGCTTATTTATATCTGGCTATTCTCAATCAGAAATTAGTGAAAATGGCCAGCTTGAAGAAGGCTGCTATTTTTTAAAAAAGCCATTTATGGTTTCAGACCTCTACGAGATGATTTCATCGCTTTAAAAGATCATCTGAAACATCAGAGACTTCAATCTGTAAATCGACATCCGTATAACGTGAAGGAAGATGGGAAAGCTTCGATTCAATTAGCTCTCTAAGCTTTCTTACTGAAACTAAGCCTTCGTCACTTTTTTTCCATATCGCATAGAGTGAAATTTTAAGTGGTCCATCTAACTGAAATGTTTTTAGTCCCGGATAATTATCTAAAGGATTATTTGCAATAAAAGTTACGCATCGGCCTCGTTCGCATAATTTTTTAACAAAACCTATGTGATCACTACAAATTTTTTCTTTTGGTACAATACCATTTATTCGCAAATATTGATAAATGGCACGATTAAGATTTTTATCCCAACTACTTTCAGCAAAAGGAATATTAACTAATATGTCTTTAGCGTCAATAAACTTATCGTATAATTCCTTTGAACAACAAAAAACAACTTCAAATGAACCAATTTCTGCATAGGCTAGCGTTTTTCTTTTAGGTGGTTTCAAAGAAATTCCCCAGTCAATATTTCCACGTAAAAGATTATCAATAAGGGACTCGTGTTCTGTTTGTCGAACCGTATTAACAGTTCCATATTCTGTATAAAGGTCCCAATATTGAGAGGCAAACTCCGTTGCAAGATCATATGTAATCGTTTCTTCAATTCCAATTGTAACGGGATAACCACCAACGGTGTTTTCAGAAAAATGCTCTAAAAGTCTACTTCCCTCTTCAAAAATAACCTTGCTTCTTTCAAATAATTGAGCGCCTTCTGTCGTTAATGTTAAGCCTTTGGAGCTTCTGATAAAAAGTTTCTTTTCAAACTTTTCTTCTAAACGCTTTAATTGCTCACTCAACGTAGAAGAAGCAATACCCACCGCTTGAGCACCTTTTTTTAAAGATTGAGCTTTTGCAACCTCATAAAAACAATACAAATGATTCCAATTAATATCTTTCAGCTTTTGCACAGTTTAATATTCCTATAAAATCTGATTAAAATTCATTTTATGAAACTTAATTCCTTCTTTTTGTAATGCTTTGATTAAGTCTGTTCTTAGAATATTTCTCAACTCCCAAGCATCACTGGGATTATCGGCCCAAGCTGCCAGCCAACATTGAATAGCATCCTTTTGCATATCCATAACCCAAAAAGAAGGCTCCTCACTCCGATTAAAATAATTGGCCTCAGTAGCTACTTTTTTGGCAATATTTTCAACTTTAGCTATATCAGACTCTGGACTTACAAAAAACTTTATATGCGTCCATAAATACTGATCATTCATTGTAAAGTTTTGAATCTCTTTTTGTAAAAGTTTTGAGTTTGGATAAACAACTCTGTTCCAATCCCATCGTTTTACAATAGAATAAGTCAATCCGATTTCTTCAATAATACCGTAATGATCATCAATCATCACTGTATCTCCAATTTTAATTGACTTAAAAAAAGAAATCACAATTCCTGAAAAAAGATTTTCTAAAAAAGGGCGTAAAGAAAGACCTGCAATAACAGAAAAAACAGCAGTTATAATGGAAACATAAACACTAGGAATTTTTCCTAAATATGGAATAAAAATAAGAATCGCCCATATAAAGGCTAAGAGTACCGGTAAAGCTTTTTGAATAAAAGAAAACCGATCCTCAATCCCATGGATTCCCTTTTGTCTTAGAATATATTCTTGATCATCAACAGGCGAATCAGTCTCAACAGCATCAGAGAGATCTCTGCCTTTTAAACTTTTTAGCTTTCGCTTTTCTGCCAAGCGAATTTTATACCTAAAATAAAAATAAACACAAACAAATAGTGTTGTTAGTACAATGCTATACAGGTTTCCTATTATTAGATCCCATACCAAATCTTCCATCCGCTTTACTCTGCTGTATCAATTAATTTTTCTTGTTTTATTTCATTCCAACTCGTTTTACTTAAGATAAAATAAGTTAAAAATCCTACTAACGCTCCAGGGGCCACTTCGTAAATTGTACTACTAAGACCAAATTCACGCCAAAGAATAGTAACACCAACAGCATTAATAATCATTAAAATTCCAGTGACTTCTGAAACTTTCTTTCCAAGCGCATATATTAAAAGTAGTGGGCCAAAGCCAGCAGATAAAACCGACCATGAAATCAGAACAAGTTCAAAAACATTTTTACTTCCAAATAAAGCTATCATTAATGCCGCAATTGTCACTAAAGCTGTCGTCAATTTTGTCACTAATAGAGTATCTTTTTCTTTTGGAATAATATCTCTAGTAAAAGCAGCACTACAACTTAAAATTTGAGAGTCTGCAGTAGACATAGTGGCAGCAAAAATCCCGGCCAAGACAACACCAATTAAAATTTCAGGTAGTAATTGCTGACTAATCATCGGTAAGGCCAATTCAGCATCAAAATTACTTGCATCCGGTAAAATCAGTCTTGCCGTTAAGCCAACTCCAATCGTCACAGCATAAAAAGCAATAAACCAAATATAATAATAGGCTTTTGTTTTATTCATACTTTCAGCATCATTAATCGTCATAAAACGAATCATAATATGGGGTTGTCCAATAACACCAAAACCGGCAAATACCCATCCCAATATAAACAAGAAAAGACCAAATCCATTATCAATGGCCAGGCCTGTCGGCATTAGATTTAAATATGTAGGTGAAACTTGATCAAGCTTATTAACATACTCATTAAAACCACCAACATTATCAATTCCAACAAAAAAGAGCATTGTCATTGCAAAGATCATTACGATTGATTGAGCTGCATCGGTCCATATTGATGCTCGCAATCCCCCAGATAAACAATAGGCAAAAACAATAATACTACCAATAATTGCACCAGTACTATAATCCCAACCAAATAAGACATGTAAAGCCTTACTTCCGGCCTTAAACTGAGCAGCAGCATAAACACCTAAGAAGACAACTGTAATTATTCCGACCAGAAGCCTTAGTCGCTTAAACTCTGTTCCTTGCCAACGTGAAAGAACACCGCCAAAGCTCAATAATTGTTTATTTTCTGTGGCAACTCTAAGTTTTTTATGGACAAAAAAACTGATAGTAAAATCACCTAAGATCCAACCAATCATCAACCAGATAGATTGAAGTCCTGCGCTATATGTGAATCCGATCATCCCTATAAACATATAGCCACTATTATTAGTTGCAATAGCTGAAAGTGCCGCTAACCAAGGTGGGATATCATGACCTGCTAATAAGTAATCAGAATTACTTTTTTTACTTTTAAATGATGAAGAAACACCAATTAAAACAAAAATAAGTAAGAAAAACAAAAAACTATAAACGACCATTTTCAACCTCTAGTTGTTGGAGCTAATAACATGAAGACTAATTTTCTTCGACTGGAGGCTACATATTCGGACAACTAGAGTCTAAATTCGAGTTTTTTATTTATAATTTCGTTTTAGACGAATTATACCTACATAACTGATAAGCAATCATGTTCCTCGTCTAAACTTCTACGTACAAAACCTAAGCGTCTATAATTACGAGACTTTTCGTCAGTTTTTTGTTCATCAACAAGATAATCGTAATCATTTTCAACTTCGTTTTTAATTAATGTCAATTTTACTTCTAAATCTATTAAATTCGTTTTTTTCATATCTTTATCCTATCAGTACTTCTCTTAGAATGAACACTTAACTTGTGTTAATATTCGGTAAAACCGAATATTAACACGTTCATTTTAGGAGAATTTTAGTATGTATTAATTATCATTAAGCTCAAATTTAAGTTTTAGGGAGCTTATTGCTCAGACTCATCAGTTTTAGTCGTATCTGATTCTGCTTCTGAACTGGCTTCCATAGCAGGAGTATCTTCTTGAGCTTCATCGCCAACTGACTCTTCTTCCTCTTCAGCCTTAGTTGGTGGAGTACAAGTGGCCACAACCTCGTGATCTTCTGCGACAAACTCAATATCTTTTGAAATTTTCAAGTCCGCCAAAGTGATTTTATCCCCTATATCTAAAGCTTCTATACTACCTTTAATCTCCTTAGGAATATCCCTTGGCATCCCTCTAACAGTAACCTCGTCTTTCATAACAACCAAGACACCACCATTTTTAACCCCTATTGGCTCTCCACTTAAATTTATGGGAATTGTAATCTCATTCTCAACACCCTTAGGTAGCTGTACCAAAGAGAAATGAATAAAATCTCTAGTTAAGGGATGTCTTTGAATTTCATCAAATTTAACAAAAATATCACCTTTTTTAGATGGTACTTTATAAATTTCTCCACCTTGCTCCATTATTTTCTCTAATGCATAAGAGCTCAACTCAATAGGCTCATTTTCAATTGTAGGTCCAAAAATAACACCAGGAATCATACCTTCTTTGCGCATAACTTTCGTTTTCTTTGACAAGTCTCTATGTTGAATATTAATCTTACTCATAGACATAAAACATCCTTTGTTTAGGGTTAATACTTATTACTTAAAATCAAGTAAGCCTGATCAAGGCACTATATTTATATAGCTTTATAATTATCTCATATTGATATATAATTAAAAATACATATGCTATTATGTATACATAATGTAATTTCTATATAGGAATCCCATGTATAAACTAAATTTCAACCACTTATATTATTTTTTAACCATTGCTAGAGAAGGTTCGATTGTTAAAGCTGCTAAAAAATTAAATATGACCCAACCCTCCCTTAGCCATCAACTCAAAAATCTTGAAACCGACTTAGGCCATAAACTTTTCGATCGAATTGGCAAAAGGCTCGTCTTAAACAAGGACGGCCAATTAGTTCAAGACTATGCAACAAAAATATTTAGAAACTCAGAAGAAATGATGTCTATGATACATTCAGGGCATGGGCAACAAGTTAAAATTATCAAAGTTGGAGTTATTTCTTGGATTCCGGTTCAAAAAGTCTATGAAATTGTCAAACCACTCATTTATAATAAATACATTCAAGTTCAAATTATTCACAATGACCAAGAAGTTCTACTTAAGTCCTTACAAAGAAATCAACTAGACATTATTATCTGCGACTCCCCATACCTAGGTCGTTCAAAAAAACTTCAAGCACATCCTTTATCAAAAGAAAATCTTATTTGTGTTTCATCTCTAAAAACCAAATTGCACCATAAATTTCCAGTTGGTCTTAATGATCAAAGGATTGTGAATTATCATGAAAAAAGTGAACTTTCAGAAATAATTACACATTTTTTACAGAGCTCCAAGATTGAATATTCTCTTGTTGGTGAATTTTCAAATCCACAGATGGTCTTAGAAACAATTTATCGCAGCAATATTATTGGTTTCTTACCAGAGAGTGTGGCCCAAGAAGCCTTAAAGGAAAAAAAGATTAAAAAACTTGGAGTCATTCAAGATCATTATTTTTCCTTATGGGCCATAACTTCAAATCAAATCAACTCTGAAAGCTTAATCTACGAAGTCCTTGGTTAATTCTAAATTACTCCTCAACTAAGTTTTCAACCCAAGCGAGTTTTGAGAAGTCCGCCTCTATTTCTTGTGATCTTAAATAAGCATTATCTAAAGCTTGAAAGAGAATCTTATCTATTTGTTGATCTTTTAATGTATTAACAGCTTCTATCGTCACTCCTTTTTTTGAAGTCACTTTATCCACCAATTCATCAAGACTATCTTTTGTTTTTTGCTCCATCACAGTAGTCGAACCACGTAAAAGTTGAACACTCATTTCCCTGGCCGTTTGGCCATCTATATTCCATTTCTCTAATGCCTTGGCAAAAAGAGAAGTGATATAATAGATATAAGCTGGTCCTGATGCTGAAACAACTGTCACTTTATTAAACTCCTCTTGAGTCTTCATTTCATAAACCTTAGAAGCCGAAGTTAAAAGACTATTTACTTTTTCTTTTAATGACACCTCAACTTCAGGAGAATGATAAATAAGACTAATCCCTTCATTAAATTCAATAGGCAGTGATGGCATAATTCGAGTCACTTTTGTACAGCCTAGTTCCTGTTGATGAATTTCAACTGAAGTTGCGGCTAAAATGGATAAAATATATTTATCTTTCAGTTCAAAACTTTCTCTCAATAGCTTAGCCACTTCCAAAAACTGTTGTGGTTTACAACCTATCAGTAAGGTATCAGCCTCTGCTAAGGCTTTTATTTCTTTTACAGCTGTTCCCTTGACTTTAGAAGCCAAAGCTTCTGCTCTTGTATAGCTAGGAGTATACGTCAAAAACTCTATGTTTTGATTTTTACTATAAATCCCTTCAACAACAGCTGAAGCCATATTGCCACAGCCTATAACACCTATTTTTTTTAACATCATTTTTTACTCTCTAATTTGCCCATCTCCTAAAACAACATAGCGTGAGGTCGTCATTTGTTCAACCCCCATTGGACCATACGCATGCAATTTCGTAGTAGAAATACCAAGTTCGGCACCTAAGCCTAATTGACCACCATCATTAAATCGAGTTGAAGCATTTATCATGACACAGCTTGCATCGACCCGCTTTAAAAACTCAGCACAAGTCTTTTCATTGGTTGAAACAATACACTCCGAGTGATGACTTCCATACTGATCAATATGCTCAATTGCTTCATCTAAATTTTTTACTGTTTTTACAGAAAGAACATTATCTAAATATTCCGTCTGCCAGTCTTCATCTGTAGCATTCTCTAATTCTTGTGTTATAGCACCTTGAAAACCTTTATCAACTTTTAATTGTGTTCCTTTAGAGTCAAACTTCGCAACCAATTTTTGCGCTATCTTTGGTAAAATATCTTCATGAATAATTAATGTCTCAATAGCATTACAAACTCCCGTTCTTTGAGTTTTCGCATTAATAGCAAGATTTATCGCCTGATCAACATCTGCTTCTTTATCAAGATACATATGACAAAGTCCTTGATAATGAGCAATAACTGGCATTTTTGCCGTTTCATAAACATAGTTTATCAACCCATGTCCTCCCCTAGGAATAACAACATCAATATCATCTTTAAGGCTTAATAATTCCTCAACCTGCTCTCTGCTATCAGAAGCTAAAACCTGAACAGCTTCAGGGGAAATAAACTTTTGTAATGAATCTTGAATAATCTCGCCTAGAATTTCATTGGAATGCTTAGCCTCTTTTCCTCCCTTTAAAATAATGGAATTAGAAGATTTTAGGGCCAGCGCCGCACAATCAATGACGACATTTGGTCTACTTTCAAAAATCATTAAAATGACTCCTAAAGGCACTCTTTGTCTTTTAATTTTAAGACCAAGGTCGTTAGTAAACTCTCCATAAAACTCACCTACCATATCGGGTTGATTTTTTATGGCCTCAACTCCAGCAACCATTTGATCAAACCTTTCATCCGTTAACTTTAAGCGATCAACCATGGCAGAGTTAAGATCATTATTAAATGCATTTTCTAAGTCTTTTTTGTTTTCTTCTAAGACATCCTTTTTTCTCTTTTCCAAATGATGAATCAACTCATCAAATATTTGATTTTTCATTTTACTATCTAAACGTAATAATTCTTTTGACGCTTTTTTAGCATTTTTAGCTAACTTTTTCATTTTCTCTATCCTTTTCTAAAACTAAATTAATTGTATGCACGACTTCACACGAAGTTCTAAAGCCTAAGATGTCTTCAATCTCATCACTATGATTTCCCATTATTTGCTCTACTTCTCCATGCCCATATTCACAAATTCCTGAAGCAAAAACTTCGCCATTACAAATAATATCAACGCAATCTCCTTTATAGAATTCTCCCTCAACATTCACAATTCCTTTTGGAAGCAATGATTTACTTTCTATAAGAGCACTATAAGCGCCCTTGTCTACCTCAATATGACAATTAGGTTTTTTCATTGATAATAACCAAGCTTTTCTCTCTTCAGGATTATAAGTACTTTTAGGAGCAAAATAAGTCCCCATTTGACTGACAAGAGGACCAATAAGCATGCGCTCATTATCCTTAGAACTTACAATGGCCTTAATTCCTAATGGTGTAATTTTATTGATGGCATGAACTTTAGACTCCATCCCTCCACGACCGTCACTAGTACTTCCTTCAAAATTGATTTGCTCTAAGTCACTCCCAAAAGGAACATAATCAATTTTACATGCATCAGGATGCTCTGGGTTTCGATTGTATAATCCATCCGTCGAAGTAATAACTAAAAGTAAGTCTGCTTCTACCATCTGTGCTGTTTGCGCGGCTAAATGATCATTATCCCCAACTGTAATTTCAGTAAATGATATAGAATCATTTTCATTTAAGATGGGTGTAATATTATTCTTTAAAAGAACATTAATATTTTGTTTTGCATGCAGAAAACGCTTACGGTCTCTAAAATCATCGTGAGTGAGCAATATTTGCGAACAAAGCTTTTGGTTTTCTTCAAAAATTCGCGAATAAGTATTAATTAATTTTGGCTGTCCAATAGCGCTGGCCGAATGCTGTAGATCAATCCGCCCCTTTCTAGGCATATGAACCTTCAAATAATACTTACCCAAACTAACTGCTCCAGAACTGACAAGAATCACCTCAACACCATGATCAATGAGATCAGTAATATCTTCTACAATTCTTCTAATCTTTCTACTTTCTAATTTACCATTTTTCTTAGTAATAACATTACTACCGACCTTCACGACTATACGCTTAAGTCCTGTTAATTCTTTTCTAAACTTCATGCTTAAATTCTCTCGATTGGGTTTAACTTATGTGAACTATATTAACTTAATTTCCAAAAACGGAAACATATTATGGATCAAGTTCGCAAATAGCGAACAGTAAATTTTCTTCTTTTTTGAATTTATGTCAGCGGATTCTCAGTTGAGGTAGGCGCTAAATCAGCCTTTTCAATCTGCCCCATAAGTTGATAATTCAACTCTAAATTAGATCTCATGATACTGGGCACAGACTTCCCTGCTACTTCTTGTGCTGTTATTAAGTCTTGAATTTGCTCAATTCTTTCCTGCAAAAACTCCTTTGATAAAGAAGCTTTATCGATATTATCAAGATCAAAAGTCATAAACACCTCTAAATTAAATTTTAGCCTTAAAACGTTTATAATCTTTGCGCATTTGCTTTAATCTTCTTTTTTGAGCCGCCTCTTTTTTCTCACGCAAACGCATAGAAGGTTTTTTGTGCTCCTTGCGCTTTCGATACTCTTTAGTGACACCATACATGTCACATAAACGTTTAAACTTTCTAATGGCCTTCTCAGCCGAGAATGACTGACTTGTTTCTATTCTTATGTTTTCTGTACTCATAAAAAGTATTCAAACATTATATTTTATGAAGATATAGAATTTTTCACTTACCTTTGGAAAAACCTAATTCACATGAGAAATAAATACTCCCCTTAGCTTCTCAATGGCATGATAAATAAAAAAGGAGTTATGTATGTATCTTAAACAAGGAACGCTAGTAAAAGTTGAGGATCAAGAAAAGCCTCTTTTAAAAAATACAGATGGTAAAGTTTTTGAAGTTTCTTATATTGTCTATTTTATTTGGGAAAAACTTGATGGAAGAACGAGTTTAAAAGAAATTGATGAACAAATCAAAAAGGTAAGCCAAACAACAGAAGACTTAGACTCCTTTGCCAAAAAAGCTGTAGATGAGTTAGCTAAGGTTGATCTTGTTAAAGAAAAAAGTGCTGAAACATTCGCTTAGTTTTTTTAACTGACCTGTCAAATTGAAAGTAGAGAAAATTCAAATTTACTAAACGGCCACTGGTTGCGTTGATTTTATTTATTTATGAGGCTCTATTTCAACTTCATCTGGCTCAGGAGAGGGAACTTCCCTGGGCCGATCAGGCGTAATTTCATCCGGCTTTTTTTCTGGACGTTCAGGTATTTTTCGCGGAATCTCTGGTTTTTGAGGCTCAGGAACTGTTGGATGTTTTGGTTTGTTGGGCTTAACTTCTTCATTATTTTGATTCATAAGTACTTTCTCCCTCATCATAAGATTGTGTTTTCTTAATATGGCCATAATTTAAAACGGCAACAAATAAGCTCCCTCCAACTAAATTTCCAATAACTGCAGAAGCTAGAAATTTAAATGATTTTAACCATTCTGGATTTTCAACATGGAATAATCCACTAAAAACTTCAGCCGATCCTGCAATAGAATGGTGTAATCCACCTAAACCTATAATAAAAGTCACAATATAAATACACAGTAACTGGCTACTTGCCGGTGGCGTCGCTAACACCAACCACCCCCCTTGGGCCATTAACCATCCTGCTAGTATGGCACTAATAAAAACTTCTAAAGAACTAAAATGAATCAAGTGATTCATGACATAAATATAACCTTCTTTGGCGTTAATAACATTATCGGCCATAAATAAAAGATAAGAGCTAATTAATGTACCAAATAAGTTTCCTAAAAGGACAATACACCAAAGGAGAATTAACGATTTAAAATGTGTTTTATCATCTAAAACGGGATAAACAGCTGTGGCGGTGTGTTCTGTAAATAATTGCGTTCCACTCATTATACAAACGACAAAACCTAAAGGATAAACCAACGCCACAGCAAGGCGATTAAGTATAAAGTTTTCTTCACCAACAAAAATTTGTGAAACCAAGGCTACACACATTCCTGCAAAACCAAGAATCAGTCCAGCGGCAATTGCAGATAAAAACAAAGATAATTTTGATCTTCTGTGCTGTTCCAGCCCTTCCTTAATTGCTCTTTCAAGCGTATCATCTGGGTGGCGCACAGCCTCATCAATTCTTTTAACAATTACGGGTACATAACTTCTGTCTTCTTTATTTCGTTCTTTTGCCCTCTTTGTTTCGGGTTGATTTTTTGAAGAGAGTACATGGCCTTCAACCGAAACAATCTTTTTTTCATCCATTAGCAATCCTTAAAAAAGTTTTCTCTCATAATAACATAAATAATACTATAGAGTGCTTAAGCACTCTATAGTATTATTTTTCCTGATCTTTATCTTTTTTATTAAATCGCTCTAAGGCACTCTCATAAGCCGTATTTAAATCATCTAAAGCCATTTTTGCTCCAGCTTGAATATCTTGATAAGCTCCATCTCCTGCATCTTTGAGACGATCAACTTTATTTTCCAATTCAGATCTTTTTTCTTTTAAGTCCGTTACCATCCCCTTAAAATCAGCATTAAGTTTCGTGGGTAAAGTCTCGACCTTTCTTTGAAAGTCATCAATTTTACTATTCATCTTACTAATTTTGTTCTCAATTTCTCTAACTTCAGTGCGATTTGAATCCATAATTTTCTCCTTGTTTTTAAAAGTTTAACTCAAATAAAAATCAATAACTTGATTTTAATTATCATTATCTTAGCAAGGATAAGTTTCTATAAAATCGATTTGATGTCTAAATCTTGTGAACTTTTGTACAAATTTAAACTAAAACTGAACTTAAGCCTTATAAACTGACTTAACAAATTGAGAATAGAGAAAGCTCAAACTAACCAAAGAGTTTTCGAGATCATGGCTTCAATCACAGTCTTTAGCTCCTTCACCTTCAAATTCAATAGTTGAAGTGACGACATTTTGCTCTTTTAAAAGTTCTTTAATTTTACTTTTTAAAAAATCAACTTTTTCCATTGTGGTTTGATCAGAAACAACGACATGGAGCCTAAGATAAAAATTACTATCATCCATTGCCCAACCTTTTATAGCATGGACATCCTTTATTTCGTGAATCTTTAAAATTTCATCTTTTAATTTTACAACTTCTAATTCATCCGGGAACTTTTGCAAAAAGATAAGAAGAGACTTAAGAGTATTTTTATAAACTCCCCTTAGAATAACTAATGAAATTAAAATAGAAAGTATAGAGTCCAAGACAAACCAAGGCTTAAACATCAAAACAATACTCACAACAAGAACAGCAATCCAACCTAATAAATCTTCTAATAAATGGTACATCACCATCTTAACGTTAGAACTCTTGCCATTCTTCAGACGCAAAACAGCTAATAAATTAACAGCAATCCCCAAGAGCGCAATAAGAATCATTCCCTCAGCTTTTACTTCTTGTGGAGCATTTATGCGTTGAATAGCTTCATAAATAACATAAAAACTTCCTGTTAATAAAATAAGTCCATTAATGAGGGCCGAAAGTATCGAAAACCTTCTATAACCAAAAGTAAATTTTTGGTCTGCTTCTTTTTTTGCCAGCTTTTCTGCAAAAAAAGAAAACAACAAAGCTATACTATCTCCCAGGTCATGCAAAGCATCAGAATAAATAGCAACACTATTAGTTAAGTAACCTCCAATAAATTCAACAACACAAAAGCCCGCATTCAAAAAAAATGCTAAAAGGATATTTTTACTTTCTTCATGATGATGGTGATGATGTCCATGCCCCCAAATGACTCTCCTTATTAGACAAATCTCTTATAAACCACTGTTAACAAAATGCATAGCAATGTAACCTCACATAAAATGTAAATTTGTACCAATTTACACATTCACTAAAAGCTAGCATCAATTTTTCATCTGACTTTTATCATAAACTCATTTTAAAGAGGAGGAAATATGAAAATAAATACTAGCATGATACTTGTAGCAAATAAAGGAAAGGCTGCATTATTTAAATGGAATGCGAGAAAAAAAGAATCTAAACTTATCAAAAAGTTTACCAATAAAAAAATCCAAAAAAAAGAATCTCAGCTGTTTACTGACAGAGCAGGAAGAGGCTCTACTTCCTACACCCATGATCAAGCCACAATGGGAGAATCTCATTATAAAGAAAAGCTTGTTGATAGCTTCTCTATTGATATAGTCAATGATGTTGAAGAAGAAATGCGCAAAGAAAATCTTAGTTCTCTCACCATCATTAGTGAGCCATCGTTACTAGGAAAAATCAGAGAAAAAATGTCTGGACGTTTAAGGCAATTTACAAAAAATGAAATTGCCAAAAATTTTTACACGGAAAACTTCCATCAGTTAAAAACATTTTTAAATAAGCTACCTGCTACGTCCAAGTAAGACTTTAAATTAAAATGACGAAAGGAGATAATGATGTTAGAAGTTCAAAATTTTTTTAACTTACTCACAAATGAAGAAAAAAATGAGCTCGAAAAAATAAAAATACAATCCACTTATTTTAAAAATCAAAATATTTATATCCAAGGAGCCGCATCATTTGGAGTTTTCTTTATTCATACTGGCAAAGTCAAACTTTCCCGAGTTACGCCAACAGGTGAAGAAAGAATATATGACTTCAAGTCGGCTCAAGACTTTTTGGGCCTAAATTCAATTCTGCATGCAAATAAGCATTCACATACAGTTACAGCTTTATCAAAATGTGATATTACCTTTATTCCAAAAGAGTTTTTTTTAAAAGTTATCTCACAAAATGCTCAAGTAGCTCATTATATATCGCATATTTGTCTTGAAGAATCAGAAAAAATGATGAGGCGAATTGAACAACTTCAATCTTTATCTGCCAAAGATCGTGTCAAAAATTCCCTCATTCAAATTCATCACAAGTTTCATAGAAAAAATAAAATAAATCTTCAAATCACAAGAGCTGAATGGGCTAATTATGCGGGGATGGCCCAAGAAACATTTATTCGTTTATTAACAGAGCTTAAAAAAGAAAAATTTGTACATCAGGATGGCAAGTACTTATGTCTTGCCTCCTAAACTCATCGTTTATTAACCGACCTACTACGGTGGGGAGAGAAGAGAAAACTCAAAAGAGGTCCGTCTCTAAGCTTGAGTTTTCTCTATCATTAATTTGGTAGGTCAGTTTAAATCGTTTAAACGATAAGGCATACCTGTTTGAGGATCTCTTGCGACATAAGCAAACGCATAAGAAGACATTCTGTCATAGATTCTTCCATCAATAGAAAAATAAACATTTACTTGTAAAGGATTAGAATCATAAATAAAACTAAGCTCTTTATTATACAATAATTTCTCTAAGTCTTGTTCTTTAAAAGTGACATCTTCTGCGAAAAAAGGTGAATCATAAACTCCTAATTTAATAGGACGTTTAGGAAGTCCACTCCCATNAGCAAAAATTTTATCAACAAGAAAAAGTTTAAAACTAAAAGCACATTCTTTATTCTTCTTAAAGAAGCCACCCAATTTAAATTCTTGTTTTTTATTCAAGAAGATACGCACCTCAGAGAGCTCGGACTGATTTTCTACGACCTCTAAATTCACAGGAACTTCTTTAAAAAAATACTCATATTTTGCTGTATCCCCAATGATAAATTTTTCATAGCGACACATCATCTGCATTTCAAATTCAACTTGATAATGATCGATATCAACGAAAAAAGTTGTTAAAAAAGGTTCCACACGAACTTGAGCTGCNCATGAGAACTGAGCGATAAAAAAACTGATAAAAACTAAAATAAAGGCTTTCATAGACTCTCCTTAGGTCTCACTTCTCATTTTGCGTAAAAGGACAAAAGCAATATCATCATCTTTTATCCAATCTGTATTTTTTCGATTCAGGCATTTTTGCACAATATTATCAAAAGATTTTTCAAAAGCACCACTGGTCGCCAAACCTGAAAGCTCGTTATGAGAAATATTATCAAAAAGTCCATCTGTGCCAACTAAAATCGTATGCCCTTTTTTTAATTCCATAGCTGAGGTTGCCTCTATTCTAATTGAATCATCTCCAATTAGATTTGTAACAATATTACGGTCTGGTTGTTCTAAAGACTTCTCCTGAGACAAGTCCCCTGCTTGTACACGATAGCCTACTGTAGAGTGAGGTATGTTAGAATAAACTTGTGTTCCTAATCCATTCCAATAAATAACTTCTGAATCTCCTACGCTATAGCTTCTAAAAATATTTTGATCAATTTGAATAAATAATAAGGTACTTCTTGCTCCAACTTTTAAGTCTAAGACTTTGTTATTAATTCGTTCGATAATATGAAGAGGATTAACATCACTACTATTAAAAAAAGCTTGAGAGTTAATAATCTCTTTTGAGGCTATTTCTGATGCTTCTTTTCCCTTTGCATGTCCACCAGCACCATCTGCAATACCAAAAACCATTCCCGAGTTTGTGGTCATATAAAATAAAGCGTCTTCATTTTCATAATCAGGATCTGTATTTTTAGAAGAAAAATATCCTAAAGCATATTCTCCAACTTCAATCATCCCATAAATATCTTCTTCTGCTCCAGCAATAATAAGCTTTTCTTTTTTTTCAAATTGCATCTGACCAATCCATAAGTTCTAAATGAATACGTAAATCACTTATTGTTCTAAATCGTTGTAAAATAAGTGTTCTTTTTAAACCGCAAATAATGAACTTCAAAGATGGTGGCAATTTTCGATATTGTTTTTGTCCACCTAAAATATCATAAAAAATACGAATAACCTTTACAACATCTTCATCTCTATTATCTTGCTTAGAGTCCCCCCAGTGATGAAGGTCAATTATTTTCAAATCAAATTCCAAGCCAAACCGCTTAATAATAATATTATCAACATGCAGGTCACCATGATACTCGCCTTCAAGATGAATAGACTCAACTCCAAGAACAATCGAATAAAGCAAATGAATCGCTGGGAAAATACCTAGTCGTTTAGACCTTTGCTTATTAATAAACTCTCCTAACAACTGACCTTGAATAAACTCTGATGTTAAGCAAGCTATTTTTTCTCCTCTAATTCTTAAGACTTCATGTGACAAATAATCCATGACAATGGGGCTCGAACGCAGCTTGTCAAGTTTCTTTGCATATCGACTACTGACTTTAAAACCAGGATTTCTGTGGGGATAAAAAAGTTTTACGGCCCTTACTTTGTTTGTATGGGACTCTACAACCTTGTAAACCTCTCCCTCATAGCCAGCCCCCAAAAGTTCAACAATACTAAAACGGTTGGCCAAAATCTTTCCAGGAACGAGCTTAAACTCACTTATAGTCGTATTCTTAGACAAAAATGACTCCTCTTTATTTTTCTAGATACTATCATTTTTTCCAATACATCAACAAGCTTGAAATCTCAAGAAAAACACTGTAATTAACTTGCTATGATAACTCGTTTTCTTATTCTTATGCTGTTTCCTTGGCAAGCTCAAGCAAACGACTTATATTTAAACTTCGCTAGTTCAACTCAATTACCAAAAAGTTTAATTAAATCTGACACTTACAATTTTGTTAAACAAGAAGAATTAACTTTTTTAAAACTAAGCTCGCAAAAAGAATTACAAAGTTTTCTTAAACAAGTTCGTTTTCCTAAAAAATACTGCGGGGGATTTGTTGTCTCTAAGTCTGCCCTAAGCTTAAAAAAGAAAAAAAGTTCTAACATCTATGACTATACAATATCACGTCCTCAACTTACAAAAAGACTTCTTAAAAGTGTAAATGAACAAAGTCTTTATCAATTTATCAAAAAGTTTAGTAGCTACCACACAAGATATTATACAGCTCAAACAGGAATAAAAGCTTTGAAAGACTTAGCACAACACTGGCAAAATATTATTAGTATAAGATCAGATGCAAATATAAAATTTTTTAAACATCCCGACTGGCCCCAGCCAAGCGTTATCTTAACTTTCAAAGGAAAGTCATCTCAAAAAATAATTACGGGAGGGCATGCAGACTCCATCAATACAGATGACGAAGGCAAACATTCCCTTGCTCCCGGTGCCGATGATAATGCTTCCGGAATTTCCGTTATAACTGAGATCATTCGTGTTTTGGTTAATCATAATTATAAACCCAAAAATACATTAGTTTTTATGGCCTATGCTGCAGAAGAAGTAGGGTTACAAGGCTCGATGGAAATTGCAAAAACATACTATGAAAACAAAGAAGACGTCTTAGGCGTGATTCAATTTGATGGCACTAACTTTAATGGAAGCGATATTAAATTTGCCCTCATCAATGATAATACAAATGCTGATCAAAACAAGTTTATTGGCAACCTTATTGATGAGTATCTCAACGTTGCCTGGGGCTATGATCAGTGCCAATACGCCTGCTCGGATCATTATTCATGGGATTATTATGGATTTAAAGCATCATTTCCAGCAGAAGCTAGAATAGCACAAGAAAACCCACGAATTCACACAGAAGAAGACACCTTAAAGGTCTCTAATTATACTGCTGACCATGCAGTTCATTTTGCTAAACTAGGTCTTGCCTATATTATTGAGCTAGATAAATAAAGTAATAAATATTACTAACTGACCAGCTAAATTGATAATAGAAAAAGGTTGAGCTCACTACATGAAAGAATGTTGGAACCTACCAAAAAAAATGTTATAGTCTAAAGACAATATGAATTAAAATGCATGGAGGCATTTTTTTATGAGCCAAAAAGAACAAGATGTTGTCATTCAGCCTAATATCAATCAAGACATAAACCCCGAATCATTTCCCGAGTTTTATAAACCACTATCCCGAATTTCTACAGATATTGACTTTGATAAAGAAGGTAAACAAGTCAGTTTTATTCGTGTTCCTCACTCTCGTAACGATTCTGCTTGGGGCTCCATCTTCATTCCTATTGTTGTTTATAAAAATGGATCAGGACCAACAATTTTACTTACTGGAGGTATTCATGGTGACGAATACGAAGGTCCTATTGCCTTAAACTTACTTACTCGAACTTTAAAACCTGAGCAAATTCAGGGTCGAGTTATTATTTTACCCGCTGTTAACTTACCAGCAATTATGAATGACTCAAGACTCTCTCCAATTGATAATTTAGATCTTAACCGTTCTTTCCCTGGAGATAGAGAAGGAAGCCCTACTTTGGCCATCGCTCATTATTTAGACAAAGTTTTACTTCCACTGACAGATATCGTTATTGATCTTCACTCTGGAGGAAAATCTTTAGACTTTGTTCCTAGTATAGCTATGCATAAACTAAGTGATAGAAAGCAACATAACGCCACTTTTGAGGCTCTTATGGCCTTTGGAGCACCCTATGGTTTCATTCATTCCGAAGTTGATGGAGATGGGACATTTGATACAACAGCTGAAAATAAAGGTGATGTTTTTCTTTTCTCAGAACTTAGAGGAGGTGGCCGAGTTTCAATCGAAGGGGTTCAAGTGGCCAGAAATGGATTAAGAAATATACTAGAACATTTTGAAATTGCCTGCTTCCCTAAATTAAAAGCCCCACATTGGAATGCAAAAAAGACTCAGATGATACTCGATACATCTCACTCGGACTGCTATGTTAGAGCTCTAACTGAAGGTATTTATGAACCTTTTTTTGAACTTGGTCAACATGTCAAAAAAGGCAAATCAATAGGAAGAATTCACTTTATACAAAACTTAAAAAGAAAACCTGTCACTATTCAGGCTCAACACTCTGGTATTATTGTTGCCAAAAGGGCTTTAGGATGGGTCTCTCCAGGAGATTGTTTAGCAGTAATTGGAAATGAAATAAAAGGATAGAAAATGAGCAAAAAAGTAGATTGGACAAAAGTAAGTGAAGGAACAAAAGCAATTTGGTCAGGTGAATTAGACTGTTTCCAAGATCATGCCTCTCAAATGCCTGTCGTCCTCTCGGTCGCCTATGGCTATGAAGACCTCGATGAATGGTATGATGTTGCTTTAGGAAAAAAGAAAGGACATATATACTCAAGAAATACTAATCCGACCACTGAACTTTTTGAAGAAAAAATGCGAATTATTGAAAATGCTGAAGCTTCGACAAGTTTTTCTACAGGAATGGCCGCTATAAGCAATACTCTCTTCGCTTTGCTAAAACCTGAAGATCGAGTTGTTTCAATTAAAGACTCCTACGGTGGTACAAGTAAAATATTTTTAGACTTCTTACCTAAAAATAAAGTAAATGTCGTTCTTTGTGAAACTGGAAACCATGAAGAAATGGAAGCTGAGATCGCCAAAGGTTGTAAGTTGGTTTATTTAGAAACCCCAACAAACCCTACACTTAAGATTATCGATATACAAAGAATAGTTAAAGCTGCTAAGAAAGTTGGAGCAATAGTGGTCGTTGATAATACTTTTTCTACTCCTATTAATCAAAAGCCTCTAGATTTAGGTGCTGATATTTCTCTTCACAGTGCGACTAAATTTCTTGGAGGACACTCCGATGCTACAGCTGGTATTGTCTGTGGAAGTAAAGAATTAGTTCAAAAGATATTTCATTATCGCGAAATTACTGGGGCCACAATTCACCCTTTAACCTCTTACTTGCTTGTAAGAAGCTTAAAAACATTAGAACTTAGAATTCAACGTCATAATGAAAATGCACTTGAGCTTGCCAAATACTTGGATAACCACGAAAAAATTGAGCATGTCTTTTACCCTGGACTTGAGTCTCATCCTGGTCATGCCATTGCAAAAAAGCAAATGAAGGGTTTTGGAGGAGTTCTCAGCTTTACTCTAAAAGGTGATTATAACACAGTAAAAAAATTCTTACCTAAACTCAACTTTGCCCATATGGCCGCTAGTTTAGGCGCCGTTGGAACCTTAGCAGGCCCTCCAAAAACAACATCTCATGTTGAGCTTACAGAAGAACAAAGAGCACAGCTTGGAATCCCTGAATCTCTCATTAGATATTCAGTCGGTATTGAAAATATTAACGACCTGATAGCTGACTTTGAGCAAGCTTTATCGCAAATTTAATTTTTATAAAATACTTTTCTCGCCGGCAGGTCAAAAAAACTTTTGGCCCCTGTCGGTGTGATTTGAACTGTTTCTGAAATCCCCATAATCATCTGCTGCTTTGGCATCATAAAAAAGGGAATTAAGTGAATGGTCATATTTTCTTCAAAAACTTGTTTATTAGTAGGATTTAAACTTAACAAATGCCCCTCATCCCAAGCCGGTGCAAAAGAAATTCCAATCGAATAACCAGATCGACCCGTTTGCCAAGCTCCACAAGAACTCTTTGAAATAATATCAATATTTTTTTGGGCCACATCTCCTACACAAACACCTGGTTTCATCTTATCCATAGACTCACTTAAAGCTTCTAGCACAATACTTTCAGCCTCTTTAAGCTCAGATGTTTCCTTGCCCATAAAAATGGTTCTCATCATAGCTGTGTGATAACGCTTTTGGCAGCCAGCAAGTTCCAAAAAAACACAATCATCTTTTTGAATAGTTCGCCCCTCCCAAGTTGCGTGCCCAATATTTGTTCGCTCCCCTGTAACGATATAGGGAGGAACACAGGGATATTCTCCTCCACTTCTATACATCGCCTCATGAATAGCCGCTGCAATATCATTTTCAGTTTTTCCCACCTGCGCAGCTTCATAACCTGCCAACATTGCTTTTTCAGTAATACCAGCTACATTTTTCATTAAGGCTATTTCTTCGCTCGATTTAATTAATCTTGCTCTATCTAAAAAACGACTTATATTACTCCATTGAGTAGATTTAAACTCTTGCCTAAAACTTTCAATCGTTTTTTGTCTTAGGAAAAAACTATCTAACTCAAACCCAATATGAGCGGTTTGGGAGTACCCAAGATTTTTAATTATTTCAATCGCCGTTTTGACTGGGTCTTCAGTATCAAGATAACTAAAAGTTTCTTCAACCCATGTTCTCGTTTTAAAATTAGACTCTTCTAAAACTCTAGAAATAGAAAAACATTTCCCTTCTAAGGGAACACCCACAAGCTGAAAAGAATCATAGCCTGAAGTTTGATGTCCGGTTAAATAAGTTAAATTCTCCTGATCAGTTATAAGGGCCAGACTAATATTGGCTTTGGCCATTTCTTCTCTTAAAATAGCTAAACGTCTTTTATATTCATCCAATGAAAAAACTAACCCTTTATGATTGCGCATATAACTCCTTAACAAATAGACCTGTTCTTATTATAAAAGTGAAAAATACACTAAGTCTAGATGGAGGAATATGCTCTCGTAATGGCCTATCAAATGTTAGATTGAAACTCCTTATTTCCAGGAATATCGACAGGGTCAGGACTGTCCATATTAATCCCCAAATGGAGTACTCGAGTCCCAGCAGAACAATTTGGACGCATATTTTTTCCAATAACAACGCCTGATTTATCAGCGACAATTTCCTCTCTCACGTTGCCAAAGACATCATAGACTTTTGCAATGACTTCACCTTTGTTAACTTGATCCGCTAATTTAGGAAAAACATCTATTATTCCTCCTTTCTTAGAATAAATCCAATAAGAGTGATCACATAAAACAGCATCAGTAACCATGTCTTGAACTTTACCCTTTAGCATTTTATAAAAGCGCATTGTGTTAATGATCCCCTCTAAGGTTTCATCAATAAGACCATGTTGAAAAGCATTAGGGTTTCCTATTTCAATGGTAATTGCTGGTATTCCATTTTCATTGGCCCAAGCACGCAAGGTTCCTTTTTCATCAAACTTTTGAACTATAATTTGAGGGTTTTGTAAAAAAGCTAACGTTCTAGTCTGTTCATTTTCAATATCTGCACGTATATAAAGACTATTCACTCTACCTTGACTTGCCGTATGAAGATCTAATAGAAAATCAAATTTTTTTATAATTTTCTCTATAAAATAATGAGCATAAATTCGACTTGCTGCTCCTGAACTCTCCCCCGGCATAATACGGTTTAAGTCAATATTATCGCTAAAGGCCCTTTGATTCATTAAGTAGCCAGGAACATTGGCTATCGGCACCAAGACAAGATTTCCGGCCAACTCATTAGGGTCAATAATATCAACGAGCTTAAAGATAGTCGAAATTCCATTTAACTCATCTCCATGAAGGGCTGCAGTAACACCCAAAGTAGGACCTTTTTTAACCCCTCTCACAACGATCACAGGAACTCTCCAAGGAACGCCTAAAGAATTATCTGAAATATGCAAATGAACCTTATGAATTTCACCCTTTTTTAAGGACGAAAGTCTTAACTCTTCTTTTGTTTTTATAACGAGAACTTTTTTTTCCATTTTTTTTCCTAAAGTAAAATTTCTTTTAATAAAGAAGCATCATTATCTAACGACTTAAATAATTTAAATCGAAATTGCCCTTTTTGATTAGTTAAAGTTTGGGCCATCTTATCAATGGCCACAATGGATAAAACTGTTTGAATATAGGCTTCAATCAAATCATCCATTCCTATTCCTAGAGAATTGAAGTCTTTTCTATCCATCAACATAAGCCTAGATGTATCAGAACTCCATTCATTTTCGTTTAACTTAACCGATAAATTTGTTCCTAAAACTTCCCAACTGTTTTTTGGAGCTTCAGCACTTAAAGGAGATTTTGCCCTTCTGGCATAAATCGCACAGGGATAAAATCCTTTAGGTGAAGAATAAACCATGACCCTTAAGTCCGCTATAAAAATATTATCGCGTTTGTTAGGGATGGTTCCAATATGAAAGTACCTTTTTCCATATTGATTAGTTGAGCTCCACTCATAATGTCCTATCAAACTTTGAACAATAAATTGATCATAGGCATAATCCCCTTGCATAAACTCATCAAGTTCTTCTTGAGAAGTGATCGTATAAACACCTTGGCCTGCATTTGAATAAGGATTTTTGACTACCGCTTTGCCCCCAAATTTTTGAACCCAAAGTGGAACCTCTACCTTTGAAACATCCTTTATCGTTTCCGGAGTATGAATATTAAGTCCACTTGCTACAATTTCTGAATTAAAAAGCTGATAGGCAGTATTGGCCAATAATTTATTTCTTCCCCCAGCTAAACACACAAGAGTTGAGTTATAAATAAATGTTTTAGTCCCTGTGGGGATTCTATTCCAAGGTTTTTGAGTAACATAGCGAAAAGCAGCTCTTATAGGAACTTCAGTGCCATCCTCAAGAGTTAAAATCATAACTCCTTTCTCAAACTTTACAAATTGTTTTTCATTATGAAAATGAGGGATCAGATAAACTTTCTCACCAGTTAGTTCTGCTATTGTTGCAGCATAACCAGATGTTTCCATATAGTTTTTATCATAAATAACGGCAAGGGCACCTTTTGGTAACCTTTTCTTTTTTAGTTGAGGGAGAAAAGAGTTTTCAATTAAGTATCGGTAACCTCGATACTCATCCGAGTCAGTTCGAGGAGGCATAGACTTTTGCCCAGAGGGACAAGAGTTTGTTTCCAAGACCACCATCGATCTATTCCCATTAGCAGTCGTCACATAAAAAAGATCAGCTCCGCCCCAAAAAAAATGCTTTGATTGAGATTTTAAGATTTTTTTTAAGACATCGGTATCGACTTTAGGATTGAGATGACTATACCTTTTAATGATTCTTTCATGATCTAAATTAAAAAAATGGCTGACCATGGCATGAAGCTGTGAATTTAAAGCTTTTGGATAAAAATGGTCTTCTGCCTCAAATTGCTCTTTTTCAAAAATTTCAACTTTTCTTTTCATATAGAACTCACTTTTTATTTGAATGAAAAAGTTTTAAACCAACTCCTTCATAACTATTTTTTACAATTCCCCAAACAAAAGTTTGCAACTCTTCTAATTCTCCCAAAACAACAACATCATTATCTTTACACAATCTATTTTTTGCAACCTCTGGTACAATACTAAAGGCCATGCCTTCTTTCGTCACCATCTCAAATAGATTTATATCATCTCCTTCACCAATTTGCTTGGGGCTTAAACCATTTTTTGTAAAGAAGAGCTCAATTTCATACTTCAACAAAGACTCTTTAGTATAATTCAAGAAAGGAATTTCATTAAGAATGCCAGGGAAAGCAATATTTTTTCGTTTATATTTTTTATGGGCTATGGCAAATGTTTTATTTACTCCCACTCTATAGGAACTCAAGTGTGTCGACAAACCATCATTTGTATTAGTAAAAAGTATATCGATATTATCTTCTTCTAATTCTGCTAATAAAAGATGTCTCTCGCCTTCCTGAATATTGACTTTAACGTTTTCTTGCGAAAATAAAGGCATAATCCAATCATAAAGAAAATAATGTGACAAAGAGTAGGTAATCCCAATATCTAAAGTCTTTTTAGGTCTCTTGAGATCATTTCTTAATTGCGAGGTCAACTCCTTTGATAAATCAAAAACTTGTTGCGCATACTTTAAGGCCAAAGCTCCTTCCTTAGTAAGTACAAGAGATCGGTTTTTCCTTTCAAACAAAGGGCAATGAAAGTACTCTTCTAAAAGCTTAATCTGATCGCTAATTGTTGGTTGGGAGACATGAAGCTTATGAGCTGCCCCTTTGATTGAACCTTCCTTAGCTACAATATAGAAATAGTATAAGTGGTTGAAATTTAGCCTATCCAAACAAAACTCCTTGATTAATACTTAGTTTTAACCTAATTATTTCAAGAAATAAAACGATTTTACCTGAAAATAAATTTACAGGATAATTAAGAAACGTTCACCAACACAAGAGGAGTGTTTGCAATGAAGTTTTTAATGATCCCTTTACTAAGTCTAGCTTTAATCCAACCAGCGCTAGCAGTAAAGCAAAAAAAGAAAGCATGTAAGTCTGGAAGAACTCTAATTAGCTGTGAAGGTATTGCTGGGGCCACCAGAGATGCTTTTTGCGCTAAAGCTAAAATAACGGAAAAGAAAAAAGAAAAAATTTGTAAATTAAAAAGAAAAACTAAAAAACAAAACAAAAAAGTGAGGTCATAATGAAATCTTTTTTAAAAGCGCCTATTTATTTTCTTATTTTAAGTCTTCTTTGGACAGGAGTGAGTTATGCTCAATCCGTAGAAGACACTTCTTCTGATGAAGAACTTAGTATGCCAGTTGAGTCTGACTCTATGCCTATGTCTGATAATGAGCTCGGCTCTGAAACTTTAGATGAATCAAGTTTCGAATCAGACGAATAGACTCACACCCAAGGGCCATTCATTTGGCCCTTTTTAAAAGCACTCCAGAGGTTCGTTACTAAGTTTGAGTTTTCTCTTCTATCCCCACCGTAGTCGGACGGTTAAAAAACGATACCACTCATATCCATTAAATTTTTAAAGCTTTATTAATTTTATCAGAAGCCTTTTTATAAATATCGTACTTCCCTAAAAAGAAACGTAATAAATAATAATCTATAAATCTCACCACAGGTAAACCAAAAATAGAAATGGCCAAAGAAGTCAATAATCCTATAAAAACAAGTTGAGTTCCATTAGGATTATTTTGTAAAAACAAATTTGGGGTATTCATTCCAAAAAATCCCACAATTAAATTTAAAGGCAAAAAAACTGCTGATAAAAGAGTTAACATAAAAATATTTTTATTCAGCCTATCATTTTTGATAGAACTATAATAATGATGAATAGCATCTAGTCGTGCTAAAAAATGTGTCGTATTCGTCAAACTTAATTGGACCTCTTCCAATAAAGAGTGAAACTCTTGCTCAGGGAAGCTTTCGACCTTAGCAAAGTGTTTATAAAACTCCTTTAAGACGCGAATATGTCGCGTATAATGCCTTTCTATTCGGGAAAGATCTTTTTTCAAGTCAAACCAAACATCCATGAAAACACGATGAGACTTACGTTCGAAGAGAATATCTTCAAGTTCATCAATTTCGTCTCCAAAACTATCTATAATATCAGTATTTTGTTTATAGATAGGTTCAACAACTGAAACAAAATCTGAAATTCCTTTTTCATATTGAATAAAGTCTTTCTCACCTCTATTGTAATGATAAAAGCCCCCCTCATTATTAAATAAAAAGCCACGTGACCTATATTCCAAGCCTTCCTTAGAGATTTTAAAGCCTCGAATAATCAATATTTTATAATTTTTATGAGTATAAAATACTGAATAATGATCCTTTTCATTTAAATCTTCAATATGTAGGGGGTCAACGACTTCTCTAAGGTCACTCATAAATTTTTCTCTGCTTTGTTAGCAATAAGTTGCTCTATACGAGGGTGCACATATTGAGAAACTTTCTCTCCCAATAAGGCCAACTCCCTTACAATGGTTGAACTAATAGTTGCATAGTGAGGCTTAGTAAACATGCAAATCGTTTCAATATTTTTACTAATCCCACGATTCCCAACTGAAAGTTCAAATTCAAGTTGGTAGTCTGAACTACTTCGTAAGCCACGAATTAAAAAACTGGCCCCAACATCTTTAGCAAACCTTGCCGTACTTCCTTCGATGACTTCAAGCTTCACATTATCTAATTTATAATGTTCTAAATAAATCTGCATCATTTCTAATTTATCATCTTCAGAAAAAAGTGACTTTTTCTTTGAATTTTTAGCAATAATCCAATAGACCTTTTTGAATTTTTTAGCGGCTCTCATCATAATATCAGCATGTCCCCATGTCGGAGGGTCTGCACTAATGGCATAGACTGCAATCGCCTGTGCACTCATTTTTCTATAGGCTTGTTCTAAAATTTTTTCATCTACTTCAACTTGACTAAAGTACTGCTTTTTCCAACTAGGGTAATCCATGTTTGCCTCTTAGTTTAAAGATATCTTCAGTTTTATTTTAAACATAAATTAACTTAAAGACCAACTTAAGACAGTTTTATTGAAAAGAAAGATCATAAGGGCCAATAACTTGGTCATCAAAAACAACTTCTTTTGCTGTAAGATTAAAAATAACTCTTATTGTACTTTCTTCATAGCTACGATCAAAAATTAAAAGTTGAGGATGTTTATCGATAATTTTAAACTCCCCTTTAGGGTGAAAAGCTTTATGATTATTTTTAAAACGAATAAGTTCTATCAATCCTTTTCGACAAGCTTCGGCAAAAGGGTCTTTCATTAAAGGATATTCAAACTTTTTTCTATTTAAGCGGCGTGCAATTCCACTTTGAGCATGGCCATCCTGCCAATTTTGAGTTCCAAAAAAATTATGCACATAATGAGCACCAATGCCTGGAAAAAACATGGCCAGAGCATGTGAGTGAACTATTTTCTTTAGATAGACATCATTTTCAAGCTTATTATCATTTAAATAACTGGCCCAAGTAATATTCAATTCATATGGTCTAATTTCACCATTTCGACTTCTTTTTAAACCAACAACTCCTCCTTTTTCAACGGTAATTTTTCCCATAGTTTTAACATCTTCTTCTGGGACAAGGCCTTCTAATCCTCTAACTCCAATACCATCATGAGTTGCTGTAAAATTAAAAAAATGATTATTAGGATGAATATCAAAAACATTTGTCGCCCATTTATTAAAATAGGCATTTGTTTCAAAAGTCATTGCATGCAATAAAAGTGGTGCCAAAGAAAAATTATAAATAATATGAGCTTCATCCTCACCGTTGCCCCAATAGGTAATATTCTCTTGATGAGGAACATTGCTTTCAGTAATAATTTTCAAACCAGAACCAATAGAGTCAACAATGGCCCTTAAAAGTTTTACAAAATTATGCGTATGAGGCAAATGAGAACAATTTGTTCCTAATTCTTTCCACAAAAAAGGAACTGCATCTATACGAAAAAATGTGGCACCTTTTTCAATATAAAGAAAGAAGCATTCTAAAACATATTGCATCATTTGGGGGTTTTTCAAGTTAGTATCAACTTGATCTTCACTAAAAGTCGTCCATGCAAACTTCTTTTCAGTTCCAAAGATAAAAGGGGTGAAAAGGGCCGAAACTCTTGGGCGAACAACTTTTGTTATCGCCTCTTGAAATTCTTTAGTTTGGAAAGTACTTTCATTATAAACATGAAACATCTCTTCACATTCAGGCTCTCCACTCAAAGCTTTTTGAAAGAAAGGATTTTGCTGTGACAGATGATTAAATATACAGTCAAACATCAAGTTAGCATTCAAAGACTCAATATCAGACCATGCTCCATATTCACTGGCCACTTCATGATAATTAATGGCAGAAAAACCGTCATCTGAGGTCCAAGGATAAAAGGGTAAAATATGGACGTGGGAGCAACAACCTTCGAGCTCATTCTCCATAAACTCACTCAAATAGGCTAAATTACTTTTTTCTCTTCCTGAGAATTGGTCAGGATAAGTTATCAACACAGTACTTTTTTCACTAAAGTCTTCTGATTTAAGAGTTTGCCGCTTAGAAAGCTCTTCAATTCTTTGATTAATATATTGCTCAAGAAAAACAAAATCTGGATTTAATGTTATTAATAAATCTTTTATTCTACTCACGCCACATGGCCCTTATATCCATAACATTTGTACGAGTTGGCCCTGTTTTAATCAAACTACCAATCTTTTCAAAAAAAGTATAGGAATCAAAATTTCTTAAATATTGTACACTATCTAGCTTAGAGTACAATGCATAATTAATATAGGCGCCCGCTGCGTCAGTAGGACCATCTGTTCCATCTGTTCCAAAACTTAAAATGTGAATATCCCTATTCTCTTCAAAGCGATAAAGCTCTGAGGCCATAGCTAAAACATAATGGGTATTTCTTCCACCTTTACCTGCCTGAGGAGGAACTGTTAAAGTCGCCTCACCTCCGCTCAAAAAAGTATATCCTTTACTTGGTAAGTCTTTTTTTTGTAAAGAAATTAACTCTTCTAATCCTCCATCATAAATACCTTTATTTATCATTTTTTGTGGAACACTCATAAGCTGAAGTAAAATTTCTGCACTCTGAGAAATATAAGACTTTACATTAACAACAGAGTTGTCTGTCTCATTAAGCTTAATATCAAATTTTTCTAAATAAGAATTCACTTCTCTAAGATTGATATTCTTACTTAACAATGGCCCAGAACCTACATCAGATAAATCAGCATTAGGAATATCACAAGTTATAAATTGAATTATATTATCTGTAGGAATATAATTTCTTAACCCCCCATTTTTAATTTGAGATATTGACTTCCTCACCTGATTCATTGCATTGATATTCATACCGCTAGCTAATAAGTCTTGATGAATAACCCTTAGCGTCGAAAACTTCATCTGCTTAAGAGGCAATTCAAGTAAAGAGCTTGCACCGCCAGATAATAAGAAAAATAAACAATCTTGGTTTTTAATTTTTTTAAGCTCTCTTAGAAAAAGACTTGTTTTTTCTAGATTCTCAGCACTGATAACGGGATGAGTTCCCTCAAACTGCAATAAACCTTTTTCCTCCACAGTGTGATTTATCTTAGTATAACTCACACAATGACCAAGCTTATCTTGCAAACCATTTTTGATAAATAATTCTCTTAGCGCTTGAACTTCATAACTGGCCGCTTTACCTACCCCAAAGATATGTATTTTAGCAGGAAGGTTATATGTATCATCTTTTATTCTGACACTATTATGATAAAATTTTATCATATGTGAATAATTATTTATGGGACTCAGATGCAATAGTGTATCTGAAATAATTTTTTTTGCTATCTTAGGTAACGTCATATGCAACTACATTTTCTTGATTGGACAATTATCATCCTATACCTGATCGGTATGATTGGTCTAAGTTTTTTTCTGGCAAAAGGCCAAAAAAACAAAAAAGACTATTATCTTGGTGGAAATAATACAGGAGCCTGGCCAATTGCCATTTCAACGATGGCCACTCAATGTTCTACAAACTCAATTCTTGGAGCTCCCGCCTTTGTTGCTTTTTCCATCGGTGGAGGGATGCTTTGGTTACAATATGAGTTGGCCGTACCTTTTGCCATGATCTTTCTTATGATCTTTTTACTTCCACTCTATAGAAAATTAGGGATTATTTCTGTCTATGCTTATTTAGAAAAGCGTTTTGATAAAAAAACAAGACTAAGCCTTTCTTTGTTATTTCAATTTATAAGGGCCTTTGCTACCGGTGTTACTGTCTATGGAATATCAATTGTGATTGCCTATTGCACTGGAATCAGCTTCACACTGGCCGTTATCATGTTAGGTGTTATCACCATTATTTATGACTCTATTGGAGGGATGAAAGCAGTTATTTATTCAGATGTTATTCAAATGATCATTCTTTATCTTGCTATCTTTATAACTATATTTGTCGCAATTTCTCTTTGTGGAGGTTTTTCAGAAACACTTGCCAGCTTTTCCTCACAAAGAATGCGGGCGATAGATTTTAGTTCAGCTGGTTTTGATGGAAATAGTTTTACCTTTCTTCCTATGCTTATTGGAGGTTTTTTTCTCTATGTCTCATATTATGGTTGTGACCAATCACAAGTACAAAGAGAACTCTCAACGAAAAGTGTTGATGATACGAATAAGGCCTTATTTCTTAATGGTATATTGCGTTTTCCTTTGGTTTTAACCTATTGCTTTTTAGGCATATGCATTGGGGCTTATGTTGCAAAACACCCTGAGTTTATAAAGCTTCTTCCGCTAGAAAATGGTAACCCAAACTATAATTTATCAGTTCCTGTTTTTGTCATCAAATACTTTCCAATTGGAGCCGTCGGCTTGGTCATGGTAGGACTTTTCTCAGCTGCAATGTCCTCACTCGACTCTACTATAAACTCTTTATCCGCAACAACAATGCAAGATGTTTTTAAAAGTTATCTCCAAAAAGATTTTTCTGAAAAACAAGAACTTCTTGCTTCCAAAGCCCTCACTATCTTCTGGGGTTCTGTTTGTACTTTTTTTGCTTTTTATGTTGGAAATATTTCGGACTCCATTATTGTTTCTATGAATAAAATTGGCTCTTTGGCCAATGGGCCTATCTTAGGAGTTTTTCTACTGGGAATTTTAACTCAAAAAGTCAATGGCACAGGGGCCATTACAGGACTGGTTTTGGGCTTTATGACTAATGTTATCTTTTGGGTATTTATTCCAGATGTTAGCTGGCCATGGTGGAATGTTATAGGCTGCCTTATTTGCTTTGGAATTGGATACCTTAGCACTATATTCAAAACCGAAACAAAAGAAGTAGAACAATACACCTTTAAACACTTCCAAAAAAACTCTAAAGATATTTTTAAAACTGATTGGAAAAAATACTATTACATACTTGCAATCTGGGGCCTATTTATCTTTACTCTCTGTCTACTCTTTTAATAGCAATCAATTAAAGGAAGCTGCTGACAAACCTTGGGAGATTTATCTAAGTTTCCATACAAAGTAATATTTAAATAATTTTTCACATTATAAAGCGAATTAAAGTCAACGATTTGATTTTCTGAAACATCTATATAATTGAGTTTTTCTAACGTTTCAATTCCATCTAAGCTCTCTAATTTATTATTTGAAATATATAAAGACTCAAGCTTGCTCATTTGACTTAGACCAGAGAGGTCTTTTAAATTATTATAATCAAGATATAATAAAGTAAACTCATGATATTCTTTAATAAGATTTAAATTTTCTAACCCCATCCCACTCAAATTCAATGACGTCATTGACTTCAGTCCAATATGAAGTTGTAAACAATCCTCTTTGCCTTGAATAAGTCTAACTTCATCTATAACTTCTTGCGTGCTGACTGGTTCATTTTCATAATTCATACAAGCTTGAAAAAAATGAGTTTTAAAATGATTATGCTTTTGCTTCTTTCTTCCAATTAACTTGTTGGCCTTAATTTCACTTATCTGTGCCAAAGAAATATTATTTCCTGTAATATCCAGTTCAGCAAAAGAATGAGTTTTTGTAAGAGCAGAAATATCTTGAATTTGGTTATCGCTGAGGTCTAATTTTGTAAGAGAAGAAAAAAACTTTAAAAGTTTCACATCTACTAAAAACTCATTGCTTAAATTAAGCTGCTGAACTTTCTTTCTGATCAAATCTAATTGCCTACAACTTGTCACATTTAAATTTCGAAACAAAGCCTCAACCGTAAGTCGAGTTTTTCCCTGCGCCATCAAACAAGCATCGAGAAACGATTGATCATCTTGAGAAGATATTTGTTGTGAACAAATAAACTCAAAATCACCTATACTCACTCCTGTCTTTGACTTAACCCAACACAGACTATCTGGAATCAAACTATAATAAGTTAAAGATTCTTCTCCAGCACATTTTCCCTTAACACGGCTTGCCGCACCGATCAAATAAGCTTGATTATCTATATGAACAAGAGCAGGCCCCCCACTATCACCTTGGCAAGCTCCTTTACCACTTTTATTTAAAACAATTTCATTGGCATAAACTTCTACCAAAGGCATTTGAGTTTTATACTTAACTCCCACTTTTTTTTCAATATCACCCAGTTGACCAAAAACATTCTTTCGATGTCCAAAACCAATAATTTCAACCTGCTTACCAACCTGGAGTGCTGCTTTTAAATCAGAAACTGATGTCAATAAAGCTAATGGTTTTAAAAAAAGTATTGGTTTTTTGAGTTCAATTAAGGCCAGATCATTTTTTCCACGATAATGATTTCGATAAGCAGGATGCGTAAAAATATTCGCAATTTCATACTGTCCCTTAAATAGACCCTCTTCCTCTCCTGTACCAATATAAATTTTAGTTTCTAAAATAAACTCTTCCATGCTTTTAAACTGCTGAGGTAACTCAACCGGAAGTATACAATGGGCCGCTGTAAGAATATATTGTGAATCAATAAGACTTCCAGAACATAAAACCTTCCCCTTATAAGTTATCGCAACGACTGAATGATATTCAGGACTTACAACCTTCTGTCCACCAATGATGGAAGAAACCACTGTTTTAAAAGGTGGTAATTGTGACTTTTCTTCCATAGAGCAGCTTAAAAAAAAGAAGAAAAAAATAAGAAAACTAAATTTTTGCATAAAACCCTTACATAATGTGAAAAGCATAATCCAAATAAGAAAAAATCATAGAATTGATGAAAATTTTATAGGTTTCAATTAAAAGTAACGCACAGCAGCCTTTTTTTAGCTATACTCAATGAAAATAGATGGAGATCAATTATGACTGTGAAACAGGACAAAACAACCTTAGTGGATATCTTATTTAAAAACCACTCCGTGCATGATCATTTCATCAGCTTTCTTTTAGCTAATGGGCAAAAAGTGGATTTCCAACGCGAGCTAATTAAACAAAAATCTACCCATCTTGCGACAAAAATTAAAAGTGTCGCAGCTGATGAAAATATTCTTTTGGAAGGAAGTAATTCCCTAGACTTTATTATTCATTTTTTTGCTATCATTTTAAGTGGCAATACACCTGTGCCGGTCACCACAAGTTTATGGATCAATGAAAAACGTTATCAAGAAACTATAAAAAGTATCAAAGAAACAACAAAGGCAAAAATTATTTTAGGAAGTAAACTAGATAAAGGCCTTCACAGTAAACTAGGTTTAAAAACCTATAATTATAATGACTGGGAAGAAATTCCGGCCATAAATAAGGACTTATCATTTCCTAATCCTACTGATACTGCTTTTATTCAATTCTCCTCAGGCAGTACTGGTAATCCCAAAGGAGTTGTTCTTTCCCATTACAATGTCATCGCCAATATCAAACAGATTACTGAAGCCATTGATAATAAAGAATTAGGAAATACTGTTCTCTCTTGGCTTCCAGTACATCATGATATGGGTCTTATCGGAGGCTTGCTCGTTCCCTTATATAATCAATATAAAGTTTATATCATGACTCCTTATGACTTCGCGGTTAATCCTGCAAGATGGCTCAAGGCCATCTCCCAATATAAGGCGAACATCATTGTGGGGCCAAACTCTGCATATAATATGACAGCAAAAAAGGTAAAACAAAAAACCAAAGAAAGTCTTAATTTATCATCGGTAAGAATCGCTTTATGTGGAGCAGAGCCAATAAATGCCCAAACTCTTGATTTCTTCTATCGAGAGTTTAAGCAGTGTGGCCTTCAAAAAGAAGCTTTTGTTCCCTGTTACGGAATGGCAGAAAACACACTTGCCATCAGCTTTCATCAAGGCGGTACCGCTTTTAAAACTGAAAAGATCTCTAAAAGATCTATGCTTTCTTTAGGAGTCGCGACAGCTTGTGAAGGAGATGATTGTTTAGAATATGTCTCTTGTGGTCAGCCCCTTAACCATGTTGATATTAAAATTGTGGATAACGATGGCCAAACTTTACCAGAAAGACATGTGGGAAATATTCTTGTCAAAAGTCCTTCTACAACCCAAGGCTATTACCAAAGAGACGATTTAAATAAAGATCTCTTTCATAATGGATATTTAAAAACAGGCGACCTTGGCTATATAAGCAACAAAGAAATTTTTGTCACGGGTAGAAAAAAAGATCTTATTATTGTCAATGGCATTAATATCAACGCCGAGGAGATTGAGGCTTACGCAATTCGCATGAAAGAAATTAAGCCTGGTAGACTCGCTGCTTTTGCTCTTAAAGATAGTAAAACTGATAGTGAAAAAATCCACTTAGTGATAGAAACACGTCGAGAATACCAATACTTACTTCCTAGAAAAAGAAAACAGCTACAAAAAAAGGTATCAGATACAATATCAAATTTTTTTCCTATAAAAGAAGAGCAAGTTTCTATTGTCCCCCCAGGTAGTATCAAAAAAACAACTTCAGGCAAGGTTCAACGCTCTAAAATGAAACAATTATTTCTTAATGGGAAATTAAAATCAGAAAATTTTATTCTCAATTTTTTTCTAGGCCAGATGCGTGAGAATCAAATAAAACTCAAAGTCTTCATAACAGGATTAAAGCCACGAAATTTTAAGGGAGCTTAAATGTCACAAAACAATCTTGTTACAGATTTTCTTTATCACGTGAATAATTCTCCAGATAAGATTGCCTTTGTTATTCCTGAAAATATAGACAGCCTAAATGATTATAAAGAAAAGCTAATCACTTTTTCTCACTTCTATGAGATAGTCGCCAAATATCGCAAAGGCTTAAAAAATGAGGGCTATGTCAAAGGAGATAGAATTATCATCCTAGCTCCAATTAATGAAAAAACATATGCATTAATGCTTGCCATATTTTCACTGGGAATGGTGGTTGTCTTTCTCGACCCAGGAATTGGGTTAAAAAAAATACTTAGAGCAATCTCAGACTCAAAAGCTAAAGCGATTATAAGTGTTGATAAACTTCTTAAGTATCACTTTTTATTTCCGTCGTTATGGAAAAAAACAAAATACACAATTGATCAAAATAGGATTGGCCTTAAACAAGAAAACACTCTTTATGCAAAAGAGTATGACAAAATCATTGCTGAAAAAATGCAACCAGATGATTACGCTCTTATGACCTATACCTCTGGTTCTACAGGAAAAAGCAAAGGCACAAATAGAAATATTGAAAATATAACAAAACAAATCAATTTTATAAAAAAAGCCTGGCCATGCCATGAGACAACTATTGATTTTCCCTCCTTCCCTATGTTTGGTCTTATGAATCTTTTGTGTGGGATAACAACAGTTGTTCCAGCAGTTAATTTTTCAAATATAGGAAGTTTTAACCCGGAAGTTGTCATTAAACAGATGGAAAGATGGAATATTACTCGTATGTGTGGCTCCTATGCTTTTCACAATAAACTCGTGAAAAAATTAAAAGAAAAAAATAAAAAAATAAAGAGTTTAAAAAATATTGCATTTGGAGGATGTCCGGTCACCGAGGAATTCTGCCAAGGTCTTTTCGAGATTTATCCAAATGCAAAAACGGAAATCATTTATGGTTCAACTGAAGTAGCTCCAATTTCAAGTATTGAAATTAATGAGTTTCTTGCTGCAAAAGGAGATGGTTTTTTGGTCGGTCATATTTATCCCGGTCTTCAAGTCAAAGTCGTAAAACTCCCTCAAAAGATATATGAATTTGATCATCAAGATGGCAAACAATATGAAATGGGCACTAACTCAATTGGAGAAGTCATTATTCAAGGGCCACATGTTGTCCAAGAATATATTGATAACCCGCAGGCAACAAAAGAAAACAAAATAAAATCTCCGACAGGAAAAAAATGGCATAGAAGTGGAGATTGTGGCTATTTTGATAACGAGGGAAGACTTTGGCTTGTAGGAAGGATAAATGATATTATTTGGTCTGCCCAAAAAGAACTTCATCCTTATTCAATTGAAGCCCAACTCGATAAGTTACAAGGAATTCAAAGAAGTGCTCTTGTTCAAAAAGGAAAAGAAATTAAACTTTTTATTGAAGGACAGCTCAATACAAAAAATCAACCGCTACTAAAACAATTGCTTCAAAAAAATAATTTAGAAAAAGTGAAGCTCCAATCCATCACGAAGATACCCGTTGATGATAGGCATAACTCAAAAATAGACCGGGTAAAATTGAGAGGAATGATATAATGACCGTTAGTGGAAAGTATCATTACTTATATCAAAAAAGCTATGGAGTTAAGATTGCTCAAATTGATGACTTTTTACCCGATGGGATAACCACTAATGAGGATATCATTACCCAAAACCAATTACGCCTAAAAGATGAATGGGTCCAAAAAAGTATTGGGATTAGGCAAAGACATTGGTGTAAAAATGGAGAGACGGCCTCAGATTTAGGTGCGAAAGCTTTGAGAAAGGTTCTTCCCAGTAAGAGTTCACTTGAAGGTTTGATTGTTTCAACTGTATCAGAAGATGTGATGACCCCCTCAACTGCTTGTATCATTCAATCCAAAGCAACTCCCGGAGAACTTTATCCAGCCTTTGATATAAAAGCGGCCTGTGCGGGCTTTATTTTTGCTCTGGATATGGGAAGAAGAATGATACAGACTGGCGCTAAAAAAATAGCCTGTGTCGCCACAGAAACACGCAGCTATTATCTAGACAAAAAAGACAGAAGAACGGTTATGCTTTTTGGAGACGGGGCAGCGGCGGTTATTTTAGAAAAAACACAAAAGGATGAAATTGGAATTTTTTACTCCCATCTTATCAGTGATGGACGTTTTTGGGATGCTATCTTTGTTCCGGCCAGTGGTGGCCTTATTCAAGCACGCAACGAAGCTCCCAAAAATTCGATTGTTATGAATGATGCAAGTGGAATTTTTGATTCCGCCATACTAAAAATGCAAGAGCTCATAAATAATGCTCTCACAGAGTGTAAGCTTACAAAAAATGACATTGATCACTTTATCATTCATCAGGCCAGCAAAAATATCGTTGCAAAAGTAGCAGACGAGCTAAAACTCGACCCATCCCAATTTACAATTAACTTTGATCAAGTAGGTAATATCACCTCAGCCTCAGTAGGAGTCCTTCTTTCACAATGCCTCAAAGAAAAAAGAATAAAAAAGGGAGACCTCATCTGTCTTATAGCAACAGGAGGAGGCTATAGCGCAGGAATCATCTTGCTAAGATGGGAGCAAGATTTATGAAAAATAATATATTAATCACAGCAGGACTCACAGGTATAGGAAAAGAAATATCAAAACTTTTGGCCGGTAATGGCTTCAATACCTACCATACAACCTCACGAATAGATCAGGTAGATGAACAAACTTTTTACTGGAATATGAAAGATTTAAATTCAAGTAAAGACCTGATCACACAACTTAAAAATAAAAATATTCATATCGATGGTCTTATCCATTGTGCACATATTTTTAGTCCGGCCCAACCCATCTTTGGTATTAATTCTAAAACTTTCAGTGAATCATTACTCACAAACATTCTTCCCTGCTTTGAACTTTCCAAAGGACTTGCAAAATTAATGGCCAGAAGAAATTATGGAAGAATTATTTTTATTGGTAGCATGGCCGCAATTAAAGGAAGTCCTGGAAAACTTAGCTATATTGTTGAAAAAAATGCTCTGAACGGACTGGCAGTAGCTTTTAATAGTGAACTTAAAGAAAAAAATGTTCTTACAAAAATTTTACACCCTGGCCTCACTGATACCGAACAGATCCGAAAGCGACTCAAACAAGAGATTTTAGATATTATAGGTGAAGATAACTTACTATCTCCACTGGATGTGGCCAATAAAGTCCATTATTTGTTAAAAAATTCTGAACAACAAACAATATTTCATATGGGAGATGAACAATCATGGTAAATACTTTTTTCATTCCCCCTATGGGCCATTTATCTAGTTTTTATCAAGACTATATTCAACAATATAATTCTCATTATTACTTTCTTGACTATCCTTTATCAAAACAAGAACAATTGACCGGTGCAAGTTGTTTGATTAAAAATGCAGACTACTTTGCCCAGAAGATCCAACAAATTAATCAAAAAACAAATCAAAATGAGTTTATGATCATAGGCGTTTCACTTGGCGCGACACTAAGTCTTAAAATAAATGAAAAGTTGAATAATACAGCAAATAAACTCATCTTAATTGCTCCAGGAGGAATTAAAGTTACAAGAGCGAGAAAAGAGCTGATCAAACAAACTCTTAACGAGCTAAACTGTATGGATTTTATTACCAAAGTCTTGGGTTTAACCTCCTCTGACTTTTTAAAATCAAATTTTTGTCAACATTTCTCAGTCACCACTCCCACCTCCCAAGAGTACTATCAAAAACTATACTCATTTTGGAAAAATAATAATCATCTTAAAACTCAAGAAAATTTTAAAAGTCTTGTGATTGATGCCCTTGATGTTAACTATGAAGAATTACTTGAAAGATATCAAGACAAAATTCATATTATCTGGAGTGAAAAAGATAAGGTTTTTTCTTCAAGACATCTTAAAAGATTTCAACATCTTTGCCAAAAGTCAATTTTTTCAATTTATCCTAATTATGGGCATTATCTCCCCTTAGAAGCTCCAGAAGAGTTAAATAAAATTGTGAGGTCTTATGTTTGCCATCTTTGACCTCCTATTTATCATAACAACCCTTATACTACATACAACAAGCTTATATTTAAGTTATATAGTAGTTATTCCTTTATGGTCACAAAGTCTTTTTTTTAATGTCTTCACAATTATCCTTGGTTATTTTTTATTTTTACATTTTTTCACTCTACAAACAGGTCTTCTCAGACTGCTTTTCCAACCAAAATTAAAAGAAGGAAGTTTTTCTATCGGATTGAATAAAGGTTATGTGGGTTGGGTGCTTAATTCACTCATTCAAGGTGTATTTATTTCCTCACCCTTTGCTCAGCAATGTTTATTCATTTTTTATCTCAAATGGGCATATTATCGACTTATGGGGATGAAGGTTTCGTTTAAAAGTTTAATTGGAATGCATACAATAATACGCCAAGCAGAACTTATTGAAATCGGAAAAAAAACTGTCATAGGTCTAGGAGCAGCTCTGAGCTGCCATTATTCTCCTAGCTCTAAAATTCATATTCAAAGATCTGTAAAAATTGGTGACAATTGTGTTATTGGGGGATTTGCGATTGTAGGAGCTGGCTCCAGCATCGGAAATAATACTGTCATCGGGGCAAAGACAAATCTTCTACCTAATGTTTCACTTGGAAACAACGTCAAAATTGGTGGAAATTGTAATATCAACTTTGGAGTGGCCATCCCCGACAATGTAAAAATAAAAAGTCATACAGTCATTACCAAAAATGATCAAATCAACTCTGGAGAAATATGGGCAGGTCATCCTGCAAAAAAAGTAGGTCTCATTGAAGACATAAAAGGAGTAAAAAATGATATTTGAAGATCAAATGAAAGCGGCACTAAAAGAATCAATTACCGTTATTGAAAAGACACAATTTTATCAAGATATAATCAATGGGAAAAATGGCAAAAAGTATTATATTAAATATTTAGAGTACGCTTATCATTACGTAACTTTAACATCTTCATTTACTCCTTTAGCTGCAAGAAGAATGGATCCAAAATATTTAAGGATTAGAAAATGGATTTTAGAACATTCAAGTGAAGAGATGGGACATGAGTTAATGGCCTTAAACGACTTAAAAAAATTAGGTAAAGCAGAAAATGAAATTACATCTCAGTCTCCTCCTCTAGGTGTCACATGTTGGGTGAGCTATTTTCATTATCAAGTGGCCATTGCAAACCCCTTTAACGCATTTGGAGTGCTCTACTTTTTAGAAGGAATGGCCACAGACCTAGCACCAAAACTTGTACCTAAAATTATAGATTCACTTGATGACAAAGAAAAAAAAGCTATTACTTTTTTTCGTGAACATGGTGATCTAGATGAAGATCATCTGGCCGAGCAAGAAGCAATTCTTTTTAAAGCAGACTTAGATAAAATACAACAAGATTCAATTATTAAAACTGTTCAAGAAGCAGCACAAATAAAAAAGTTTATGCTAGACCAACTTGTTTTGGAATTTAATCAATAAGGAGAATCAGATGGCAACTCAACAAGAAATTATCGGCCTTATTTCAGAAATCACAGGAGTTTCTCAAGAAGAAATAAAAATGACTGATGAATTCAAATCAGACTTAAAAATGGATTCCATTGCGATTGTGGATCTCATTTCTTCGTTAGAAGAGGACTTCGACGTTATTATTGAAATGGAAAAAGCCATGACCATTAAAAATGTTCAGCAACTCATAGATGAAATAAACTCTAATTAAGTATAAGAAGCTCTGCCCCAGTCTTAACGAGATCATTTTCTTGAAATAAAACAGAAAGAACTTTCGCTGACTTCTTTGCTTTGATTTCAACGGTTGTTTTCATCGCTTCAAGAACAAAAAGGAGGTCACCTTGCTCCACTTGCTCTCCCTCAGCAACAAGAATCTTAATCACTTTCCCGGTAATGGGAGAAGTATAATCATTATTTTTTTCTAAAAAAGACTCTCGCCAAAACTGACGTGCCACACAGAAGTTTAGAATGGCACCATCCACAATTTTCTCCACATAAAAATTTTGTGATCTAGCAAGAACTTTATATTGATGGCGATGAATCTCAACCAGACTCATATCAAAAAAGTCCTCTCCCCTTTCCTTTTTACCCCACAAATAACTCTTAATTTCTTCATCATCAATAATCGGCTTTATAAGTTCATATTTTTGTCCTTCAAGCCAACTTACATTATGTTCTTGAGCTATAAAGACATCATGTTTTGCTAATTCCAACAAGAAACCTTTATTCGTATGGATACCAAAGATTGTTAATTCTTTAAGCCCTCTACAAAGATTATCAAGTGCATCCTGACGAGTCTTTCCAACAACAACTAACTTCCCAATCAAGGGATCATATTGATGAGCAACAATACCGTTTTCGTTTAAAAAGGTGTCAAAACGGTAATCATCATTATTTTTCATATAACAAATTTCTCCAGGACATGGAGAAAAATCCATAAACGGATTCACGGCATAAATTCTTGCACTAAAACTATGACCACGGCTTTTGACGTCTTTCAACTGAAATTGATTTAACGCTAATTCAAACTGCCACTGAACCAAGTTTATATCATACAACATTTCTGTAACAGTATGCTCGACTTGAATTCTTGTATTTACTTCTAAAAAATACAATTCTTCTTTCTCTTCATCCCATAGGAATTCAATAGTTCCAGCTCCAAGATACCCGTAATTCATCAACGTTGTTTTAATTTTCGGGTAAAGCTCTCCCATTTTTTTGTTTGCATTTTCCTGAGCAGGGCCTTCTTCTAAAACTTTTTGGTAATTTAGTTGGAGTGAACAATCACGTGTCCCCAAAAAGATAACATCGTCCTGAGTCGCAAAAAATTGTAATTCAACATGCTTAGCAAAAGGAAGATAACGCTCATAAATAATCTCTGAATTATCAAAAAGCTGTTGGGACTTTTTTTTAAGTTCACTCTCAGCATTTATTAATTTTGAAATATCTTCAACGACTTTGTTTCCTCGCCCACCTCCTCCAAAACTTGCCTTTAACATAAGCGGGAAATCTTTTGCTTGAGGCCTTTGTACCTCTAAAACACCTAAAGAACATTTCTTAGCAAAGATTTGTGATTCCTTTTTACTTGCAAGTTTTTCTAGACTAAGCGTAGAGGGTCCCACAAAAATGACGCCGTTTTCTTCGCAAAGCTTTGCAAGTCTAGGATCTTCAGACAAAAAGCCATATCCAGGATAGAGTACCTCAATCTCATATTTTTTGAGCACATGGTTAATAAAGTCTAAATTAACATAAGGATTGTCTTGTTCAGAAACAGAAATAAAATGATCAGCTTGTTGAGTAATCTTTGTCTCTAATTCGTTCTCGTTTACAAAACAATAACTTGTCAGCTCAAGGTTTTGACAAACTTTGATCGCCCGAAAAGCAATTTCTCCACGATTAAGAACTAAAACATTCATTCATTTACCTCTATATCAAAGTGGGAGATCATTTTATGAGATAAAAAATTCTTAAAAAAAGAAGCCGAGTAATGATAAGAATTTTTTTCTTCAAAAATTATTGATAGAATATATTCTAAGCTAGATTCCTGACTAAGCTGACCATAAACCTTATTATTTTTCAAAAAAAGATAATAAGAAACTGCAGACACAAGTCTACAATAGTCTAAAGCCAATTTCCGATTTTGATAGTCATCTTTATGATCAAGGCCATCTAAACTTTCTAGAAACTTTAAACGATATTTTTCAATCTTTTGCACTCCCTTATTTTGTTTATTAGAAGTTCTTAAAAAACTTGAAAAAAGAAAATCTTTATTCCGAGCAGAAAGCTTTAATCGCTTAAAATCAAACTCAGGGAGTTTTTCATTCACATTCAAAATACTTTGGTCATAAATTTCTTCACTGGTAATATGATGTTTTATATTATTAAACTTACTTGCAATAATTGATAAATTAACCCCTACACTTCCATCAAAAAGAGAGACAACAGCATGATCTCTTAAAAATTTTTGAAAGAGCGGATAATCATTTTCTCTTAAATAGTATCGGGCCCCCATAATTTCAGAGCAAATTTTAATCTGTTGATCAATAAGAGGCGGAATATAGGCTTTAATAACCGCACTGTAGAGACTTAAAAACTCAGGTTGTACTGTCCCCACACGAGAAACCACACAGCTTAAGGCTTCACAGGCCATGATTCTAGCAAATGACTCAGACAGCAAACATAAAATCCTTTTATCATCAATCAAGTTTTTACCGTACAAAACTCTCCTATTTACAAAATCTAAAGTATTTCTAAATGTCGTATCTGCAGCCCCCAAAGAAAAGCTTGCGCATAATGTTCTTGAAACATGCATGGTTTTAGCCACAATTTCTAATCCTCTTGCCTGCCTTCCCACAAAAGCTTCTTCTTTAAGTGGAAGATCAGAAAAAATAATACCACTAATATCAGCTCCCCTGATTCCATGAGTCTTAATCTTATTGATATAAGAAAAAAACTTATCAGAAATATCATCCTTTTTAACAAAAAAAAGAGTCGGTCCTTGTTTTGTCATTGCTAAAACAGTTAATGCTTTTCCTTTCGTCGCATTATTAATACACCATTTTGTGCCAGATAAGACTTCTTTCTCTTGATCATAAAAAACTTCTGTGGCACTTAAATCACTACCATGTTTTTCCTCTGTCAAAGCCAAGCAGTTTGCACCAGAATTGCTAAGAATTTTGGCCAGAGCTTCTTTTTGCTCTTGAGTTCCGGCCAACCAAACAGGGATTGATCCTAAAAAAGATTGGCCAATTGCAATAGCTGAAGTTAAATTTCTTCTTGCTAAAACACGACCTAAACAAAAAGTTTGATAAGGATGCTCAAACCTCCCCTTAAATTCACTCGGGATAAAATAAGATAAAATATTTTGCTGAAAATAATACGACATCTCACTTGGAAATTGGCTTTGTTCATCATCTTCATAGATAACGTCTATAAATTCTGACCTTCTTTTTAAAAGTTTTTCAAACTTAGCAATCTCTATTTTCATAACCACTTCTTTGTTATTTTAAATGTTTGTTTTAACAAAAGTTCCCACATATCTTTGCGCCTTCCGCCCAGATGCGGAGTTATGAAGACATTTTCAAGTTCATTTAACTTTCCTTCTTTGGGATAAGGTTCAGGATAAGTCACATCTGTTAGATAAACTGCGGTCTCATTTTTTTCAAAAAAGTTTTCAAGTTCTTGAGTATCAAATAACTCTCCACGAGCAATATTAACCACACAGATATCTTTCTTTATTTTTTTAAAAAATTTGTCTTGGGTAAAAAGATCTCTTGTTTCTTGACTCAAAGGGACTGCAATAAATAAGTAATCAACTTTTTCCAAAAAATTCTGATAATGATCTAAGTCATAATAAGTTGTAAAGTCAATTTTAGAGCGTGAACAACAAATAATCTCACCAAATAAGTTTTGCGTTAGTTTAAAAATTTCGGTCCCAATATGACCTCCTCCCAAAATACCAGCAATTTTTTGCTGTGGATTATCTGCTATAAAATAACCCTCTTCACAAAACTCTGACGGAGCAATCTCTCCTCTAATGGCCTTCATCACAAGATAAAGAGCATGTTCGGCCACTGAACGAGAATTTACACCACTTGATGAAGTCACTTGAAATTTTTGTACTTCTTGCCATGAAACAGGAATTTGTGCCGTCCAAAAATGCACGGCCTTAAGCTTATCATTTTTTTGCACCATTCTTAAAGAAAAAGGCATTCCAACAATATAGTCGGCATCAAGTAATTTTTTTCTTGCTCCTTTTGTCTCTAAAACATAATCAACTTCAAAAAAGTTATGAAATTGCTGAGTTAGCTCTTGTCTACATGTAGCTGAAAGTTTCCAAAATCCTTCATCAATTGGATTATAAATAACAAGTCTCTTCATTTCATATTCTCATTAATATACTTTAAGACATCTGAAACCTTATTCCACTGCTCTAAAATGTCTTCATCATCATCAGTCTCTAACTCATCAGTTATTTCATAAAAGAGAGTCACTTTTGCCAGTGAATCCAATCCCAAGTTTTCTCTTAGTAAATCACCTTGGTTAATATCCGATATATTCTTCTTTAAAAATATATCTTCAGTTTGAGTCAAAATTCTTTTTAACAAATCTAATTCTTTCATTTATTCCTCACGGTATTATTAAATGCTCTCTGGAGTTATTTAAGTTTTCTCGAGAATAATTATGAGTACTTATCAAGGAGATAAGCTTTTCTCTTATTTCATTTTTTTTAACAATCTCATCCACAATTTTTGCTTGCAAAGCAATTTGAGGGTCTTCATATTTTTTAAAATACTCAGCTTCACTAAAAACTTGGAATTTATCACTAAACATATTTTTTGCTGCTTCATAGCCCATGATTGCTATTCGCGCCGTTTCAAGCGCCAAAACACCATTTCCTCCTTGCGCTTTTGTTTGCATCATTAAATAAGCAGCTGCACCATAACATTTTCTAATGACCACTGAAAAACGAGGTACTCTCGTTTGGATAGACTGACACAAAGAAGCTCCCGCCTGTAAAAGACCATTATGCTCTTGTTCTTCCCCTGGCATAAATCCAGGCACATCAATTAAAGTAATTAACGGTATTTCATAGGCATCACAAATTTTAACAAAACGAGAAAACTTTTTTGCAGCAAGATAATCAATTGCCCCACCATTACAAAAAGAATTATTGGCCACTATACCAACAGGATGCCCTTGGATATAAGCAAAAAGGCAAAAAATAGCTTTCCCATAATCATGTCGGTAAGACATATATTCTGAAGCATCAACTAGAGCGTCAACAAGCTTTAACATATCAAAAACAATCTTTGGGTCCGCTGGGATCTCTGGTAATCTTGCCACAGGAGTAACTGAAGGTCTTTTCAGCTTTGGTTGCTTAAAGTTTAAAAAATAAATTAATCGTCTCAGACGTAGTATTTGGGTTTCAATATTTTGATCTACGAAGTCAGCAATACCAGTTTTCTCTCTATGAATAGCACTTCCCCCCAAGTCCTTCAAGCTTGTTTGTTGTCCCAATAGACTTTGAATGACATTTGGGCCTGTAACCATTAAGGTTGATCTCGTTTTATTAAATAGAACAAAATCAGTTAAAGTGGCCGTATACGCTGGAGCTCCCATTGTTGTATTCACAATGACTGATATTTGTGGAATCACTCCCGAATACTGGATATTTTTTGTAATCACTTTTGTATAAGCATGACCACTTTCTATTCCTTCAGAAACCGACACCCCTGGAGAGGCCAAGAATCCTATCACGGGACATTTCAGCTCGAAAGCTTTATCCATGATGCGACAAATTTCCTCTGCCCCTTTTGAGCAAATAAAGCCTTGTTGGACTTGGGGCTTTATAGCATAAAAAACAACCTGACGAGACATGATCCTAGAAGTTCCAGTACAAACACTGACCTCATCAGTGTCATAAAGAATTTCCAATTCCTCTCGGCTATCACTCATGGCTTCTAACCAATTTAATGTCTTTAGTCCTAAACGTTTTTTAGTCATTTAAATAATACTCACTCCATTGCATATTATTTTCTTTTAAAAAATTAAATAATTGTTTAATCTCAGAGTCATCATTATGAATATTTAAAAACTTTGCTTGCCCAAAATTTTTATATTTTAAAAGATACTCATTTAGAGAGCCCTCAGGTATTAAACTCATTTTTGGCGCAATTAATCTCGTATTAGCATCCCTGGCGAGTTTATAGCCACTATTAAACTCCATTAAGTCTTTATCTAGAGAGTCTAAGAGTTTATGTCCAGTTTCTGAACTAAGATCTATCGTTTTTTGTTCAAAAATCCAATGATAGCCTTTTTTATTGTCTTTTATGTAAAAGCTAACTGCAAATTTCTTTAAGTCCATATGATAACGTGATTCTAGCTTACATAAAAATCTTTTTAAATGATCAACTGATAATTGCTCAATTCCAGCCAAGTTAAGTTCTTCTTTTTCTCTTCCTATCACTTTTATCAATGGTGGACATAAAGAAGTAAATTCTATAATATCGCCCAAATAATAACAAAAAAGTCCACCTTTTGTTGTTATGAGTATTCTATACTTTTGACCAACTTCCACCTGACCAAGTGTTATTTTTTTAGACTTTAAATCTTTCTCAGCTTTCTGAAATTGATAAAAGCAACTCTCGACATCAAGATATAACTCCCCTGCTTTTTTTTTATACTGAAATGCTATTGGTGATTCAGTTGCAGAATAGATTTCCATAAAAGGAATATCTCCTCCTAAAAAATGACGTAATCTAGATTCATAAGGAGCAATAGAAGTTCCAGACCAAGTATACAAACTTAAATTTGGCCAAATGTCTTTAATCGTTTGAACTTCTTTGCCTCTCTGATGAGCCTTTTCAAAAAGCTTTTCTAAAATAACAGTAGCAAAAGCAGGAACAGAAGAAAAGACACGTATATCGAGATCAATGGCCTCTTCTATCATGGCATCAATTTTCTTAGAATTATTATCAATAGCAAGAATATGCTTACTGGGCTTAACCACTTTTTGTGAAAACTTAGGTGCTAACAAAGTCATAATCGCAGTAGCATACCCTATGTGAATCCCCATTTGGTTTTCCTCAGTTTTCAAATGAGAAGGGCTTACTAAAATATTTTGGTCTAACAAGTCATATCTTTTCAATACATGACTAAAATGAAAAAACGTTCTCGACGAAAACGATTTAAAATTTTTGATGAGGTTTTTTGTATAAGGAATATATTTGCTTTTTTGAGTCGATCCCGACGTTTTGGCCATATAATCAAGTCTCGTTGTTTGGATAAATCCCTTAGGATTATGCTCGAGAAGCTCAGTAATTAAAGGCCAATAATCAATATCTGTAGTTGCTGCAATCTTTAAACCAAACTCGTCAATTCCATTAATTTGATCTAAATGAAAATGTCTGCCCCAGGGCTTATGTTTAAACTCATTAAGAATATTTAATAATACTTTTCGTTGCATTAAAGTGATTGTTTGAGGAGTAGACATTATCTTTCGTTCTAGGTAATAACTTACAAATTTTATAAATAAGTGTTGTCCTCTCATCTGTTCCTCAAAAAAACCTTTTTAACTCAAAGTGTAAGCTATCATTATCCTCTAAAAGAGCTAAACCTTTTGAGTCTTGTTGATCATAAATAACCCAACGATAGGCCACAGAAGCCCTCCAAAAATTTGAAAGTCTTTGCTCATATTTCAAACTTCCGATTCCTTCTTGTTTTCTTTCTAAGTCTAAAAAATGGCCGAAATAAATTTCCCTGGCCCATTGGTCATTAAAGCGTAGTCTTTTGCCAAAAAATAAATCATTTTGAAAAATATTAATCTCCCAAGCTTCTTGCTGAGAAACTCCACTCACACGATGATATTCCACAAAAAAATCAGAGCTAAGCCCATTATCGTATTGATAGGTATATTCATAACCTATTGACACATGTCCATAATCATTTTTTGTGACAAGCCTTTCACCATTAAAAATAGGACTCTCCTCATCAAGAAAGTCCGTATAAAGTAGCTCAAATTTAAAAACTTTATTTTCGCCACTAATGGCCCCAGAAAAGCCAATATCAATCACTTCAAAATAGTAGGCTGAAAAGTCACCATTGGGTATGAGATTTGTTCCGACTTCACTAAATTTATGAAAACCAAACAAAGGCTGGCGCCTATTAATATGTTTAAGACCAAAAAGAAAATACTCACCCTGCCCATACAAAAAATCGTAAGATAACCCAAATTGAATTTTTTCTTTTTGATTTTGAGGCTCCTTATCTTTTGCAACCCAAAATGACTCTTGAGCGACCTTTGCTAAGCTAAGCCTTGAATTATCACTTGGATAAAAATTATTTTCAAAAAAAGGAAATAAATAAAAAGATAAAGTTGAATCTGAAAACTCTTTACTAAACGAAAAAGAAAGTTCCCCTTTTTTTTCTAAGTTCTCAACTTCAGCGCTAAAGATCCTAGCATTGATCACATCTGTTGGATTATATGACTCTAGCTTAGACCAATTAAAGATTTGATAGCCGAGTTTTATATTAACAAAACTTGAATTAAATGTTTTAGCAATATATCCATCATTAATAAATAAATAGCTATTTTCCTTATAAGTCCTATTTAACCCAGCATTTAGACTTAGTTTTGCCCACCAAGTTGTTGATTCATAATCTTGTTCGAGATAGATCTGAAGAATTTCTTCATAATCTTTCTTATCATTATCGATAGGGTAATAAAGAGATTGGAAACTTAAATCTCCCTTATTTGCGGCCATAAGCAATAAAGGAAACGTAAAAAAAAATAAAATTATAGATTGTTTTATCATCTCATCTCTTTAGGGCATTTTTATGAAATTTTCTTTCAGAAATATTGACACCAAGTTTACGTTTAGACCAAATAAAAAGAGAACTTTTTTTATTCTTAATATTCTCCATTTTTAATCTTCCTACCCGATACATCACTTTTCCAGCGACACGATATTCTTTTATATCAGAAGCATAAGATATCTTATAAAGCTCATTTCTTTTATTATAATATTCTGTTTTTAAAACAATATAATTTTTTTGGTCCACATAAAGATGAGTTTTACTATAAGAACTTTTTGTTTTAGGAACTCTTTCTAAGACCCAAACCTTTTTACCATCTAATTGATCTTCTTTAACTAATTGATATGTATATTTTTCAATAGCTTGGCTTCCGAGATCCTCATAACTAAATTCACTTCCCATAAAAGAGCTCCCTTTTGTCTTTGAGCTAATTTTTTTTACTCTTTTTATGGCAGGAAGAAAAAGCCATTGATCATCTTCTTTACTTCTATGTCCCCATGTTAACATCTTAATTCCATTTACATCTGGAGGAAAAGTAAAAGTTAATAAAGATTTGTCAGTTTTATCACCTTCAATAGAAAGGCCTTTCATTTTTCGGGATAGCTTTGTTCCATCCTGACTAATTAAAACAAGCTCCATTTCTGATTCAGAACCTTGAAAGCCACGATGGGCCTTATCCATTGCTTGAGCAATTTCTTCACCTTTATTTGAAGCTCCATAAATATTGAGACTCAACAATATAAAAATGCAATAATAAAACTTCATAAGATCTCCCTTAATGATATTTTAACCTATCTCCTCTAAATCTAAAGTATAAATTTTTATTCTCGTATAAATTTTGCTAACAATAATGGTAGAAGTAAAAAGTCAGTTATTAGCGCAATAACTAATCCACATGCCATAAGCAAACCTAAGTTTTGATTAGGAACAAAACTGGCCAATAAGAAACAGCTAAAACTTATAGAAAGAATCAAGGTTGTAACAATTAAGGCAGGAGCGCTCTTTTGAAAAAGTTTGACGATAGCTTCTTGAGTAGAATCACCATTTCTAATAAGTTTTAAGTAATTCGTAAAAATATGAATCGTATCATCAACTGCAATTCCCAAAACGACTGAGGCTATCACAACAGCACCTATATCTAGCGGTCTTCCTACAAGCTGCAAAATAATGCCAACGGAAAGAACTGGTACAAGATTCGGGATAAGACTTATTAAGCCTGCTTTAAAAGACCTCAAAAAGAAAAGAAGAATGAGTGAAATAAAAAACAAAGCTACGCCTAAAGAAGTGACAAATGAAGTGACAACTTTACCATTAATACTCTGCCATAGGTAGCGTTTCCCAGTAATCGTTAGATTTAGATTATATTTTTGTGCAATAGACTGAATTTCTTTGGCCATCATAACTGCACCTTTAGAATCTTGGTTCTTAACTAATGCAGTAACTCGCATATGCCGCTGGTCTAATGTGACTCTATCATTTAAACTGCTTCCTTCTGGAACGCTTAAATTATAGGTAAAAAGATATTGAGCAACTTCTTGTTGAGTCTGAGGTATTCTCTTGTATTTACGATCCGAATTATGAAAGACTTCATTCATTCTTTTCACAATATCAACCAGAGAGACGACCTGTGTAATAACAGAAAATTTTTCTGCGATTTCCTGGGAAAAAGATTCAACTTTTTTTAAAAAAATAGGATTTTTGGTTCCAGACTGCTTTCCTGAGTCAACAGACATTTCCAAAGAAAAAACTCCGCCAACATTTTTTTCTATATAGTTTAAATCTTTAGCGATAGGAAAGTCTTCATTAAAATACTTTAAAGGATCAGAGTTCACCTCTAATTTTGAAATTAAATAAGCTGAAACTAAAAGTAAACTTATAAAAACAATATATATTGGTTTTTCAAACTTAAAAATAAAATCAACCCATTTCCTATAATTTAAGTGACTCATGACTTTCGATTGAATAGGCTTATTTTTTAAAAAAAGATTTAAACAAGGGGCCAGAAGAAAATAAGTATAAAACCACGCCATAAAAGTCCCGATCGCGGCGACAACACCCATCTGACCTATATTTTGAATAGATGAAGTCGAAAAACTTAAAAAACCTATACTTGTCGTCAGTGTTGTTAGAATTGTTGGCAAAAAGTTTTTGTCTAATGACCTTCTTAAAGCTTCAGTATGGGAACAATCATCTGAATGGCGAAAAAGATAAAATGTAGCAATAATATGGATGGCATCAGCAAGTCCAATCGCCAATAAAAACTCAGGTGTAATTGCTGTCAGGTTATGTATGGGGATGTTTATAAATCCCATAAAGGCAAACATAGAAATAACACTGACAATAATCGTAGTAAAACTCAAAAAAATGACTTTAAAACTTTTAAAATTCAAATACAAAAAAAAGCAAATCAATACAAAGAGCAAAGGAAAAAGAATCTTGAAGTCTTTTATTGACGAGTCTTTAAAAGCACTGCTGACAACAGCATTACCGGCTAGACGAATATCAATCCCCTCTGGTGGTGAAAAACGACTCAACATCTCTTCAACTTGGTTTAAAATATCTTTATAAAGAAGTTTTTTCCCAACATCAGCTTTAAGTTTTAAAAAAATCAAACTCACTTTTTTATTTTTCCCAACGAAATGAGAAACGATCTCTTTAGAACTCATCGCTTGAGATTCAATTTCTGCTATTGTTTTCTCGGGAGTATATAAAGAGTCAATGATAATTTCATCGTCTTTTGCTTCTATCCAACTATAATTTGTCAATGACTCAACTTTTGCAGTCGCCTCTATATAAATCGATTCCTGGGTAAGAAGCTCAATATAATCCAAAGTTTTTTTGTTAAAAATCCCCTTTGGATTTGAAACGACTAAGACCAAAGATTCGCTACTTCCATAGTTTTGATCAAATTTATCTAAGGTTTTAATAAGCGGATCAGAGTCTTTAAACCAGACACGATAGCTAAAATTACTTTCAATTAGACTTAACCCAGGAAGGCTTAGTAAAAAGAAAGCAAAAGCCGCTAACAATGTAGCGAAAGGTTTTTCAATAATACAATTAATGAGAGAGGACTTAAGCTTTTTCATATTTCTCCCGTTTCAAGTGATGAGAACTAAGTGAATTTATTCGTAAAAAATTGATTATCATATAAAACAAAGCACAAGCTAAAAGAAAGTTTTTAGTCTCTACCCTATTTCCAACCAACGAGATCAGACATGAAGCCGATATATTTGTTAAAGTAAAGATAAAGTCTAAAACAGCATTTGTTCTACTAATCATCGCTTTATCTACGTGTTGTGATAAATAACTAAATTGGCTTGGGGCCCTTATAAAAAACAACATTCCCCACAAGTAAAAAAGTCCACAACTCACAAAATAGTTTATCCCCCAAGCCCAGATAAACATAAGAAAAGGTTCAAGCAGGCTAGAATAAAATAAAACTTTCCCAATACTAAACTTACGAGTCACTTTTTTGTATAAAAGTCCTCCCGTCACACCTCCCAGACCAAAAAGAACCATCATATGTCCATATTCAATCTCTGATTTACCAAAAACCTCTACTAAAAAAGGGAGGATTAAAGGAATCGTAAATCCACTAAAAATGCCAATAAGTGCATGTCTTTCATACAATCCACGCAAATCTAATCTTCTTTTAATATAATAAAGTCCATCTTTGAGCTCTTGAATAAAATAAGACTTTACCTGTCTAGTTTTTAAAGCTGTTATTCTAGGAATCAAAAGAAAAAAGATGATAGAAATAATATAGGTCAAGAGATCAAAGTAAAGTACCACATCTAAAGCTTGGTATTTCGCATAGCACCATGTCCCAATTAACGGCCCTAGAATATGGACAATCGCAAAACTAGCACTAAAAAGATTATTACCACTTGGAACTAAATTTGAGGGCAAAATATCAAGAATAAAGGCCCTTTTACAAGGAGTTGATACCCCTGCGAAAATTGTTTTCATTCCATGTAGACACATTAATCCCCAAATATTTTCTAAGAAGAAAAAACTTAAAGTAAAAGGAATCCTAATAATCTCACAAAAAATTAAAACAGAGCGTCGGTTAAGCCGATCTCCAATGGGCCCAGCATAAATATTTCCAATTAACATACCAACGATAAAAAAGACTTGTGTAAGTCCCATGTAGGTTTTATCGTGATCGGATATTCGATATATATGCGCCATAAAAGCAAAATTAAATGCATAAGAACCTAAAGCAGAAACAATAGTTGCCAATAAGGTCAGTGTATATTTTTTTTGCTTAAGTATAATCATCTAGCTCAATTATACGGTATTTGAAACGCATGTATACCGAGGATGCAAACAATACCTAAAGGCTGTAAAGTCAGAGTTTTTTTCATAGACATAGACAAAGTCGAAGAAGGGACCTACACTCAAGCGATGTTGAATCTCCCACTTTATTTACATAAAAAAGGCTTTTATTACGGATATTTTATCCTTTTTGCGGGAACCTTGGGTGTCGCCATGAGTGTTCCTGGCCAAACAATGGGAATTAGTGTCTACACGAATTTTCTCATCGATGAGCTGGGTGTCACAAGAGTCCAATTAAGCCTAATGTATATGTTAGGAACATTAAGCTCAGCTTTTATTCTTCCTTTTGCGGGAAGAATTTTAGACAAAAAAGGCTCACGCTTTCTTTCTGTTATCGCAACGAGTGGTTTGGCCCTTTTTTTATATCTTATTTCTTTATCCCCATCTCTTTCAACAAGTTTATCTTCATCTTTAAATATCGATAAAATTTCAATTGTTCTTCCACTTATTTTTGTCTGTTTTTTAGGCGTAAGGCATTTTGGACAAGGTCAATTAACGATGGCCTCTCGAACAATGATGGCCAAATGGTTTGAAAAGAAAAGAGGTCTTCTTTTAGGTATTAGTGGAACTTTTAGCGCTTTTGCCTTTGGAGCTGCTCCTTTAGCCCTTCACGCATTAATTGAAAGTTATACCTGGAAAGGTTCTTTACAGGTTTTATCATTTATACTTCTTATGATGAGTGTTTTTTGTTTTCTTTTTTTTAGAAGATCGCCTGAGCACTGTGGTTTGCAAATAGATGGAGGCTTAGTTGGTGAAGACCCTGACAATAAGGATTTTAAGCAATTAAAAAATTCATTTTCTGCAGCTGAAGTCAAAAAAACATTTATTTTTTGGGCCTTTAACCTTGCAGTAACTTGCCAGGCCTTTATCATCACGGCCATTACATTTCATATGTCAGATATTGCAGAATATTTTAAAGTCTCAAGTTCCCATGCCTATAGTGTTTTTTTACCGGTTAGTGTCATCGCAACTTGTTCAGAATTATTTTCAGGTTATCTAAGTGATAAAGTCCCTTTGAAGTACCTTCAGTGTACTATGCAAGCCGCCCTTATTTTTGCCCTTTTTGGTCTCACTCAATTTCATACTCATATTGGCTATACAATTGTGGCCATTGGTCTTGGTGTTTCAGGAGGAATTTTCTCTCTCATTACAGCTGCTGCATGGCCTAAACTTTTTGGTAGGTTACACTTAGGGGCAATATCGGGAGTTGTAACTGCTTGGATGGTTGCAGGAAGTGCTCTTGGTCCGTATTTATTTAGTCTTTTAAAAGATATTACTGGAACTTACCAGTCCATATTTTACATAAGTATGCTCATCCCTTTAAGCATACTTATTATCGGCTCACTTACGAGCAAAGAGAACCCGGTTGATCTAAGAGTGAATTCACCTGACTAATAAGTCCTTCTTTATCTAGTCCTAATTTCTTTCCTACTTCTAGTGCTCGCTGCTTTGGATGTCCCAAGACATAAGTAAAGATTAAGGTCAACAATGCACCAACTCTATTAGACGACATACAATAAATAAGTTTAGGCTCAGAATCAGATATCAAAGCCTCAGCAAGTTCTCTAAGATCTGAAAAACTTAATTCAGCCAGAGAAGAAATGGGAAAATGAATATAATCAATTCCAGCTCTTTCAAACTCTTCACGATCTGAAAAGTCTGTTTCATGACTTTGCTTTAAGTCTACAACTAATTTTATTTGTAAGCTCTTTAACCATTCAATTTGTTCTCTAGAAGTAATCTTAGATGAACAATACAGATAATCCACTCGATATAATCGTTCAATCAGATCGTTTTTAACTAAACTTTCAATATCTGTTAAATCGATTTGATTCATAGTTTTTACTCCTTAACTACAAATTTATACACCAACATTCCCACAATCATCGAACCAACAAAAAGAAATGCTGTCATATCAAAAGTAATTAAATTCACAATTCCAGGGCCAGGACATATGCCTAAAAGTCCCCAACCTATACCAAACAATGCTGAACCTAATAGTAGTTTGCTATCAATTTCCGTCTTCGTTGGTAAATAATGTTGAGTTCCACAAACAGGATTACGCTTCGTAAGATATTTAAACAAAAAGAAATTCACCCCAATCGCTCCGAGCATAACAAAAGCTAAGCTATAATCCCACGCACCTGTTATATCTAAAAACCCAATAACCTTTTGAGGATTAACCATGCCCGAAATCACTAAACCAATAGCAAAAACAATACCTGAAATCAGACTAAATAATACGGTTATCATGACAAAACTCCTTTAAAGAAAACAGTAATCATTCCAAATAAAATGAAGGTTATTGTGGCCAGAAATGACCTTTTGGCCATTCTTGCCATTCCACAAACACCATGCCCTGATGTACAACCACTTCCAAGTCTTGTTCCAAAGCCGACCAGAACGCCAGCAATAATAACAACAGGAGAACTCGCCTCTAATGTATAATCAAAAAATTGTGGAGCAAAAATTTTCATCAACAATCCCCCAAGAAGAAGGCCGATTAAAAATGTATATCTCCAAAGATTTTCTCGGCTAATCTTTGCTAATGAGCTTCCTAATATTCCTGAGATTCCAGTAATTCGACCAATCCCCCCTAGCATTGTTGAGCTGGAAAGACCAATCAAAATACCTCCGATCAAAGGATAGATAATTGTTTCCATGTTAAGACTCCTTCGTTAAAGGTAATTTAAGATACCTTTTCCCATTATCTTCACTCTCTGGTAATTCTCCTGCGGCTATATTAACTTGAATACTTGGTAATAAAAGCTTGGGTGCGTCCAAAGTCGCATCACGTTTATTTCTAAACTCAATAAATTCTTCTTTAGTTGTTTCTTGCTTTAGCTGAATATTGCTTTGCTTACTTTCACCAATAGTAGTTTGATACTCTAATTCTCTTCCTCCTGGTTGATAATCATGTCCAACATAAACTTTGGTATCATCTGGAAGCTTATAAAGTTTCTCATGAACTGATTGATACAAATCTTCAGAGCTACCAGCTGGAAAATCACATCTGCCTGTTCCAAAGTCAGGCATAAAAAGAGCATCTCCTGTAAAAACATTGCCATCAATCAAATAAGAACTACAAGCAGGAGTATGCCCAGGAGTATGGATAACTTTAAACTCAAGACTTCCCGCTTTGATAATTTCATCACTTTTAAAGAGAACATCAAATTGCGATCCATCCGTTTTTAGATCTTTACGATTAAAAACTTGTTTGAAAACATCTTGAACTTTTTGAATTGTTTCATGAATTCCTATTTTTGCTTGAGGTAAGTCATTCTTTAATTCATGAGCACCTGAAAGATGATCCGCATGAGCATGAGTTTCTAGGATATAATGAATATTAAGTTTTTCATTGTTTACATATGTTAAAACGTTTTTATTGGATGTTGTAAAAATCTTTCCAGAAGCTGCATCAAAATCCAAAACGGGGTCTATAATGACTGCATCTTTTGTTTTTTCATCGCTTACAACATAAGTTAAGGTAAATGTTGTTTCATCGTAAAATGTCTTAATTTTAGTTGTCATATGATTCTCCTTTCATATTTTCTTTGATATCATCTTGCCATAACTCAATTCTAGAAACATTGATGGGGCTCATATAATGGAACTTTCACATTTAAAAGAAATCATCCCAAATTATAAAAATATAACCCTTAAAAAGGGAGAAATCCTTTATCATGAGGGAGATAAGCCCGAATACGTTTATTTTCTTGAAAGTGGTCTTGTAGGCCTGTTTCATATTTCTGAAAATGGATCAGAAACATTCTTAAGAGTCTTTAGTCCAAACAATATTTTGGGTCATCGCTCATTTTTTGCCGAAGAAAACTACCATGCTACTTCAATGGCCTTATGCCCAACTAAAATTGTTGCGATTTCAAAAGAACAATGTCAAAACACTTGTTCTCAAGACCCTAGTTTTTTAAAAAATATCACACGAATTCTTGCCAAAGATTTACGTGAAGCAGAACTGCGCCTGGCGGGTCTACAAGACAAAACCGCTGGCCAAAGAATTGCGGAATCTCTTGTTTATTTAAAGCTGAAATATCCTCAAAAAACCTGGACGCGTAAAGAAATTGCAGAGTATTCCTGCTCTACTTATGAGACAGTTACCCGTTTAATGACTAAAGCAGAAAAAGAAGATATTATCAAAAAAATTGGCCGTGACTTTGAAATTCTCGATATTCAAAAGCTTTTAAAACTCAAATAGTATGAGCCCAGTCAAAGTTTTCTAATTAAATTAAGCTTATCCTTAACAAAAGGAGTTATATATGATTGGTTTTTTACTAGCAACTTTAATTGGGCTAAGCTTAGGCCTTCTAGGTGGCGGAGGTTCTATTCTTACAGTACCCATATTAGTCTATGCGATGGGCATGGATCCCAAACTCTCCATTGCCCTTAGTTTAGCTATCGTTGGGGCCACCAGTCTGTTAGGAGTCTTTGGACATTTTAAAGCAAAAAATATAGATATTAAAATTGCCTTGATTTTTGGACCTGTGGCCATGGCCGGAACATTTCTAGGGGCAAAATTAAGCCAATTTCTTTCTGGTCAAGCCCAACTCATCTTTTTTGCTATTATTATGCTCTTAGCCTCAGTTTTTATGCTTAAAAACAAAAAACAAGAACAAGAAGAAGAAAATGAAAATAAACCCTTAAATATTCCTCTTATTATTGGAGAAGGGATTTTTGTAGGAATTATAACTGGGCTTGTAGGTGTTGGTGGAGGTTTTCTTATCGTCCCGGCGTTAGTTCTTTTAGCAGGTTTGAATATGAAAAAAGCAGTAGGAACATCCTTGCTTATTATTTCAATGAAGTCCTTTGCTGGTTTCATCGGTTATTTAGGCCTCGTTGAAATTCCTTGGAGCTTTTTGGCCCAATTTATTCTTTTTTCTGGGGTGGGAATCCTTTTAGGGACTTATCTCGTTCGTTTTATATCACAGAACAAACTTAAAAAAGCTTTCGCTATTTTTCTTATTTTTATGGGAATCTTTATTCTTTATAAAAATAGACAAAGCTTGGGTTTTAATCAAACAGTAAATATTGACTCAGTTGAGTTGATTAAAAAAGACCTCCAACTCTTCGCCAGTTAAGGTTTCTTTTTTGATCAATTCTAAAGCTGACTTTTCAACAATATCTCGATTGAGTTCAAGCACATGATAGGCTTTTTCAAATGCTTTATCCACGATCTCTTTCACTCTTTCATCAATAAGTTGTGCTGTTTTTTCACTATAATTTTTTGTTTTGGGAGAAAACTGATCAATACCTAAGTAGCTCTGCTGTTGCTGTTCATAAACAATATGTCCAAGCTCTTTTATCATTCCATATTTTGTGACCATGGCCCTGGCCATTTCTGTAACCTTTGCAATATCGTCAGAAGAGCCTGTTGTCATTTCATTAAAAAAAAGTTTTTCGCTGGCCCTGCCTCCTAAAAGTACGGCCATTTTATTTTCAAGTTCTAAAGGTGACATTAAATAACGGTCTTCTGTTGGTCTTTGAATAGTATACCCCAACGCACCAACGCCTCTAGGAATAATAGAAACCTTATGTACCTTATTCACTTTTGAGCAACTCGCAGCTACGATAGCATGTCCCATCTCATGATAGGCCACGATTTTTTGTTCCATTTTATTTAAAACTCGACTTTTCTTTTCTAATCCGGTGATAATCCTTTCAATCGCTAAGTTAAAATCTTCTAAAGTAACAGACTCTCTATTATTTCTGGTTGCAAATAAAGCTGCTTCATTAACAAGATTGGCCAAATCAGCACCTGTAAAACCAGTTGTTAAGGCAGCCACTTGTTCTAACTCTACATTCCGGTCAAGCTTTATTTTTTTGACATGAACATTTAAAATTTGCAAGCGCCCAATCCTATCAGGTCTATCGACAAGAACTTGCCGATCAAATCTTCCAGCTCTTAATAAAGCTGGATCAAGAATCTCTGGTCGATTAGTTGCCGCCAATAATACGACTCCTTCTCCTCCATCAAACCCATCTAACTCTACAAGAAGTTGATTTAGCGTTTGCTCCTTTTCATCCTGCCCCCCCATAGGATTAGCACCTCGGGCTTTTCCTAGCGCATCTAATTCATCAATAAAAACAATACAGGGAGCATGCTTTCTGGCCTGCTCAAATAAGTCCCTAACTCTGGCGGCACCAACACCAACAAACATTTCAACAAATTCAGAGCCGCTTATGGAAAAAAAAGGAACGGCTGCTTCACCGGCAACTGCTTTGGCCAATAAAGTTTTACCTGTTCCTGGAGGCCCAACGAGCAGAATCCCTCGAGGCATTTTCGCTCCAAGTCTTTCATAATGTTTAGCATCTTTTAAAAAATTGATGACTTCTTCTAACTCAGACTTTGCCTCATCTACACCTGCAACATCAGAAAAGCTTACCTTAATTTTCTTTTCAACATAGATTTTAGCCTTACTCTTTCCCACACTCATAAATGAACCTTGTCCACCTGAGAAAATCTTTCTTGAAAGAAAAATCCATATACCAATGAAAAAAAGCATCGGAATAAGCCAGGAAAAAATATCACTTAAAAAAGATGACTCATTAGCACGCCAAAACTTAACACCATATTTTTCAAGTTCACTCCTCAGTTCAGGAGGAACCCTTCTGGCCACAATAACAGTTTTGTTATCTTTTTTACGAGCTTCTTTTAAATACCCTTTAACTTCTTCATTATAAACAACAACTTCTTTAATCTCGTTTGACTCAAGTGCCGCTTGAAACTCATTATAGGGCACCACCGTCGTTTTTACTCCTTTTAAATAGTCTTGCAACAATAAGACTGTTAAAAGAGCAAGGACAAAATAAGTAAGATTAAAGCGATAATTTTTCATATAAAACTTAAGGTTGTTGCCGAACAATAGTTAAAGCGCAATGAGCATGACTTACCATGTACTCAGCAAAAGAACTGGCAAAAAAGCCTTCAATTCCATTCTTCTCTTTAGTTCCAATCAACATCATATCAATTTCATTTTTCTTAGCATAATCTTTAATTTCTTCTTTAGGCGCTAAAGTCATCAAACATTTATAAACTCGCTTTAAATTGTGATCTTTTGGAATGATCTGAGAGGCGGAGTTTGCTAAAACATCCTCTACAGATTTCATAATATCCATTTCTTCTTCTTTATGAGGAAAAGTTGTAAAATAAAAATTGTCTGCAAAAACTTTTTTACGAAAAGCATGAACAAAGTGGACTTCACTATATGCTCCCCAATCCCAATCTTTTAAAGCTTTTCTAAATACATCTAAAGAATAATCCGTTAAATCGATACAAATCATTAATTTTTTCATATACGTCCTTTTTAATTGAAGACACCATACAATATATCATGACATATAAAATATGATCTTTGTCAGTTTACTGATGTTTCTCTTCTTTGAAAATATTTAAAGTTGTTTTAAATGATCCAAAAAGATTTTCCATGAATTTTTATCCGCATAGGCATTGTATTCTAAAGGAAGATCAAATTTTTCACCGAGCTTGTCTGCTCCTGGGTTCGTAAATGAATGCTTAACATCAGAGTAGTTTTTAAAGAGATAATTAGCATTTGCTTGTTCCATCTCTTTTTTAAAGTTTTTAATGGATTTTTCTGAAACAAAAGGATCTGCCGCTCCATTAAAAACAAGAATTTTTGGCTCAATATTTTTTGTTTTCACTAGAGAGTCTAATCCACCGTGAAATGATGCTACCATCTCTAAATCGACTCCAGCTCTGGCCATATTTAAAACGACTGCCCCACCAAAACAATAACCAATCGCTACAATTTTATCTGGATTGACATCATCTCTTTGTTTAAGAATCTCCAGTGCTTTTTGAAATTTCTGCTTTGCCAAAGGAAAGTTACTCATGGTCTTTTTTGAAAAAGCACCTGCATCACTAGGATGCTTGGCCAACTTACCTTGTCCATACATATCAATAGACATGGCCACATATCCCTCTTGAGCTAACATTAAGGCCCTTTTTCTTGCATAATCATTATGTCCCCACCATTCGTGCACAACAATAATTCCCGGCTTTTTCTCTCCCTTTTTAGCTCCAGAAGCAATAAAGCCAATATGCTCTACCGAATCAACCTTATACTTAACTGTTTCTTTCTCTAAACCTGCACAAGAAAATAGGCAAAAAGATAATAAACATAAAAAAATAAACTTCATTTGATCCTCCTTAAATATTAATACCTAAAAGAAATTCTCCTACCGAAGTTTCGTTATCAACTAAGCTCATCACTCTTAGACGATAATTTATAGGTAATTTTCTAAATGTTAATGATTCAAAGCCGAACTCTAAGCCATAAGAACGCATTATCTTATTTTGTTTTTCTAATTCAGCATATGAATAGTCATAAAAAACTTTAGAAGTAATTCGATTAAAATGAATATAGTCTTTAAAACCAAAATGCTGATAACTTAGTGGAAAGTCATATTCCAAGCTCGACTTTCGTATATGGGCAGCATATTCTGACTCATATCCCCTTGCAAAAGTATAAGAGGAAACTTGCGCATCCTTATTTTCAAAACGGTAAGCACTAAAATCATCACTCTTTAAATGATCGACTAGCTTTAAGGCCAGGCTATGGTTTACCTTTAGACCTGAAAAATATAAATGAAGCTTATTAAATAAATAAGTATTTGAAAAATCCTCTACCTCTTGTGCTTGAGCATCTGCATAATGGCCTTCGTAGGAAAATCCACGACTAGGAGAGATTTCTCTATCTGTTAATTCTCTTTGAAATTGGTAAACCAAATTAAAAGATGATAAGAAAAGTTGTTCTTGGCTAATATCATAAGCCTCAGGATAGCTCATTTTAGAATTTTCTTTAACTCCCGTGGCCAATGAAAAAATAGCTTGATGACGATAAAAGTTTTTACTAAAGTTTAGTGGCAATGAAACACTAAATAACCCTGTAGCTTCAGAATATTCATCATTGGGTTTATCTTCAAACTTTTCATTTCTTTGAGCATAGTTAATATCAAGAGAAAAAATCGGATAAAAGCGAGAATATGTTAAATTAACTCCTGTAAAGGCCCTATCTTCAATCGAGTTTTCGCCTACACTTGCTGTCATAGAAAAATCATTAAGATAATTAGTTGAAGTTCCCTGTAGTTGAAATCCTAGCCCACCAAGAAAGCTCCATGAGTGAAGATTAATCATATCTGAAAAATAATCATAATCTTGAGATTTATAATTAGTTTTGTACTGATCTTTATGATTATCAAAAGAAACAGGCTCTTGTGTCACATATTGATCAGATGGGGAATCTTTTGAAAGATAGTTAAAATTCTTTAAAATATTCTTCGAAATTTCCTTACAATCAAGTTCTTCAATTGTTAACTCATGCCCATTTACAGTTTCATTTACAGTATAAAGTCTATTCTCACTAACACTAGGCCAATAACGAGCAATTGAGCTCTCTGTACACTTAAGTAACTGACTCGACTTAATATCCAAGCTCAAAGTTTCAACTTTTCCTTTATAATCACTTTCAAAGTAGACCTTATTTTCATGGGCCTGCATGGCAAAAAGGTTTGCTTGAGTAAAAGGGAGCATTTGTTCTAGTGAATCTTCTTCCAAATCATATAAGGCCAAAGCCTTTTTACCCATTTTATCTTGAATAAAGAAGGCTAATTTCACTTCACTTACAAAAATAGCTTCCGTAATAAAATAATCCTTTAACTTGATTTCTTTTATAACAGCTCCTGTTAAGCTTAGAATATCGACTTGCCAGGTATCATCTTGATTAAATTTAACTGCAACAATTTTTTCTCCAGCCGAGGAAAAATTAGGATGAAAATAGCGTTTATCAGAGGTTATGGCCTGATGTTCATCTAATTTCATATTGTATAAATAAATATCGGAGAAACCTTTATGGCCATATCTCAAATCTGGAACAAACTGAGTATAGACCAATTGATCACTTTTAATATCCACTTTACTTAAACTGGGGATAGTGTTTATTTGAGTTAAAACAATCTCTTTTCCCTCTTTAATCTGGATAAACTCCCAAAATGTATCGAGAGTTTTTTTCAAAGCAAAAAGATTATTGGCCTCTTTTTTGGGAGAGGCGTAAAGATGATACTCTTTATTTTCTGTTTCTACTTTAGCTCCTTCTTTGAGCCATTTTTTTCTTAATTCAATTAAAGTTTCATCAAAGAAATCCTCAAACTTTTGACCTGTAACCGTCTTAAATGAATTATAAAAACGCCAAGGATTGTAAAAGGAATGGGTTGCATCCCACAAAATTTTCTCCCACACCATCTCTCCATAAATTCTACGTGCACGGGTAACAACAAAGTACCCATAAACATACCAACTTGGTAATGGCCTACGATAATCTCCTGTTAAAAAATGGTCATAGCTTAGCTCATGGTTAATTAAATCAGATAAAACTAAACTTTTTAGTCGAGCAGAAAAACGTGGAGATCTTCCTCTTCCCCCATCAGAATAAGCAGTTTCTGACCAGACCGCATCTCCCTCCATAAACCAATTATCAACACTAAGAAAACGACCTATTGCCCTCCCATTGTCCCCAAACAAGTACCATAAAAATTTATCATAACCTTGTTTTAAAAAGTCCATTTGAACCACATGACGATATTCATGAATGGCCAACGTCTGAAACCATTCCAATGAACCAACAAAAGGTGAGATGTTCTGGGCGGTATACCATTCACTACGTCTTGGGGCCAAAGTCACAAAACCATTGCTCATATTACTTTCGGCCCTTAAAATCAGTTCAAATTGTTTAGGGTCATTTACATAATATGACTTTCCAACAAAGGCATGGTAATGCTCTACTAAATTTGCAATGTACTGAGCTTTTTTTTCCATAAAGTCCGGATAAATAACTCGTACAAAATCATTCTCTAACTCTTTCCAATTGAGACGATCTGAACTTTGCAACGTATTGAGTTGAGCAACTGCTGAAACAGAAACAAAAGATAACACAGCAAACAAATAAATTCTTATTCTTAATAGCATTTTAGGGCCTTAGGGAAATACTTTTTGTTATTCTCCCTAAGCTCTAAACATTCTGTCAAAATTTAATTAAGAAAAGCCTGAAAACTTTGGGCATGTTTTTCGAGAAACTTAACTGTCGCCTCATCTTGTATTTTTCCATCCTTAATCTTCTCAAAAGACTCACTTATCATAACCTCTGGGCGATTCATAAAGTTCAAATTTAAAAAGACCCCTACTTGACGTAAATGATATTGCATTCTTGCTGTTCCTACTTTTCCAGGACTAGCACCTATTATACTTGCAGCGAGGCTATCTAGAGGCTTATTTTCTAAACGTGAGAGCCAATCAAGAGCATTTTTAAGACCCCCAGGAATTGAATAATTATATTCTGGAGTAAAAAAAATAACGCCACTTGCTTGCTCTAATTGACTTCCTAGCAAATTTACAGAACTTGGAAACTCCGTATAGTCCTGACTATATAAAGGAAAATCTTTAATCTCCCCTTCGATTAACTCAAATTGCTCTTTGGCCAAATTTTTATAATGATCAAAAATTTGTCTATGGATAGAATCTTTTCTTAAACTTCCAATAATGGCGACAACCTTTTTCATTATCCCTCCTTTCTAAAAAATAAATACCTCTAGGCTCAGTTTATCTTCATATTGGATAAAATAAAACTATATAATACTTATCAAAACAATCAATTTTTATTATACTTTTAAAAGAACTGCTGAATACCAAATGAAATATTTTGGTCGACAAAGCGAGTATGGGTTTGAGCATAGTCTAAACGCCCCACAAAACGAAAGATTTTTGGAGAAATAAATCTTAAACCGATTCCAGAACTTAAGAGAATTTCATCTTTGCTTTCAGTAATCTTGGCCAGGGTTTGAGCCTCTTTGGCCTGATCGGTAAAAACAACTGCCTGAATGACTCCCCAAGAATGGTGATAGAGATCAAAACGATGTTCAATATTACTTTGATAAAATGTTTGGTCATAAAACTGGCCATCACGATAACCTCTTACCTCAGATAGTCCACCTATATAATTTAAATACTGAGAATTTTTTAAGTTATTTCCTGAAACTAAAAACTGAAAAGCAAAGTTATGATTATTTTTAAAAAGCTTATAAAAAACAAAACGAAAAGAATGATCACCAAAGAAGTTTTCTTCTTTTTGCCGTAGACTTACTAAACTAGACTTCAATTGCAATTGAACCCCAGAAACCAAATAATTTTAATAATTAAGCCTTCCCCAATGAAAATAAACTGAATGCCATAAACTAATACTGTCACTATCAGGAGAGAATCCATTTAATTGGTTAAGCTCTATTTGTTCATCTGTTAATCCAAAATCAGAGACACGATCATCATGATATTCAAGCTGAACTCCAAAAAGATATTGATCATTCTTCCATTTTTTTTCAGTAAATAAGTTTATTTTTTTCCGTTGCAAAGTGTAGGCACCATCATCCTCCCCATTACGCTTAAATAAATAACGAATGCGGTTGATATCCCACACATCCACACCAAACTTAAGATTACGATCATAGAGAAACTGAGGTTTTCTTAGCCATAAAACTCCAGCAGGTCGATTATTTAATGATTCATACTGAGCTCCAATTTCAGTATTTGACCCAAAAGTATTAATATCATAGGCGCCTAAAGTAAAATATGTACTTCCTCCTCCTCCTTGAAATTTAGCAATAGGGATTGTGGTCCATCTTTCTTCAACTTGAATTAAAATTTGATTCTCTGAAATTTTTTCAACTTTGACAGAAGAAAAAACTCTTAAATTCCATAATCTTCTTTTTAACTCATTTAAAACCTGATCATCTAAGTCTTGCTCAAGAAGATCTTTAATTTCTATTCGAACGACATCTTCACTGGTCTTAGAGTTACCTTTAACCTTAAAGTCAAAAGCATGAGTCAAAGAGGAAAATAAAAATAATAGAACAAAAACTCTCATATCTTTATGTGAGTCAAATCGAAATTATATTACAGAAAATATTTTTTAATTGAAGCTACTTACGATAAAGCTCAAACCAAGCCTGCTCCAAAGCATCTCTATCTTCGGGATGAGCGATAGAAATTAAAGCTTTGGCCCGCTCTCCTAATGTTTTCCCATAGAGATGAGCAACACCATATTCAGTGACAATATAATGAACGTGTTGTCTTGTTGTCACAACACCAGCTCCACTCTGTAAAGCAGCTACAATTCGAGACTTTCGCCCCTTAACACGACTTGGCATAGCTATAATTGGTTTTCCCCCCTCACTCAAAGCCGCGCCACGCATAAAGTCCATCTGACCTCCAACACCACTAATAATATGATGCCCAATAGAGTCAGCACAAATTTGCCCTGTTAAATCTACTTCAACAGCACTGTTAATCGCAACAACCTTAGGGTTACGTTTAATGACGTTAGGGTGATTAACATAAGCAATATCTAAAAAAATAACACTCGGATTATCATCAACAAAATCATAAAGTTTTTGGTCTCCAATCGCAAAACCTGCAACAGTTTTACCAGGATGAATTTTTTTTCTTTTATTATTCACGACACCAGACTCAATTAAAGGAATTAATGAATTCGTAAACATTTCAGTATGAATACCTAAATCTTTGTGCCCATGTAAAGCACGTAAAACTGCATCAGGAATAGAGCCAATTCCCATCTGTAGCGTTGAGCCATTATCGATTAAAGCGGCGACATGTTCTCCAATCTTTTCTTCTTCTGGAGTCATCATCGTATTTTCAACAATTGGCAATTGCGTATCTATGGCAAAAGCATAATCAATTTTAGACAAATGAATCGTTCCATCACCATGGGTTCTGGGCATTTTTTCATTAACTTGAGCAACAACAACTTTTGCATGTTTAATAGCTGCTTGAACAATATCCACACTAACACCTAAGCTACAATATCCATGCTTGTCTGGTGGTGAAACATGAATCAAGGCCACATCATAATTTCTTAAGCCTGACTCTAAAAGCTGAGGAATTTCGGACAAAAAACAAGGTAAATAATCTATGCGATCATAATCTAAAGCTTTTCTAAGATTTTTTCCTACAAAAAAATTAGTAATTTTGAAATGAGGTATTTTTTTGTGAGGGGCCTCACCATGAGTGTGTAAATGAAAAAACTCTAACTTTCCTATATCATCTGCATATTCTGCGATAGAGTTTAAAAGCTCAACAGGAGTAGCAGCTCCCCCTTGAACGAAGACACCTTCATGATTTTTAAAAATATGAATAAGTTCATCTCGCTTATCGCACCACTTCATCTTAACCTCTTTTCAAAAACAAAAAAAACCGATGACATATTCTAACTAAAAAATATCTCACCGGTATATTTATTCATTATTATAAAACGTCTGCATGTCCATGATAAAAGGGATAACTTGGATAAAGTTCTTTAAAGTTCACGCCAAGAATTTCTTTTGCCTGTTTTAAAGAGTCGATCATGATTTGAAATTTTTTATCGTTCAATTTTTTTAATTGGTTTTTGATAACTTTTACTTTTGCTGGCTTATATGAGTCTTGCTCAAGCAAGTGCTTAAAAAGGACCATTTTTAATTTTCGTGTCTCTTGATTAATTTTTCCAACTTCAATCATAACACTGGTATGAAGTTGCATAAAATCTTTCTTTTGCTTTTGAGTAAGTTTATCTGATGATTCAATTAAATCCCTTGTTTTATTGATCATTTCATCCCGTGACTCCATAGACGGAACATTCGCTTTTTCTTTGGCCACTTCTTTTTTTGCGCTGGAACAGGCCACAAGAGTAAAAATACAGAGTAATGTTAAAATTTTCATAATAAGCCTCCTAATTTATTTATCTTTACACTTTATATTAAAATTGAAACTAAGGGTAATTACTCAAAAACATGACTTATATCACAAAATCATTAAGTGATTTTCTTTTTAAGATCTAAAATAATTTGAGGTGTCTTTATTGGAGTCAACAGTTTTAAAGCTTTTTTGACGTAATAAAAAAGACTCAAACGACGATACCAAAACAGCCTTGAAATTTGCTTAGTTGCCACCTCATAACCTACATCAAATAACATATCTTTTTGATGAGAATTATCCAAACGACTATAATCTCCTAAATCAAGAGAAATTTTAATATCTGCCAATTGCAACTGCTCTTTGGTTCTAAGGTCAATTGCGATATCAATAGCATTACCAATAATATCAATAAAGTTATGTACCTCGGGATAGCGATTTACCCCATTTAAATCTACGGCAATGGTTATCCCAGCTCCCATTTGCTCAAGGACTTTTACCGGTAGATTATTTGAAATCCCTCCATCAACTAAAAGCCTCCCTTGTACTTCAACAGGTAAAAAAATACCAGGAACTGCGACTGAGGCACAAACAGCATCTAATAACGAACCTTGCTTAAAAATAACTGACTCTCCAGTCCTAATATCTGTAGTACATATGGCCAGAGGAATTCTGGCCTGCTCGATTTTGACATCACCTATATCATTGTGCAACATTTTACGAACTGAATCTGTACTTAAAAATCCCTTCTTATTTAGAGTTAATTTAAAAACATCTTTAGCACGTAGTTTTTCAGAAAAGACTTCAATATCTTTAAGTTCTTTACCAAAAGCATAATAACTAGCAATAATCGCCCCAACACTAGTTCCAGAGATACAAGAGACTTTTATTTTATTTTCTTCTACTGCTTTTAAAACGCCAACATGGGCCAAGCCTTTAGCGGCTCCCCCACCCAAAGCAATACCAATTTTTTTATTGAAGGGATTTAATTTCACTTAACCTAAACCTTTATTCTAATTGTTGTTTTTATAAAATAAAATAAAGTATCTGTTTTTTGAATTTCTTCAACATACAATTTTACAAACTTATTATAATCAAGTTCACTTTCAAAACTTGCGGCCATTACTTTTTTAGAATTCATAAGTCTTTGCCTCCATTGTTCAGCTTCAACTGCACGCTCTTGAGGTGTACAAAAATTAACAAATTCCGCAAAAGCTTCCATTTCCCTTATATTTTCTTTAGATAAAATCTTAGGTATTTTTCTTCCCATTTCAAAATCTCCACTATAACCTTCCTCATAGCAGCTTAAGTATTTTTTAAGAAGTCTATTTTCAGTACCTATATTTTTCATCAGTCCATCAACATCAATAATAATTAGCTCTCCTCCAGGCTTCAATGATTTTAAGATATTCTTAATACTCTTTTCAAAATCTCTAACTCCTAAGTGATGAGCAACATAACGCATAATAATATAGTCATATTTTTTTTCATCAATCTCGGTATTACGTATATCATGTTGAAAGAAATTAATTTGAGAGGAACAATTCTCTTTACAGTATTGTACATGCTCCTCTAATAAGTCACAGCCTGAGGCTTTAATTTTATAAGCTCCATTAAGATATGAAATAACATTTCCTGCTCCACATCCAATCTCTAGAACACTAGAATTGTTCTTTGGAGAAAAAAAATTTAATTCCTTAGAAATATCAAACTTTGCACTTTGTGATTGTGCATCTAAACGATTAACTTCATTTTTATCTCTTAAAGCATAACTCATAAACTCTCCTGTTATATATACTCTATCGATAAAGCCTAAAAGAAGTAAGACGGAAAATTATAAATAAATAACTCACCCAGTCATAACTAAGCGTAGAATATTTTGTTAAAAATTCTTACTAGAGATAATATTAGTGACTACTTAAGATAATTTTGTTAGATTTCAAACGACTAGTGGATACTGATAGAAGCTATACCAAATATAGATGACAAAACACATTAACATACTTTTAACATTCAACTATAGCCTGTGACGCCAAACTTAAACAGATTTATTCGGGAAATAAAACACTCTTTCTTTTGTGATGATGAGTATATTAGAAATATTTTAGCTGTAACAAAAAATGAATACGACAAAAAGTTACAACAAAATAATTTTTCGCTGAAAGATCTAATTAATCTTTCTGATTATTTTCAAATAAATATCAATGATATTGCGAATGGTTCTGTTGATTATAAACAAATAAAGACAAAATTTTATAATCCATCAAGCGCCATACCTACCAAATATGTTCAAAATGCTGGCACTTATATGTCTAATATTCGTGCAATAATTAATCATATCAGAGACTTTACAAATGATAAGACCGCTCAATATTTAATTAACAAATATGGAATTTCAAAAGAAGCTTTAATCAATGATTCACTCATGGTAAATATAAAGCTAGCAAATAGCTTACTAGCAGATATAAGCGATAACTACAATATCAGTGACTCAAATTATTTATCTATGGCAATGCTTAGTTATAAGTCTCAGTCCCGTAATAAATTAATATCAGAAACATTAAGAAATCAATCAGGACTAAACATTGCTAAACATGTAGCAAAAAATGCACTAAGCTATGATAAAAACTTCATCTACACTGTCACGCCACTAAATTATGGCCAGTTCATTTTCTCAGGTACCATTCGTCCTGAAGTAAAGGATATCTTTCATACTAATGAAATCACAAATATACAGGCAATAAAGTTTAGGGCCGCATCTATCCAAGCATTATCAATTTTATCGAATAATGGATATATAGAAGTTCAGAATATAGAAACTCCGACCAGTCAATCATCAGAAACTTTCCATATTTATATGAAAAATACAGCTAAGCAGCAAACTTCTCTTTTACAATAAATTCCTGTCTTGCTGCCCAAAGTTCATGATACTTTTCGGCCAGCTCAAGTTTTTTCTCTGCGGATTTTGCCAAATCAAGATGTATGAATTTACACTTTAAATAGGGACAAGACGGCAAACTATAAGCTGTACCCGTAAAAGCAGTCATTCCCCAAATTTTATCGAAGAATTCGTCAGTTTTAAAATTCACAACGCCAATCGCAATTAAGCAATTCAAATTGTATGAATGGTGAACATGATAATGAATCGCCGTATAAATTTCTTTAAACTCATTTGATAATCCAAAGCCTTTAAACTTTGGATTGATAGTCCAACCTCCAGAATATGTTATTTCAGAGTTATGGAACTTAGAGGTAAAATTAGATACCATTTTTTTATCTATATCACTTGCAATTTCTAAATATTCATCCATAGGAAATTTTATCCTATATCTTTGGCATATAGACTTTGTCGTTGTCTTAAATGCCATAATAATATCACCATGAACTTCATCAACCAGAAGAACATGAATACCAACAAAGTCATCTTGAGATAAAGGTAAATAACTCTCGTTATGCTTAGACCAATAACCATCTCTTTTCATGGCCATTAACTTAGTAAAATTCATTGAGACATCAGGATCTTCTATTTGGGAAAAAAAATCATTAATAACAATTATTTTATATTTCATCTTACACTCCATGAGTGCTTTGTTCGACAGGACTAACAAGATCTTTACCTAATAGAATCATAAAATATAATTAGGGAAAATTTTTCTAATAAACTTTCTCGATCCTCAATTTGTGAGGTCAGTTAGAAACTTTATAAATATTAAATGTAGCCGAAGCCATAGCAACTTCCACTTCAGGTTTTATTTTTTTAAAAACATGGGCCACAACTGAACTTAAGGTTTTTCCATGGTGGACGACTTTAGCTTTAGCAATAATTTCATCACCTTCTTTTAGAGGTTTGAAATATTTTACATTTAAATCAACAGTGGAACATAATTCATCTTTTTTTAACAAATTAATGACAGCACAGCCACAAGAAAAGTCCAAAAAGCCAGAAACAACCCCTCCATGAACTGCTGCACTTGGAGAAAGATGTTCTTGTCTTATCTTTAACTTCGTAACTAAAGTTTTTTTTGAAACATCAAAATGCTCAATTTCATAACCTAGCCATTCTCCATACTTATCCGAAAGTGGCGGTACAAATCCCCTTTGTTGTTTTAAAAATTCGACTAAATTCATTTTAAACCCTTTTCTATCTTATAAAACGATCTTTTGCCCTGGTGGAATTTTCTTTTGCCCTTCAAAGTCAATTACCCACAAATCATCAGGCCCAAGAACCTCCACTTCATCCTTATTAATAAAGACTGATGCCTCTTCACTTAAGGCTAAAATAGGCCATCCTTTATCGTATAAAAGGTCTTGCAATTGTTCATAATCATCTTCTGTTGAGTGAGCATGTAAGCACCAATCCCCAAGAACGCCAAGACCTCTATAGTCTTGTAAACGTAATTGATCATCATCTCCATCATCTCCTAAAAAAGCAGTATGAACATCTCGCCCCAAAATGATGGCCCCAGCACTATCTGCATAAATAGGTTTACCTAAGTCTATAAACTTTTTAATGAGATTAAAAAATGAGCTTTCACGCATTTGTTGAATAAGCTCAAATGTATTGCCTCCTTCGATCATAAGGGCATCATAATTTAATATTTCCTCTGAAGGTTTTTTGATAAGGTCAATTTGAGATATGGGAGGGCGTTCAAAATAATAAACGATTCTTTCCAAAGCCTCTTGCTGATCTTCGCAAGCATGGGCCAACAAAGCGACTTGACTATCGGGTTTAAGATTTTTCAAAAATACTTGATCTATTTTTTTAAAAGATTCTTGATCTCCCCCTCCCGTTAAAAATAATTTCAAAGCCACTCCTTTTTATTTCATCTCGGTTTCATTTCAATAATTATATCACAATCTTGGATCTGTTTCTTGAACATATTTCTCATTTTGTGATTGTTGATAAAAATGATTTAAGTGAATAAAATCATTTCTAAAGTCATAAATATCACGATATAAAAACCAATCAAGAGTACAAAAAACCCACCTCCCGAGAAGATTCCACTCCAGAGACATTTGATCAAAGTATGACAAAATATTTTTTATTCGTGTCAGATTATTTTGGGAAAAGACCGAAGTATCACTTTCATCTAAGTGAAATTTTCTAAGCTGATACAGCTGAATACCCGCATCAGTCATTTCATTGATCAAGAATAAGTTTTTTTTAGTTTCTAAATCAAAAGTTTTATCCTCAAGATATTGAGCAATAAGATATGAGTCCCATATCGTCGTCTTTTCATCAACAAGAACTGGAATACGCAAACAAGGAGAATACTTTTGAACAATCTGTTTTCCCTCATCGCTAAAAATATCTACAGCAAGGAATTTATAAACTTCTTGCCCAAGTTGAAGCCTAATTTTTCTAACATAAGGCGAAGCTTTTGAGCCAATAAGTAACATTATTCAAATCCTTATTTTTTACATTTTTTAAAATCTTCGTAGAACAATTTCATCTTCGCTGGAGGTAAGAGACCGAAAGAAACAAATGTGTCATTAAAGCATTTCAAATTAAGTTTTCCATACTTCTGTTGTAAATCATCCTTAAGCTTGCTAATCATTAATAATCCTTCATAATATGCTGTTGCTTGCCCTGGAGATCGATAGGCATATCGTTGATATTCTAATTCAGCCATTTTTTTAGAGACACCCAAATTTTCATGAAAAACTCTTATAACATCTTCTGAACTTGCTTGAGCTATCTGCACCATTGGATCCAGATAATAACGTGCAACTCTCCACAATCGAGTTTGCAAAGCAATAAACTTTTCTTCTAAATCTAAATAAGGAAAAACCAAGTCTTCTGCATACAAAGCCCAACCTTCAACATTTGTAGAGTTCATAGCATATCGTGCTCGAATAAAAGACACCTCATTCTCCACGATTCGGCTAAACTGTAAATCATGTCCAGGTCGTCCCTCATGTGCCGTCAAAATAACAGCTGCGCTTTCATAAGAAAAATCATCAAAAGGTAGCTCTCCTGATGTAGATGTAGGCACAACAAATTCGGGCAAGATTCCATCATTATTAACCAACGGAGGAGGATTTAAATGAGGGACAGGCTTCGCCTTACTTTCAACATCACCCGCAAGTCTTATCTGAAGCTCACTTTTAGGTAAAGTTATTAAAGAATGTTTTTTAATAATTCTCTCAAGTTTTCTATTAGCATTTTGATAAAGTTTTTCAACATCTTGTAAGCTAGTGACTTGCTTTTCTTTTAAATAACGAATAACAGAAACTGGGTCATCACTTTTTAAAGAATGCTTTTTTGCAATTTTTTTGGCAAGTTTTATAAACTGCCTATAAATTCGCTTATAGTCTTTCTTCCCTCTTTTAATAAGATCGACTGGTTCTTTTGTAACTCCACTATCTCTTAAGTTCATTTTATAAAGCTCAAATGGTAGGTTCGCTTTGTCTCTTGTTTTTTTTAAAAAATTAGTTTTAATATAGTTGTCGTAATAAGTTATTTTAGCTTTTAAAATTTGATATGCATCTTTCCAATCATCTCTTCCTGATTTTTCCAACAGATCTTTTATCCCAGCGACATAAGATTTCGAATTTTCTAAGTATTTTTTTACTTCTCCCTTATAAGGATAAAGTTTATTCAAATCCTTATATTGTTTTTCAAAACGATTTGTTTCATTTAAAAAAGCATCAACAAGATTATTTTTATTCTTGTCATTCATATAAAACTTAAAACGTGCCACTGCATCTTTTTTTCTTTTTAAAGGTGATTGATCATTAATCAAAGTTGCAAGATGGTGATAAATAAGTTCACTAGCAGCATAAAAAGGTATAAAGGCTAATTTTTCTTCGGCATAAATCCAATCTAAATCCCGTTGGACATAATCCTTTAAGATCATCATATCTGCTTTCAAATGCTTTGAATGAGTTTTTGTCACCAAATTAGAAAGCTTTTTTAGCCATTTTCTTAATAATTTTTTTTTCTTAGCAAGAGTCTTTGAATTTAAATTCATTCCTTTTTTATCAAATTCACCATATCCAAAACTCGACCCTATCTCAGGATAAATTTCTGAAATATCCCTAGTAAACTCCATTGCTATCTTGTTTGACTCAACATACCATGGACGATTTTTTGTTTCTATAACCTCATTTACTTGCTGAATTGAACAGGAAACAAACAAAAACAGACAAAAAATATACCGCATTATGACCTCCAAATAAATCATTGGCAATCATAGCTCTTCTTATAAAGAAAAAGCAAATATGCTAAAGATATTAAGCTAACTTAATGACATTGGCCCCTAAGTTTCAAAGTCAAAATAATCAAAGAATTCTTCATCTTCATCTTTTGGGCTTTCTTTAAGGAAACCTAAATTATACAAGGCATCACCGGCCATGATCATTGCTGATTGGCTGATACCTAAGATCACTCCATCGTGCTCCATTTTTATTCTGGTAATTAATTTTCCGTTTATATCTCTTAACTCTCCCACAACTTCCTCTTTTTTGACAACTTTTCCTCGGTGAGCTTTATTAATTAAAATTCCAGCTTCATGGGCCCGAACCCATTTTGTTTTCTTTATAATCACTTTATCTTTGATATATTTTGACTTGGCCGGAATCATTTCCAATTTGGCCATAATACTTTGAACTAAGTTGACGCCATATTTTGTTATTGTTTCATCAACCCTAAGACCTTCGCCTCCTTCAAAAACAATACAAGGCTTATTTAAATCTGAAATGGCTTGACGTAACGAACCATCTCGCAAAGAACTGTTGACAACTAAAGGTATACTAATTGCTTCTATCAGTTCTTTTATCCCCTGTGTTTTTAAATCACAACGAATTTGGGGAACATTGAAACGTCCAGGACCTCCAGAATGTAAATCAATAAAAACATCCCCATAGCGAGTAATATTTTGAAAAATAAAGTCAGCAAAACGTGAACCAAAACTTCCTTTAGGATGTCCTGGAAAACAACGATTCAAATCCTTTCTATCTGGCAAATATCTTAGTTTATTCATAAAACCATAAATATTTACCACTGGAAGAATAATTAAAGTGCCCTGACTTAACTTGAGTTTTTTAAGCATCAAAGATTGAGCTATTCGTATTCCATTCGTTTCATCTCCATGTATACAAGCCGTAACGACAACACAAGGAGAAATCTTTTGACCAGCTCGATAAACATAAACTGGCGCTTGAACTTTTTGCAATCCATAAAAAGAAGGGAACTCCACTAATTTTGTCTGTGACTTTCCAACTTCAAAATCATCAATATTCAACTGATATACATTTTCTTTCAACTTAATTATCCTGTTTCACAATCGAGTAATTATTTTCCACATATTTCATAATATTTTGAGCAATATTTTTTGCGTGCAGTTTTCAATTCCTTCTAAGCCTGGCGAAGAATTCACCTCTAAAATTTTTGGGCCACTTCCCGAACGTATTATATCAATACCGGCCATATTTAAACGCATGGCCTTAGCTGCAGCTACCGCAATTTTTCTCTCTTCGGGGGTAATTTTAACCTGTAAGCCAACTCCACCTCTATGGATATTTGAGCGAAACTCTCCTTCTTTGGCCTGTCTCATCATTGCTGCGACAACTTTATCACCAATAACGAAACATCTAATATCTGCTCCTTTTGCATCTTTAATAAATTCTTGAACTAAGAAATTGGCCTTAAGCTCTCTAAAAGCATCAATAAGACTTTCAGAAGCCTGATGAGTTTCGGCCAAGATAACTCCTCGTCCTTGTGAGCCCTCTAGCAATTTCACCACAGTGGGGGCCCCTCCAACTAATTTAATCAAAGTCTCAGTTTGCTGAGTGCTGTTTGCAAAACTCGTCTTCGGTAAAGGAAGTCCTTTTTGGGACAAGATTTGTAAAGAACGCAATTTATCCCGCGATCTTCCAATAGAATTAGATGAGTTAAGACAATACACTCCCATCATTTCAAATTGACGTACAATGGCCATCCCATAACTGCTAATAGAAGCTCCTATCCTTGGTATAACAGCATCAACTTTATTTAATTTTCTTTTTTTGTAATAAACCATTGGAGCTCCACTAGAAACATCCATGAAACACTCAGTCGGTCGAATAACTTCAACCGTATGTCCAAGTTCCTTTGCTTCCTCAACCATTCTTTTTGTTGAGTAAAGATGCTTATTTACTGACAAAATTACAATATGCATCATATTCTCCTTTCAAAACTAACATTTCTTCCCATAATATAGCAGCTGTTGAGATTTAAATAAACTTATAAAACATTGAGTTGATCCTTACTTGATCTCTGTATAAGAATAAGCTATCTTGCCTTTGTATTAGTTTTTCTATAGTTCATTTTATTATTAAGCTCTATTTTAATTCTAACTAACATCGATCAGATAATATAAGAGCTTTTATGACCTTAACTTCCCCTGAAATGATTAAATCAACTAAACTCTATCAAAGAAATTCCGATCTCCATCCTCAAGTTCATGCGAAACAATTAGATAAAAAACTTGGCTTTAGAATTCCCAAGATTGAGGTAAAGCTACTGCAAAAATATCGTGCTTATTACCAACCCAATGATATCAGTAATAAAAAACAGCATTTTAAAGGGACTCAAACATGGATAGGTTTACACCCTCAAGCGCTACAAACTCCTTATAATGATTTATATGAAGCCTTGCTTTATTTAAAAGAATATAACATTGAAACAGTAGTCGACATTGGTGCAGGATATGGCAGAGTCGGCCTCGTGATGAACTCAATTTTTCCCACCTCAAAGTTTATTGGTTATGAAATCATAAGAAAAAGAATGGAAGAAGCTAACCGTATTTTTAACGTATTTAATCTACAAAATTGTTCTGTCCTCCAAAAAAATGTTTTAGCTGAAGACTTTATAATTCCTAATGCCCAGATATATTTTATTTATGACTTTAGTGAGATGGATGATATATGTAAAATCCTAGACCAGTTGTCACAACGTCTTATGCAAGAAAACTTTTTCTTAATAACAAAAGGGACTCGAGTTGATTATTTACTTGCCCATAAATATAAAGAATTTTGGTTGGCCAATAGTTTTATTCAACTTGATGAACTCAAAATATATAGCTCTCAAGTCGATTTAAAGAAGCATGTCAAATAGGATAATAATTAATCGCTAACATCAAAATAACCCCAGTAATGACTCCTAAAGTTGCATTCTTCTCATGCCCTTGTCGAAACAACTCTGGCAACATCTCCTGACAAATAACAAAAAGCATTGTCCCCCCTGCAAAACCCAATGCCACAGGAAGTGAGTAACGTGAAATATCAGTCGTAAAATAACCAAGTGCTGCTGCAACAGGCTCTACAAGACCAGATAAAAAGGCCATCATAAAAGCACGATTCTTAGTGGCACCTTCCCCTAATAAACCAATCGCCACCACAAGTCCTTCAGGCATATTTTGTAAGGCGATGGCCAGGGCCAATACAAGTCCCTCAGAAGAACTCCCTGCCCCAAAACCTACACCGACAGCTAAACCTTCAGGAAAGTTATGTAAAGAAATCGCCAATACAATTAAAGTCATACGACTCAAGTTTTTATCATGTCGCATGTCTTTATTCTTATAAACATGTTCATGGGGTAAGTAATCATGTATAAAAATAATAAATAGATACCCCACCAATAACGACAATAAGACCACAAATAAGGCCAGATGGGGACTTAAAATGTTTTGCGCTTTATCGATACCTGGTATAATTAATGAAACAAAGGAAGCGACAAGCATTATTCCTGCACTAAAGCCAAGTCCAACATCCAAACTTTTTTTGGAAAATTCTTTTTTAAAATAGATGGGAATCGCTCCCAGTCCCGTCGCTACGCCAGCTAATAATGTCCCATAAAGAGCAATCATTTCAGGAGACATTTAATGGCTTCCTTTCTTGGCATACTTTTGAATCATATAAGAAATTTCATGTAACTTAAAAGGTTTAGAGACAATATCTTGCATTCCCACACTAAGAAATTTCTTTTTATCGTCTTCAAATGCATTCGCAGTTAAAGCAATAATAGGCAAAGCTTTCGCATCAAAGGTCTCTCGAATTTTTTTGGTGGCTTGAACCCCATCCATAACAGGCATTTGTATATCCATAAAAACTAAAGAGTACATCTGAGAGTGAATTAAACTCAAAGCTTCTTCTCCATGAGAAGCGATATCAAAATCAATCTTCATTTTTTCTAATGTTTTTGACAAAATCTTTTGATTCATTAGGTTATCTTCAACGATGAGAACTTTTGCAATAGAAATGCCCTCATAACTTCCTTCTTTTCTGCTTTCACGTTCTAGTCGGTCAACTCTCTTTAAAGGAACTTTAAGGCCAAAGAGTGAACCTTTTTTATATGTGCTCTCAAATAAAATCTCTCCCTGCATAAGATCAACTATTTTTTTACAAATCGAAAGACCTAATCCCGTACCTCCATATTTTCTCACAACACTTTCATCTTGTTGGGTAAACGGATTAAAAATATACTCTTTAAACTTTTCTTCAATTCCAATTCCACTATCTTTAACTTTAAAAATGATCCAATCGATATCTTCGTCTTTCTTCTGTGTTTCTAAGCTTACCTCAATCTGTCCCTGCTCTGTAAATTTCAAGGCATTCGAAAGAAAATTACTCATGACTTGCTTAAGCCGTGTACTATCTCCTAAATAATAAAGATGATTTAAGTTTGTTTTAAAACTCAGCTGAACATTATCTGATTTGATATTGGTTTCAAAAAGCTTAACTAAACCTTCAGTCATACTTAAAATATCTAAAGACGATTGTTCTAACTGAATCTCTGAAGATTCAATTTTTGTAAAATCCAAAATATCATTTAAGATGATAAGTAAATTATCTCCTGATTCTTGACAAAGTAATAAAAGCTCTCGTTGTTCTTGCTTTAAGTCAGATTTAAGTAAGAGCTGTACCGCACCCAATAAGCCATTCAAAGGTGTTCTAATCTCATGACTCATATTGGCCAAGAAAATTGATTTGNCATAAGCATGCTCCTCTGCTTGTTGTTGTGCCTTTTTACGCAAGTCGATCTCATGTTCGAGATCTTTTGTTCTCATCTCCACTGTGTGCTCTACTCTCGCTTTAGCAAAGATCAAAAAAAGATAAATCATTCCAATCAGAAATGAGATAATAAAAACAAGCACAATAATTATTTTTTGATAATCTTCAAGGCGAATATTTTTTTCTAAAATTTCATCTTTTAAATAACTAAGATAGAGAAATGAAATATTATTTGATTGTATTAACTCTGTATAACGATAAAACCCTGATTCTTCTTCAATAAGTTCTTTATTTTCTGAAATTTCTTTTAAATTAAAGTCATAATGAACAAGTCTATTTTTAAAAGAATCATTTAAAACTAATGAATCCGAAAAGATAGATGTATCATCATTTCTAACGATGGATTTAAGAGTAAAAAAGACTGTAACAAATCCTTTTTTTCGTTGGTCAGAAACAAAACTAGACATTTGTAATAAAGGCTCTTGTTTTAAAATTATTTTTGAGAGTTCAAGAAAGTCAAAACTACCACATAGTTCTTTTAATCCATGAAAAGCAACTTCAAGTTCCCCATCAGTATTATGCCAACATATCTCTTTAACTTCGTACTCAGCGATGACTCCATTAGAGAATAAGCGAAACTCACTTCGATCAACACTTTGAGAGGCTTGAAAAAATATTTGATATATATCTAAAAGTTTTTCATTTTTTTGAATTTCATTATCTAAAAAAACTTGAGTTTTTTCAAAATGGTTATGAAAATTTTGCATTAAAGATTTTTTGTTAATTTCATTAAAATACAATCCCGTAAGTCCTGCAAATAAACTTGCCAAAATAAATATAAAAATAACCAACAAAATATTTTTAGCTAGTTTCATATATTATAAACTTTTTTAAGTTTTGCCGGATAAGAGTTTTTTAACTCTCGCCATCGGTTTATCTGATTTTTCCGCCCTATTTTATCAGTTATTTGCTGCCATTTTTTCGCCACTCTTTGTAAGGCCAGTTTAGGTGAAACTTGTTTCATCACGGCCATAGAAATGGCCTGTTTTAAGGCCGAGCTATAAAGCCCCTGACCTTTTAAATACAGATCAGGCATACTTTGTTGCATCCCTTGTTTATGCGCAGACAAAAATTCCTGAGAATATATTTTTTTTATCACTGGGTCTTCATAGTGTTCCAGTCGATAAGGATCAAAATAACCATCAACTTCTCTTACCGCATGAGTAGAAATAAATGGAGAAGTGGCAAAAAGGCAAAAAAGATAACTTAAATCTTTATTTTTTGAGTGAGAAGAAACAACATAATTCCATCCCCAATTAAAATAAGGCACACTAAAGTTTTCTCCCTTAAAAAGACCTCCTGGAGGCAAATCAATTTTCAATTGTCCTTTTATTTTTGACTTTGGCCCATTCAAGTATTTTTGAGTTCCTCCCCAACCAAGATTACAAAAACTTTTTCCCTGAGCAAAGAGTTTAAAGTTCTCAAAAAGCCCAGACTTCATTACAGCAGGGTCTAAAAACTCTGTAATTTTTACTAATTCCTCTAGAGCTTCAATTCCTAAATCGGAATCGATTTGAGGAACCATTTGCTCGTCAAAAGGAAGGATTCCTTTTGCATGCAGCCTCATCCAAAATTCCCAAATTGTATAGTTTTGATTTCTAAAAAGATTTCCCCCTAATCGTTCTTTAGCAGGATTATGAAAAAAACGAATTAATTGGTCTAATTCTTCCCATGTTTTAGGAACTTCAATAGCCTTACCATACTTGCTTGCATACTCAGCTTGCAAAATTTTATCCGTCAAAAAACTTTGATTATAAAACATTAAATAGGTGTCACCATCTGTTTGCATTCCATAAAGTTTATTATTATAACGATCACCTCTCGTATATAATCCACTATTAGCTTCAAAATTTTTATATTTTTTTTCATAAAGAGAAAGGTTCTCAATAACATTCGCTTCGACCAAGTCGGGTAAAGTAAATGTTGATGGCAAAGCAAGATCAAAAACTTTTGTTTTTTTCACTAATTTACTTTCAAGTAAAACTTCTGATGCGATTTCATCCAACGAGCCCTCTTGTAACTCAACGACAATACCTGTAAGTTTAAAAAACTCTTCAACAACTGGTGTTAAGTTGGCTTTACTTCCTTTTGGATAAATTAAAACAAGTTTTTTGACGTCAGAAAAACTCTCTTTAATTAATTGTCCTATTTTTTGATACTCCAATGAAGATGAAGCATATGCCAAACCTTTTAATTGAGATGAAAAAAGGAGGGCCACAATCGTTTTAATTGCTTCTCTTCTTGTTTTCAGTTCGTACCTCTTTTTGTTTAAATATTTTATACTTCTTTATCGGTGATTTAGCTTTAAGGGTTTATATTCCTATACCTAAAAATAGGATTTATTTAAAAACTGGCCTAAATAAAAAAAATTCAATACTGCTATCTTTGATTGACCTATGAGATTAAAAGTGTAGATTAAGGACTTAATTTATACTTAAATGGAATACTCATGCAGCACAAACATCACTCAAATGAGCAAACAACGCTCAAAAACCGTTTTATTCAACTTATAGATAAAAGACCTGAAAACCTCAAAAATGACTTACTTTCTGGTCTCACTGTTGCCTTGGCCTTAGTGCCTGAGGCAATTGCTTTTGCATTCGTTGCAGGAGTCCACCCTAAAGTTGGATTATACGCAGCTTTTATGGTTGGACTTATCACTTCTCTTTTTGGTGGCCGACCAGGAATGATCTCTGGAGCAACTGGTGCTGTCGCCGTCATTTTTGCTCCTTTAATTGCTAAAATTATGCAAATGAACTCACAAGCTGGTCTGAGTTTTGAAGACTCCATGCAAAGTGCTCTTGGTTATCTTTTTAGCGCTGTCATTCTAATGGGATTAATCCAAATAATCTGTGGACTTTTAAAACTGGGAAAATTTATCAGACTTGTTCCCCACCCCGTTATGCTTGGTTTTGTAAATGGCTTGGCCATTATTATTTTTAAGGCCCAATTCTCTCAATTTACCGTTGATGGACAATTACTTAGCTCTGCTCCTTTAATGCTCATGTTAGCGTTAATTTTACTGACTATGGGGATTAGTATTTTTCTCCCCAAATTGACAAAAGCTGTTCCTGCAACCTTAACTGGCATTATTGTCACATCGGTTATAGGTTATTTTATTAATCAGTCCAACCCCGGTCTGGTAAGAACAGTTCTGGATTTTGTCCAAGATAAAGATCCCTCAATTACAACAATTGCTGCTGGATTACCAAGATTTGCCTTACCTGTTTTTAGTTTCAGTCTAGATAATATTCTTCTTATCCTTCCCTATGCTTTCTTAGCCGCAGCAGTTGGTCTTATTGAGTCACTTATGACCCTAACTCTTGTTGATGAACTTACTGAAACGCGAGGTAAAGGAAATAAAGAGTGTATTGGTCAGGGCCTTGCCAATTTAGTTAATGGTTTTTTTGGTGGAATGGGAGGCTGTGCGATGATTGGTCAAAGCATGATCAATATAAGAGGAGGCGGTCGTGGCAGGATGTCAGGAATAACTGCTGCTGTTTTATTACTCTTTTTTATTCTTTTTGGCGCCTCTTTAATTGAAATGATTCCTTTAGCTGCATTAGTTGGAGTCATGTTTATGGTTGTTATTGGAACTTTTGAGTGGTCTTCACTTCGCTTATTTGGGAAAATTCCTCACACAGATCTTTTTGTCGTCGTTTTAGTTTCGTTAACTACCGTTTTCGCCGATCTTGCCATTGCTGTATTTGTAGGAATTATTGTCTCAGCTCTCGTCTATGCTTGGGAGCATGGAAAACATATGCATGCAAAAAAAGAAGAAAAAAATGGTCAAACAATTTACCAGCTCGAAGGACCTCTCTTTTTTGGTTCAGTTGCTTCTTTTAAAGAACTTTTTAATTTTAAACAAGATCAGGAACATATTGTCATTGATTTTAAAAATTCAAGGATATGGGATCATTCGGGAATTGAAGCTCTTCAAAATATAACTGAAAGATATGATAAATATTATAAGAAGCTTCATTTACTTCATTTAAGTAAAGACTGTAAAGAGTTACTTGGAAATGCAAAAAATATTGTCGAACTGAGCGTTATTGAAAACCTCGAATGGCATGTCGCCGACGACCAACTTGACTCTTAGCTTATTTTACAATTGTTTCTTGAGTTTTTTGTGTTCTTTGCTTTTCCATCGCCTTCTCTTGATTTATCTCTTCATGATAAGACTTAGGAGAGCTGACAAAACGATCTAAGACAGATACAGCGGTTAAGTCCCCCATCACATTTAGTGTCGTTCTACTCATATCCAAGATTCTATCAACACTAATGATTAAAGCTGTTCCCTCCAAAGGAATACCCACACTAGTTAAGATACTGGCCAAAATAACAATTCCTACTCCAGGGGTTCCAGGAGAACCAATTGAGGCGCCTAAAGCCGAAATACCCACTAAAAAGATTTCTCCCATAGTTAAATCAATTTGATAAGTATTGGCCAAAAAAAATGTAGCAATCATTTGATAAATGGCAGTTCCATCCATATTTATTGTTGCTCCCAAGGGAATAACAAACTCAGATGTAGATGGGCGTATCTTTAATTTCTCAGTCGCTGTTTTAATACTAAGTGGCATAACTGTAGCGGAACTTGAGGTGGAAAAAGCAAGTAATAAGTTTTCTCTGATTTCTTTAAGAAAAGTTATCACATTTTTCTTGGCCAAAAACATAATCAGACAAAGATAAAAAAGACCTAAGACAATTAAACCACATAAAACAGTCAAGACATAACTTCCCATGCCCAATAATAAGTCTTTTCCCATTGTAGAAGCCATTTTTACTGTTAGGCCAAAGACAGCAATAGGTGCTAATAACATCGCCCAGGATACAATTTTCATACATACTGACTGTAATGCCCCTAAAAAGTCTAACAATGGTGCAGACTCATTTGACTTTAACGACACCAAAGCGCCACCAAAAATAATAGCAAAGATAACAACCTGAATCATATTGCTAGAACTTAAGGCCAATAAAGGATTGTTGGGCAAAAAATCTAATAAAAGCTGAGAGACTTCTTTATCTTTCATCAATGAGACTTCAGAAGGATGAGCATCACTAAGTTTTGATTCAAGATTAAAACTTGAAATATCTAAATATTTTCCGGGATGAATTAACTTACTGACACCAACTCCAAGGGCAATCGCCACAATAGTTGTAAAAACAAAATACACTCCTGTCTTGACTCCAAGCTGCTTGAGTTGCTCCAAACTTTGTCCGCCAGCAACCCCTTTAATAATTGAAGAGAAAACCAAAGGAACCACAACCATTTGTACAATTTTTAGAAAAAGATCTCCAGGTAAGGCCAACCATTTTGTCCAAGATCGGATAGTCTCAATTTCAAAATATCCTCTATCGACGTTAAGAAAAAAACCAATGATTAATCCCATTAATAAGGCAAAAAGGATTTTGGCCCATAAATGTTTCGAAATAAGAATATTAAGATTGCTGACTAAAAACTTAAGGGAGCGTGGGTTTACACGCTCCAGTCCTGTAAGATCAATTTTTTTCATAAAGTCTTTTTGATTTTCTGGTAACCTTCTTTAATTTCTGAAAGTAAAAGTTTATGTGCTTCACTAATATTTTCAGAGGCATCCTTGGCTGCATCAAGTGAAGGTTTAACTTGTCCTCTTACATGATCCCATTTTTTCTCCAAACCTTCCCACTCTGTTTTTAAATCAGCTTCAAATAAATGGGCCTGCAATTTTAATTCATCTCTAGTTTGTTCTAGATTTTTAAATACTTCTTTAAAGTCTTTCATAATCACTCCTTTTTAATATATTTAACATATTCATAACCCTTATTTTATGATTTAGCTCAAGGTCTAAAGTATTGTGCAACATATAATAAACAAATTAATACCAGTCAAAAGCATTTTCAACTTAATCTTTATCAAAATTTATACTATAAAAGCTCTATGTTAGTTTTTTATATTACACTTTCCCTATGTGTTTCTTTTTTATGTTCGCTACTTGAGGCCGTTATCCTAAGTGTTTCCCCCTCTTATCTCTCGTCACTCAAAAGCACTAAGCCTAAACTCTATGCCAAAGTAAGTGATCTAAAAGAAGATATCGAAAAGCCTCTCGCTTCAATCCTTTCTTTTAACACTGTCGCCCATACAATTGGAGCCGCAGGTGCCGGGGCCGAAGCTCAAAAAGCTTTTGGAAGTGAAGTTCTGACCATTTTTTCAATTTTACTCACTCTGGCCATTTTATTTTTAAGTGAAATCATTCCAAAGTCTATCGGAGCGAGTTCTTGGCGCAGTCTATTACCTTTTTCTGTAAAAATTTTGAAACCAATGATTTTTCTTTCTACTCCATTGGTCTATATTTCACAAAAACTTACCAAAATGTTTCAAGGTAAGAAGGAAGCCATCTCACGAGAAGAGATAAATGCTCTGGCCGATATAGGACTAAGTGATGGTGTCTTACACGAAGACGAGCATAGAGCACTAAAAGGTCTAGTTACTTTTTCTAAACTAAGACTTGATGAAGTCTTAAGACCTAAATCTGTCGTAAAAGGACTTTTTGTCGATACACCAATTCAAGAAGCCTATAATGAAATTCAAAACTATCCCTACTCACGTGTTCTAATCTATGGAATCAATCAAGATGATATCAAAGGTTACGTCATGAGAAGTGATCTCCAAAAGGCTTATATTGAAAAAGAAACTCAATTAAAAGAGTTAATTAAGCCCATACTTATTCAACCACAAGAAGCATCGGTAAGAAATCTCTTTCATCGCCTGCTTAAACGCAGAGAACATATCTCGGCTGTTATTGACGACTCGGGAAGCTTTATTGGCATCATCACCTTAGAAGATTTAATCGAAAAAATGCTTGGTTTAGAAATTTTTGATGAGTTTGATTTATAAAAAATAATACAAGTGTAGGACTTAAATTTTTGCCAGATCACGAGCAGGTGTATTTTCCGTATTCATCACAACTTCTAGAAACTGTGCTTCTTTAGGCTTACCCAAAGCTTTTTCTTCAGAAAAGAATTTGAAAAAATGATCACTCTTTGGAGTTTTAAGATTAGGTATTTCAGCAATTAAATATTTACTCACCTTACTTAATTCTAAATCTTGCATTAAGCCTTTAGTTTGAGCAATTTGTTGCTGTAACTTAACAAATCTTGCGCCTTTAAGCTTAGGAGTCGCAATCATTCGTTTATTCATGGGATTCATCCAACGTCCATTAGATCTTCTAAAGCCAAAATGTAAATGTGGACCTGTCACCCTTCCGGTTTTTCCAACTGTTCCAATCACTTGATAAGATCGAACCCAATCCCCTCGGTTAACTCTTCTTTTATTAAGATGAAGATAATATGAAACTGAACCATCACGATGCTTAATCGCCACTTTATTTCCAGCATATTTATTGTATGTTGATTGAATGACTTTTCCACTGGCAACAGCATGAACTGGAGTTCCAATTCGTCCTCTTAAGTCAACACCTCGGTGCATTCTTCTCTTACCCGTTACTGGATGCCACCGATAACCATACCCGGATCTTACATGTAAACGAGATAAAGGATAACGTAAGCCCGAACGAATTAAAGCTTGACCATCTTCAGTATAATGAGCTGTATAAGTAGAACCCTTTTCACTATCTTCATAGAAAAAAGCTTGTGAAAAGCCAGCTTTTTTCCCTTGATATGAAGTATAGAGAACTTTTGTTTCTATTGTTTTTCCAGAGAATCTTCTTTCACTTAATAAAACTTTATAGCGATCTCCCATTCGTGCATTCATTCGAAAATTAACCTTACATAACAGAACGTTAACAACTTCTGCGACAACAGACCTCTCAAGCCCCTGAGCAATAAGATCGTCTTGCAAAGTTGAGCCGTAACTTAACTCTCCTTCAAGAATTCGATGATACCAATAAGTTGGTTGCTCTTTAAACGAATAAACCCATTTTTTAGTCTTTCCATCAAAACTAACAATATGTTTTTCTGCCGGATTTTGAGAAAAAGAGAATTTAACTAATTCTTTATGTTGATTGAATGTTGCCTCAAGCACATCCCCCACCTTAAGCTTAGAAAATTCAACTTCATCTCTAAGTGAATTAATTAAGTCTAAGGCCAGCTGATTTTGAATATCAACATTTTTTAAAGCCTGAAAAAAACCTTGCCCTCGGCGAACCTCAGATTTTTTGACTTCAAAAGTCTCTTTAGTCAATTTAATTTGAGGCAGCAATACTTGAGGTGAAGAAACTTCAGTTTCACATGCCATAAAAGAAATAAGAACAAAACTAGATAACAATAATTTCAACATATTAGATAATACCATATCAACTTTTCGACACTTTACCAAGAAAACTTTAAATATCTTTTTTCAAAGGACTCTTAACTCTGATCAAAAAGATCTTGCCATTTTTGGACCAAATTGTGATTAAAACTTTGAGTTGATTGAGTTCCCCATATAGGATTTGGCCATGCACGATCATTTTTATAGCGAGCTATAATATGGATATGAAGTTGGGGAACTAAATTTCCCAAGCTGGCAATATTTAACTTATCTGGACGAGTCTGATCTCGCACCAAACGACTCACAAAATCAATTTCTTTAGTTAACTGGATTTGATCTCCCAGATCTAAATCTATCCATTCTATTATATTTTCCTGCCTTGGAATGAGAAGAAACCAAGTATTTTCCGCATCAGGAATCAGGCGAACCTGTGACAATTCCAAATCATAAATATAAAGACTATCATTTTGAAGTTGAGAAGCTAATTGCATAATATGTTTCCTTATACCCTTATCGTGACTTCAGAGTTCTTTTGTAAGCTCCGAAAATGACCATTTAAACTTAATAGCTCATGATGATCTCCTTGCTCAACAAGCTCTCCTTTATCAAACACAAAAATACGATCACAGCTTTCTAAGGTTGATAATCTATGAGCAATGATCAAGCAAGTTCGGCCAAGCATAATTTTATCAACAGCATTATGAATCAGTTTCTCATAAAAAGGATCAATATTAGCAGTGGCTTCATCAAGAATTAAAATCCCGGGATTTTTTAATAAAACACGTGTTAATGACACCAGTTGTTTTTCTCCTGCACTTAAGTTCGCACCTAAGTCTAAAATCATTGAGTCTAAACTAAGATTATTCTTTAGCATAACTTTTTTAAGCCCGGTCAACTCACAAGCTTTTTCTACCGCTTCTAAACTCACATTTCTTTCACAAATAAGATTTTCAGCTAAGGTTCCCTTAAAAATAATCACATCTTGGGAAACAAAACCAATATTATCTCTCAAATAATTTCGCTCAATTGACCTAAGGGGAATATCATCAATCAAAATTTCACCACTTTGAAACTCATAAAGTCGTGAAAGCAATGAGACCGTCGTTGTTTTGCCACTGCCGGTTCGCCCTACCAGCCCGACTTTCTCCCCTGCCGAAATATTAAAACTCACTTTTCTTAAAACAGATTTTTTTCCATCATAACTCATATCTACAGCTTTGAAGTCGATTTTGCCCTTAAACTCTTTAGGCTTTAAACTTCCATTTACACCCAGTAAGTCCTTTTCCGTCTTTGCTTGGAGAAAAGTTGTCACACGCTCTGCACTTGTAAAAGCTTGCTGAATAACTGATATTTCGCGAGATAGCATCATTAAGGGGCCAGAAAAGCGATTACAATACCCCATAAAGGCAACAAAAACTCCCACAGAAAGTTCACCCTTAATAATGGCCACGCCACCAAAATAAAATAATAAAACCATGGGAAGTTCACATAAAAAAAGGATTAAAGGTCTGGTAAGCGAAAAAAATCGATTATTTGCATAAAAACAATCTCTATAGTGCAAAATTATCTCTTGATATTTTTGATAGGACCAATTTTCTAAACCAAAGGCTCGAATAACTGGTAAAGAGTTTATAAACTCACTCAACTTAGCATTACACAAGCTGGATGCTTTTGATGAACGTCTATTTAAATCTCTATTGTAACGACGGGTACCAAATAAAATGAATAAAGAAGGTAACATAGAAAGTGAAAGTAAAATCCCCAACTTCATATCCGTTAAGAGCATGGCAACTAAGGCGACCACAAAGGTAAAAATTCCCGTCGCCATACGTCCAATGCTTCCAGTTAGAAAGTTTTCAATTCCCTCTACATCATGAGTCATTCGAGTAATAGTTCTCCCTTGAGGCTCTCGATCGTAATAACTAATTGGAAGGGCATGAATGTGAGAAAAAAGTTTTTTACGGATAAGCAAAATACTATTTGTCGCTGCATCAGCAAGGATCTCTCTTCCCTTCCATATTAATAAAATGGAGACTAATTCAAAAACAAAGACTAACGTGGCAAAACCTATTGCGTTTATTAAGTTTTTTTCAACTAAACCTTTTTGCACAAGCTGTCCAATAAGCCATGCAGTCGTAATGGTCAAAATGGAACTCACCACAAGCATAAAAATCGAAATGATATATTCCTTACGATTATTTTTTGTAAATCGCAAAAGATAACTTAAACTCTTAGCATCTTGAACTTTTCCAATAACTTCGTCTTTATTAACAAACTCACTCATGTCCAAGCTCCAAAATCTGATCGCAATATTTCAACGTTGAACGTCTATGGGCCACCCAAATCAAAGTAGAGTTTTTCAAATAATTATTTAAGTTTTTTAAAATACGATCCTCAGTCACAGTATCTACAGCACTTAAACAATCATCTAATAATAAATATCGAGGTGATCGAATTAAGGCACGGGCCAAAGTGAGTCTTTGTTTTTGCCCTCCAGACAAATTAATTCCCCACTCACCTAAAGATGTATCTAGACCTAATTCAAAAGAACGAATATCCTCCGCAAGACAAGCTAGCTCTAATACCTCCCAAATTTGGGAGTCCGATACCTCTAAGTCTAAGCAAATATTATTTCGTACTGTATCAGCAAACAAAAAACTTTTTTGTTGAACTAAGACGATTTCTTTTCTTAAGGCTTCATGAGAATAAACACGTATATCTTTATCATTAAAATAAACATCTCCCGTATAATTTTGATTCAGACCAGCGAGAACCTCTAAAAGAGTACTCTTACCACTACCAATAGGACCTAAAATTCCAAGACGTTCTGACTCGTATAAGTCAAAACTTATGTTCTTTAATACGTGATTATCTTCATAAGAAAGGTTGAGCCCTTGTACAGAAAACACTTTTTGTTGTGCAATGACATCTTCTCCAATTTGTTTAATAGCAGGATCACTGCCCGTATTAAACATATCAGCTAAACGCCTCATTGATGTACGTCCTTTTTGTACTTCCGATACAATATATCCGGCCTCCATCAAAGGCTCTTGTAAAAGAAAAACAAACCCCTGAAAGGCCACAAATTCTCCAACGGAAATAACGTTATTAAAGACTTGATAAATTCCTACTCCAAAAAGTACCAAATAAGAAAAAAGAGTACCCAGCCCAATCAAGGGATAATAACGAAATGAAGTAAAAATACTTAACAGCCTTTTGCGTCGATAATCATTTGCCGAAGCTTCCAATCTTTTTTTCCAAAACTCACCAGTTTGGGTTAAGCGTTGTAACCTTACCGTCTCAATGGCCCGACTGACCTGTTCATTAAACTTTGTTAAAAACTCTTGTGTTTTTTCCCACCGATGCATTTCAAGTTTAGTTAGCTTATAAATAAAATAAGGTAAAATAGGAACAATAATCAAAACAAAGATTGCCATCTGCCAATTAACATAAAACATCGCTATCAGAGAAAATAATCCCAAAAAGATCACATCAAAAAGGCCAATCAGAGTAAAACCATGTAAGAATCTTGCAGCTCCAACATCAGAAGTTGAAAGATTCATGAGGTTTCCAATAGTAAATTTTGTATTCAAATCTGAGCGCGACAAATATCTCGCATGCTGCCAAATCTTCGCCTTATAATGCGCCGATGATTTATGAGTTGTTCTTCCTAAAGTTATCCTCCAACCACTTCTGGCCAACATCATAATAATCACATTGATAAAAATAATAAAAAAAATCCATTCAAAGCTAGCTTTTTGACTCTTTTGTAAAAAGAATTCAGGGATTGGCCCTCCTTTAAACAGGTCAATTCCCCACCCAATAAGCATCGGAAGCAGAACTTGAGTTATCGCCGTAATGGCAACACTTAACATTCCTAGAACATAAATGATCCAATGCTGTTTAACAAAGTCTGTCCATAAGCTTCGTGCAGTACTCTTCATGCCCGCTATCATAACACTAAAAAAAAGCTTTTGCCGATGATTTATCTGACTACTCAGTGCAGTATTCTTGCCGATATGAAACTCTGAATATACGATACTGGCCATGCTTACAAAAAAATGGACATTTTGGATCGACTGTGGAGGAACTTTTACTGATATTATCGCTGTAGATAAAGCTGGAAAGCATAAAGTTCATAAACTCCTTTCTCACTCTCCTCACTACGAATCAGCAGTTGTACAGGGGATTACAGATATTCTTGGACATAAAAACTACCAAGAATCAATCGAACAAGTGCGCTTAGGAACAACGGTGGCCACGAATGCTTTTTTAGAAAGAAGTGGAGTTGCCTGTGCCTTAATAACCACCCTAGGCCATCGCGACTGCCTAGAAATTAGGCAACAAAATCGTCATCATCTTTTTGAGCTCACTCCCAAAAAAGTAAAACCCTTATATCAATATGTAACCCATATCGAAGCACGAATGGATGCTACCGGGAAAGTCATTACTGAGCTCGATGAAGAACTGGCCAGATTTGAATTACAAAGAATCTTAGACCAAGGAATTAAATCATTGGCAATTTCTCTCTTGCATTCCACCCTTAATCCGGAACACGAGCTTAAACTTTTTGACTTAGCAACCCAAATGGGCTTTGACTATATTAGCCTTTCACATCAAGTCAGCCCTTTGTCAAAGTATATTGCAAGAACAGAAACAGCAGTCATTGATAGCTATCTTTCTCCCTATTTAAAACAATACACTGAAAACCTCGAACAAAAATTAGGAATTAAAGATATTTACTACATGCAGTCTGATGGAGGCCTTTGTCGTGGTCAGGACTTAAAAGGCCATAATGCTTTATTGTCAGGACCAGCAGGTGGTTTAATCGGAGCGATCAATGTCGCAAAAGCACAAGGGTTTAAAAAGATTATTGCCTTTGACATGGGAGGAACATCAACTGATGTTGCTATTTATAATGAAGAATTATCACTTAACTCGCAACCAGATTTTTATGGCCTTAAGCTTTTAGCTCCAATGCTAGATATTCACACAGTCGCAGCCGGAGGAGGTTCTGTCCTTGAATATGATAACGGTCGTTTTAAAGTCGGTCCTCAGTCCGCAGGTGCCTATCCTGGCCCGGCATGTTATCGCAACGGAGGTCCACTTACGATCACCGATGCCAATCTTTTTTTAAAAAGAATTAATCCCAAGCAATTTCCAGAAATTTTTGGACCTAACCAAGACCAACCTTTAGATGTTGAAGTCGTTCATAAAAAGTTTCATGAATTAGCACAAAAAATATCTTTATCTCCAACAGAAATCGCAACGGGTTTTATAGATGTTGCCATCGAAACCATGAGTAGTGCAGTCAGAAAAATTTCAGTGGAAAAAGGATATGACCCTAGTGATTTTGCCATGGTAAGTTTTGGTGGTGCTGGCGGACAACTGGCCCTTAAAGTTGCTCAAAGACTTAATATTCATACAGTCTTAGTTCATCCGCTAAGCTCTGTTTTATCTGCCTATGGTATAGGACAAGCTGCCCATAGCATGACTTTTAAAAGTAAACTCCAAGAAGATTTTCCAAAATTAAAGCAACTCGCCCAAAAACATTTTCCGTTTTCAGAATTTAACACCAAAAAATACTATCTTTTAAAAGTAAAAGGCAGTGATCATGAAGTTGAAATTGGAGCTTCTGAACTTTCAAAAGCAAAGCTCAAATTTGATGAATACTATAAAAAAACCTTTGGTGTTGCCTTAACAGATAAGATTGAGTGTAGTGCTATTAGTTTAAAAGCGATCAAAACACAATCTTCTTGCTTAAAGCTAACCGCAAAAGAGCAACAGCTTCAAAACTTTACTATTATTAACGAAAACAATACGGCAATAGTCTTAGAAAACCAATGGTCAGGTTTCAAAAACCAAACGGGAACTTGGATTTTTACTGTCAGTGATGACAAAAAAAATGAATTAGAGTCAAAAAAGAAAAAAGATAAGCGTATTGAATTAGAAATTTTTTATCAAAGATTTCAATTTATCGCTGAACAAATGGGCCATAGCTTACAAATACTTTCTCAATCTATAAATATTAAAGAACGCAATGATTTTTCATGTGCCTTATTTACAGAATCGGGAGAACTCATTGCCAATGCCCCCCATATTCCAGTTCATTTAGGCTCAATGGATGAAGCGGTAAAAAATATCAAAAAACATTGTTCTTATGACGATGGAGATAGCTTTATTTGTAACTCTCCACTCTTTGGAGGAACACATTTACCAGATATTACAATCATCACCCCTATCTTCTTTAAACAAAAGTTAGTGATGTGGGTGGCTTCTAGGGGACATCATGCTGATATAGGGGGAAAAACTCCAGGCTCTATGCCAGGAGATAGCAAAACTCTTAGTGAAGAGGGTGTCATTATTGCTCCAACAAAAATTGTATCTCAAGGAAAACTGCACCAAGAGATATTAAAGCAGATACTCACGAAAGCAGATTATCCTGTCCGAAACTACGAACTCAATTTAAATGATATTAAGGCTAAGTTGGCGGCTAACCATAAAGGTGTTCAACAAATACAGTCTATGGCCAATCAGTTTGGGCCTCAATATCTAGCACAAATGAGTGAAGAGATTTTAAATTTCACACATAAAAAAACTCTCTTGGCCTTATCCAAACAAAACCCTATTAAGGCCACCAAAGAAGTTACAAATCAAAGATCTCTAAGTGTAAATATTCTCTCCAAGAAAGATAAAGTTGTCTTTGATTTTACAGGAACATCTCCCCTGCTCAAAAACAATTTTAATACTCCTAAGCCAATTGTAAAAGCAACAATCATGTTCGTTTTGCGAAGTATGATAAAAGACGACATTCCCTTAAACAGTGGACTTATGCGTGCCGTCGAAATCATTATTCCCGATGATTGCATGCTTAATCCAAAAGATGAGAGTCCAGTTGTGGCCGGGAATGTAGAAACCTCCCAAGCTCTTTGTGATTTACTTTTTGAAGCCTTTCAAATTAAGGCCAGTAGTTATGGAACAATGAATAACTTAAGCTTTGGCAACGCTTCTTATCAATATTACGAGACTTTATGTGGAGGAATTGGGGCAACAAAATTTTCAAACGGAACCAATGCAATTCAGGCCAATATGACCAATTCTCTTCTAACTGACCCAGAAGTTTTTGAACAACGTTTTCCTGTACTCATTGAATTAATGGCCTTAAGACATGGAAGTGGAGGTTTAGGTCAAAAACATGGCGGAGATGGAATTTATCGTCGCTTACACTTTCTTGAAGACATGAGCATAAGCCTTCTTACTCAAGCTCGTGATATTCCTCCTCAAGGTCTACTTGGAGGGAAGCACGCCCAAAGAGGACTTAACCAAATCGAAATTGATGGCGACTGGCAGGAGCTTCCTGAGTGTTGTGAAATAAACATTACTGCTCATACAAAAATTGCCATTTCAACTCCCGGTGGTGGCGGTTTTGGCCATCCCAAAGAGATAAAAACACATTATATTTTTAGCTTTGGTTCTAATATGGATCTCACTCAAATAAGAACTCGTTGTCCTAGTGCTCAAATTATCTGTCGTGCGCGAGTTAAAGATAAAGAGATTCGCTATACCCGTTACTCTCCCCATAGAAAAGGAGGAGTCGCAGATATGTACCAAGCAAATGGCCACGAAGTCTATGGATTGATTATTAGTATTAACACTAAAGATCTTGCTGTTTTAGATAAGATTGAATGTGATGATAATGGCTACCAAAGACTAGAAATTTATGCTCAAGATGATAATCATCAAAAGATTAAATGTTATACCTATGATGTTATTGACAAAAAACCTGATATTGCTCCGACTAAAGTTTACGAATGGCTGGTATACTCAGGAGCTTATTATTTAAACGCATCAACTAATTATTTAAAAAGAATAAGAAGTTATCGATAGATACTTAGGTAGTGTAGATTATTTTGTGTCTAGCCAGACTTCCTGAGACTCAAGCCGTTGTTGAATTCCTTATTTATCTATACTGACGAACCTTGTCAACAAAAAGCAGAATATTGAGACATTTAAACAAGAGACAAATTACTCAAGTTTTGGGATTATTTCAATATGAAGAAATTAATGTTAGTTACATTTTGTGCACTTGTTGTTTACTATTTTGTAAAATCTCTAGAGGTTGAGAAGGAAAAAACATCTCTAAGTTATGAAACTGCAACTAATGTAAATACTAAATCTAATAGAAGTTTTAAATTAAATGAGAACACAGGTGAAGAAGTTTCATCAATAAAAGCCCTTCAAAAAAATAAAGTAAATAATCTGCCTCCAAATAAGAAAATATCTAAAATAAAGAATAATGAATCAAAAAGTATAAGTTTCAATATTGATACAGCATTTGAATCAAGTGTTTATCATTCTAAGTTTTTAAATAACTATCGAGATGGAAACTATAAGGAGGCAATAAAACTTGGAAATAATATCTTAAAAATTCCCAAAAAATATGCGTCTCATTATTGGTATGGAAATATTTGCCATTCAACAAATATAATCTTAGGTAAAATCTACTTCGCAATGGGAGATACTGAGAAAGCAGAAAGATTTTTATTA